>NZ_JAMGSI010000002.1:0-322125 GCF_023516715.1 Akkermansia massiliensis | reverse complement strand
TGCCGCTGTATGAGGGGGAAAACTTTAGGGAGGATGCCAGATCGTCCAACGTGAAGGCCTTTCCCGAACCGCTGACGGTAGACTTGCTGAAAAGGCACCAGGCGCTGATGAATTAGGTTTTTTCCCGGCAGAGACGGGTGCCATTCAGGCCGCGGAATACGGTTTCCGCGGCCTGAATGCGTTGGTAAGGCACGGTTTCCAATGGCCGTTCAGAAGAGATAAATTTGGTTTCAGAAGGTCATTTCTGCTGTTCATTGATGAATTTATTGAGTATTTAAAGTTTTTGCTATGATTTTTGAATGACCATTAAATTTATTAAAGTCACTAAAAAAGATAGGATCTGTTATGCCCCGGCGCCGGAACCGGTGGAGCACGGAGACAAGCTGGAAATCATGGAAATGAAGGATGACTCCCTTACGCCGCTGTTGGGGAGGCCCGCCGGATTTTCCCTGTCCAGAAACCCCATGGTGTTCGTCAAAATGAACGACGGGTTCCAGCGCATCCTGATGAAGCATATCCTGTATGTGGAGGCGGGGGGAAGCTACTGCACGCTGCACGTGCACGGCATGTCGTCCATTCTGGTATCCGCCCCGCTGGCGCGGGTGGCCGAGCACCTGGACGGGGAATATTTCATCCGCGTGCACCGTTCCTATCTGGTTAATAAATTACACATAGAGTCCATTGCGGGTAATTTCCTTCAGGTGGGGAATGTTTCCATCCCCGTCAGCAAGTTCATGAAAAAGAAAGTGCTGGGAAGCCTGAACATGCTGTCGTTTTCCAAATAGACCCCGGCCATGGCCGCCGGCGCCGCGGGAAAGCGGAACAGTTCTTCCGGACAGGCGGGATGGAAAAAGCGCCGGAATGACCCCATGATCACAACGTCGCCAAAAGGCGGCACCTCATATTAACCTCAACCAGAAAATAAAATAATATGGCAATTGACAAATCAGCAGCAGATGTGGCGACCTCCTCCCTCAAGTCGCTGCCTTTCGGCAACATCATCGGCGGTCCCCTGGTCGCCTGCGTGGAAGCCCAGGCCCAGGCGGCCCGGACCTCCTGGGAATTCATCCAAAATGTGGGTCTGTACACGGAAGGAGAAGAGAAGAAGACGGTGAATGTCTCCTTCCAGTTCATCAAGGACGGCCACATGGCCCAGATTACGGTTCCCCTTCTGACCATCGTCCCCATCCCCTACATCGCCATCAACTCCATTGACATCAACTTCAAGGCGAATATCAGCGCTTCCGCCGCCAGTACGGAGACGGAGAATTCCTCCAGCTCCGTAGATACCAGTGTTTCCGCCTCTGCAAGATGCTTCTGGGCGCGCGGCAGCATGAACGCCAGCTATTCCAGCAAGAAGGACTCCTCCGCCACGAAGGACTCCAAGTACAGCGTGGAGTACACGATGGACGTGGCCGTTCATGCCGGACAGGACAGCATGCCCGCCGGGATGGCCAAGGTGCTGGAAATGCTGAACAACAGCATTTCCGTGGTATCTCCCACCGGTTCCCTGGAGGTTCAGCATGCCATCCAGGACGATGGAAGCGTGAAGCTGATGACCTCCTACAAGAACAAGGAAGGCCTGTTTGAGCCGGATGCCATCACTCTCCGGATAGGGGACGCCACGGACCCGTTTGATAACGGTGCGGGGAATGAAGCCAAGATTGTGAAAACGGATTCCGGCAAGGAATACACGATTTCCAAGGAAGACGCCAGGAACTGCACGGTGAGCGCCGGAGAGCTCAAGAGGAAGGTGGCCGTGGCCGCTACGCCTGCACAATAACCGGAGCATAACGATTTCTCTTCCATCCCAGAGCCATGTCTCGTCTGAATCTGATTGTCGAATCCCTGCTTAGGGACATTATCGAAGCGCAGCACGCGGCGAACTGCCATGCGGCGGGGCTGGCGCGCCAGTACGGGAAGCACGGCGGTGTGCGTGGCTTCCAGCTTCCCAGCGCCCAGATAGGGTCCCTGGAATTCGATTTGAAGTATGCGGTGACGGGAACCTCCGGGGTGGAGGAGAGGCAGGTGCTGGATGCGGAGCAGTGCAGCCTGTTCCAGCAGGAACTGGCGGAGCGGGTGCCTGCGTATGCCATCCGTTCCATTGTGATGGCCGTGGTGCACTCCAATCTCCCGGCGGATGAGGCGAGAAGTGATTTTTCCTCCCTGCTTGCCAGGGAGGAACAGTGGAAAAGGAATTTCTGCCTCTACCTGGGGAAGAAGATCACTGCGGCTGTTTCCGGCCATGAGGGGGCCCTCCTGCGGGCGGACTCCGGACTGGACAAGGGATTGCTGGCGGAGCTTCTGGCGGATGTGGCGGAGAAGGAATTCATGGACAATCCCGATCTGGCCGACCTGTTCCAGGGTGCCCAGGGGGACGCCCTCAGGCAGGAGTGCCGCACGAACCTCCGGGAAGGCCTCTCCTCCTTCATTGACGTGCTTGCGGAAAAGTATGCGTTCACCCGGCAGGTAAGCAATGTGGTGGTGGACGTGGAGGTGGAGACGGAGAAGCTCAAAAAGATGCCGGAGAACTCCATCCAGACGCTTCACCTCAACATCGCGCCCGCCGCCGTTCCCGCCGTCCTGGCGGAGCAGAATGACGTTTCCGGACTGGCCGCACAATAGTGATATTATTATGAGTGATTCTACAAACAACAAGGTGAACGGGCACATCATGAGCCTGCAGCAGTTGATCTCGGCCCCGCTGGTCGCGACGATTGATGCGGACGCGATGTCCACGGAACGCTACATGAAGCATTTCATGTCCCTGGCTTTCGAGTCCTACAATCCTGCGGACGGTTCCACGGGGGCGCTGAGGCTCATCAGCTTCAATTTTACGGACAGCGACGCTTCCGGCGGCGCGGAGAAGAAAGTCAGCGTGCCGCTCATCAGCCTGGTGACGCTGCCGCTGCTGCAAATCAAGCAGGCGGACTTTGACTTTGACATCAACATCATTGACGCGGTCGCCTCCGCTCCGGATGAACGCTTTTCCCTGAACAAGGGCGAGGTGGATTCCTCCGCCGGAAAGGGGCAGGATGACGGCCTGAACTTCCGCGCTTCCCTGGCGCCCCAGTCCGGGAGGGGTTCCTCCTCTTCCTCCCTACAGGCGAACATGAAAATCCATGTCACCATGCAGCAGGCGGACATGCCTTCCGGCCTGTCCCAATTCCTCCAGCTGACCTCCAGGCCGCATTATGAAGATTCTCCCTCCCAGGAGAAAAAATAACTAATTGAAAGAAAAAAACATGGACCAGAAAACCACTTATTCCTACCAGCGCACTCCGGGGCTTGACTGCCCCAAATGCGGAGTGTATTTCCCCACGACCATTCCGGACCTGTTGTCCGGCGGCATTGAATGCCCCCACTGCGGGCTGAAGCTTTCCATTGACCGGAAGGCTTCCGACCACGCCATGCAGGCCCTGGAAAAGTTCCAGGCCACCATTAACAAGCAACTCCCCGCCGCCTCCCTGTCATGAAGAGACTATTGATCATGCTGTCCGCCGTGCTCTGCATGGCTCTGCCCCCTCTTTCCCGGGCGGAGATGCAGCAGCGGGAACCGCGCCAGCTGGCCGCCGCATGGCAGGAGGTGAAGAAGCAAATTTCAGGCGACGGCCAGTCCATCCGTGTGAGGGACGGCGCCAGGGCGCTTGAACTGCTGGAAGAGCTGGGCGTTTTCTCCGTTCCGGAGGATGGCGTGAAGCTGTCCCGCGGCAGCCTGACCATTACCGTCACGCGCGGGAAGAAGGAGGACCGGGTGTTTTATGTGCTGGCCGTCACGGAAGAGGACGGGACAAGGCGGGAAGTGAAGCTCGTTCCCCCCTCCTGATGACGCGGGAAGAATGCGTTCCTTCCGGGGGGAAGGTTATTCGCTCTCAAAATCCCACACGCGGCGGCGGGCGTTTTTCTTCGTCCGTCCGCCGTTGGCCTTGCGGAAGGGGTCAAAAAGAGGATCCAGCCCGTTACCTTTCAGCAGCAGGCACTGTTCCATCAGGCAGCCAAGTTTTCCCTTGGGAAAGCCCTTGGCCTGGAACCACGCCAGGTATTCCTGGGGCACGTCCATCAGCGGGCACCCCTTGGGCGGGTACTTGGCCGGGCCGTACATGCCGAAGGGGACGTGGGTCTGCGCGATTTCCTCCACCAGTTTTCTCAAATCTTCCGCGTCCGGTATTTTGGGATCGTTCATGGGTTTTGCAGGATGAATTGTTGAAGGCTTTCCGCCAGCCGCGCCGGAGCTTCCAGGGGGAGGCGGTGGCCGGCGCGGGGAATGATGACGGCTTGTTCCCCCGCCGCCCGGCGGGCCAGGGCAGTGAATTTGGGATCACGCTCCCCGGCTATCCATAACTGGGGAACAGGGGACTGGTTCAGGAGCGGGGCCAGGTTTTTCTGGGCGCCCACGGACCAGTCGATGAAAGCGCGGGAGATGGATTTGCGCCACGGTTTCAGGGAAGAACGGTCCGGAGGCGGCGGGCCGCCTTCAAATACGCCCTGCGCGTCCCATTCCTTCAAAAAATCCTCCCATGGCGCGGAGAGGCACTTGACGGCCCATTCTGCGTCCTTCGCGCGCCGGGCCGCTTTTGCCGTTTCATCCTCCATGCCGGGATTGGCGCTGACGAATACGGCGCCTTTCCAGAGGGGGGGATGGGCCAGAACGGCCTGCATGGCCAGCCTGCCTCCCAGGGAATAACCGCAGAGCCAGGGGTGCTTGTCCTGGGCGGCTATTTCAGAGCACAGCACGCGCCCCATGTCCTTCAGGCTCTTGGGGCAGCATTCCAGGTACTTCCAGAGGTTCAGGGCGCGGGCTTCCACTCCCCCGGCGCGCAGGACTTCCATGACGGGTTTCCAGTCCGCCGGAGAGCCCAGGTTACCGTGCAGGAGCCAAAGCATGGTCGGCGCGCCTTCCTATTTCACGCCGTACCCGGCGAGTCCGTTCATAAACATCTGGACGGAAATCATGATGAGCACCATGCCCATCATACGTTCCAGGGCGATCGTCCCTTTTTCCCCCAGCAGGCGCAGGAACTTCTGCGCGATGAAAAGCACCAGTCCGGAGAGGAACCAGGCAGTCACGATGGCGCCGGCATAGGTCATCTGGGAGATGCTGTCCGGGCTCTGGGAGGCGTGCAGCATGATGATGGCCAGGGAGGAGGGGCCGGCCATCAGGGGCATGGCGATGGGAACGATGAAAGGTTCGTCCTGTCCGGTCGTGCGTCCGGCGGAAGAGAGCATGTCCTTGGCGGGAAAGACCATGCCCAGCGCCACGAGGAACAGCAGGATGCCCCCGGAAATATTCAGGGTGGACGGTTCCAGCCCCAGCAGGTCCAGCAGGAATTTCCCGGAGAAGAAGAACAGGAGCAGCAGGCTCAGGGCAAACACAAGCTCCCGCATCAGAATGGCCTTCTGCTGGGCGGCCGAATATTTCTTCAGCATTCCCTGAATCATCGGGGCCAGTCCCACGGGATCAATGACGATGAACAGGAGAATAACGGTGGAAAGGAAGTCCTGCATGGAGTAAGCCCGTTGTAAACGATACGGGCGTGCACGTCAAAGGGAACCGTCGGCAGCGGAAATTTTCCCCGTCCGGATGGCCGTTTTCTCCACCAGTTCCGGAAATGGGTTTTTATATCTGGAAAGCGATTTGAGGGACTTTGGGAGGCTTTGCGCAGGAGACCATGGGATTTTTAGGAGAGGTAATAAGTGTTCTAGAATGACGGTGTACAAGTCGAGCATGTGCCCGAAATGGATTGTATAAGCTACTTCCGGCATCAGGAGGCAGTATTTTTACCGCCTCCAAGGCGATTGATCAACCAAAGAAAAATCTGCCCTCCCTACATATTTTCTCCGAACACCCCGTTCTCCGAATCCGTCCCAGAAGTTTACTTCCAACTCGTATCTCTTGTCATTGCGGAGTAAGTCGAGATATGTCAATAATAAATAGGCATTTTGGATAGGCACTTCATGTTTCTCTCCGGGTTCCAGAGTAATGAAGTGTATGGAGTTCGCTCTACGTTCTATCAGATATGGGGCTCCATACCAAGCTATGGCTTTTTCCATCTTTTTCCCGTTTCCCAGTTTTAAGTAGATATATATGGAAATATTCGGGCCATTATCCTTGAGGGGATAGAAGTCGTCAAAAAGGCGAACCGTCTTTTCGCCCTTGTTCGTGAACACCAGCTTGAAGTCCGGGAAAGCCTCTCTCGCGTCAAACCGGGTTTTTTCCATCACAACGGAGCATTCCACTCCGTTGTCAGCCGTATCCCCCCATGCCGCTGCATGGAGGGACAGGCAAACCAAAATTCCTAAATACCGGAAGATTTTTTTCATCACAGCGAGAGTTTGGCCGTCGCCCGGAGAGTCCCCAGGAAACAATCCTTACCCTGCTGATTATAGTAGCGCGTTTCGAGTTCACAAGAACATTGTTTCCAATCTTCCAGCTCGACTTCATCGAGGAACACCGGAATCGTGACGCTGTATTCCTGGCCGGGGGAAAGCTCCCGGTAGTTCAAGGGACGGTTGAAGGTGATTTTTCCCGTTTCAGCATTCAGGATGCGGACGTTCCCTTGTTCGCTCCTCAACACCGTCAGGAAGAAATAATCAGCCGTTTCGTCGTTGATTTCATCGGGAATGCGGACAGGCTCATTTCCTTCGTTGCGGAAGCACAGCGTAATCCTGCCTTCCGCGAACCGGGAAGTATCCGCAATGGAGAGCTTCAGGGGGGACGGTTCCTCCGCAACGGCCATGCTGCGGGTTTCCCCTTCGCTGACCGGAGGCATGAAACAGGGCGGCTCAATAGCTCCCGGTTCCGTGATTTGATCGGGTACGTTGCTCCATCCATTGGCTTTCGCCTGTTGTATGACTTGGCGGGTAGCTTCATTCAGAGCTTGTTGTCCGGCACAGTAGGGACGGTCATTGGCATCGTCTGGTAATCCTCTGACATAATTATCAACTTCAAACCAGAAGCGCTCCGTCCAAGTGTTGGCATATTCTTGCGCGAATTGGATGACAGTATCCATGTCGGGGACATTCTCAATATTAAAAGTCTTTTCTTCAATTTTTTCTTGAATCTTCATGTGCTTCCAGAAAAACTTGCCTGCATCTTCGTATTGTCGGCAATGGTGATTCTCATGAGCCGAGGAAGCCTCCTTTGTATGCCATGCTCCTACCCCTGGACGAGATTGATAGCCGTTCATTGAGTTAACTGCTGTAATGGCTTCTGCTTCGGTCTTGGGAGGGTTAAGCGTAGCGTCCCTGTAACCTCCAGTGCGTATAACAACGTCAGCACCCCCAGAAACAGCGACAACACGCGTCCTCCAAAGTTTGGCCGCCTCATCCTTGCAAACCGTTACTACGGTAGAGGGTTTAGTTCCTCGTGTTGTGCAGGCGTTATCTTCATCAAGATAGGTAGTTTTCGGTTTTTTAAATTCATATTCGACTTCCTTGGATTCTTCGCATTTGATGTCGGATTCCCTTTCAATCGTCCACAGCTTGATTTTGGGAGAAGGCGAAAATTCACGCTTCATCGTGGAATCTCCTTCATATTTCCCTTCCTGAATCGGTTCCTTGTCCATCGTGACGTTGAACGCGATCGCGTTGTTGCTGGTAGGATCATAGGCGTTGTTGGTCCACGACAAGGCAACCTTGTAATAACCAGCTTTCAAATATCTGGAAGCCGTTTTGATATTCAGCTTGCCGTTGGGTTTATCTCCCTTCTTTTCGCAAAGCTTATCACCAGTTATTGTAATACTGCCGGAGTCGTCGGCCTCTACGCCGAAGTAATACAGGCCGTCTTCTTCGACCTTGATGAACATTTCCGGAGCACCGGGACAAGTGGCGTGTTCACACGCCGACCCGTCAAAGTTGAACGTCATCGCATCGACTCCGAGCTTCTGAGGGATGAGAGCCTGGTACCCGTCGCAGATGACCTTCGGGCCAACAGCCTTGTTTAGAGGAATATAGTTATTCATTTTCCTGATCGTTTTTTGTTTCTGAACCAAACGTTTAGTTCACCGGGAATCATGAAGAGTTCCTGGGCCAGCAACAACACGCCTCAGACGTGATAAGAAGACGAACTTCGACCGCCTTCACGAAAAGACTGCCAAATGAATATTCTCTGATCTATGCCAGAAACCACCCCGGTTCAATCCGAAGGTTTTTACAGAACAAAATGGATGCTTTGACAATCGATTCAAGGAAGAAAAAACAGGAAGCAATCCGAAGAGAGAATTGCAAATGCTCTACCGATTCCAGGGCGATTGATCGACCACGGAGAAATTTTCTCTCCCTACATACTTCCTCCAAATACCGGGATCTCCATACCCATCCCGAAAGATTACTTCCAACTCATAGTTCTCACCATTGCGAAGACGGCGTAAAGGCCCAAAATAGTGCATCAACAGATAAGCATCCTTAATGAGCACTTCATGCTTTTCTCCGGGCTTCAGCGTAATAAAATTCAAGAAACGTCCTCGTTCAATGCAATAATGAGGGTAATATGCTGCTACCTTTTTCCTTTTCTCTTTTCCCAGTTCCGAAAAAATCTCTATGGAAATATGCGGCCCGTCATCCTTCAGGGGATAGAAGTCGTCGAACAGGCGAACGGTCTTTTCGCCCTTGTTCGTGAACACCAGCTTGAAGTCCGGGAAAGCCGCCCTCGCGTCAAACTCGGTCTTTTCCATCACCACGGAACATTCAATCCCGTTGTCGGCCATGTCCCCCCATGCCGCTGCATGGAGGGGCAGGCAAACCAAAATTCCTAAATACCGGAAGATTTTTTTCATCACAGCGAGAGTTTGGCCGTCGCCCGGAGAGTCCCCAGGAAACAATCCTTACCCTGCTGATTATAGTAGCGCGTTTCGAGTTCACAAGAACATTGTTTCCAATCTTCCAGCCCGACTTCATCGAGGAACACCGGAATCGTGACGCTGTATTCCTGGCCGGGGGCAAGCTCCCGGTAGTTCAAGGGCCGCTGGAAGGTCATGGTACCGATTTCCCTGTTCAGAACGCGCATTTTCCCCTGTTCCGTTCTCAACAACGTCACGAAAAAGAAATTGGACGTTTCGTCGTTGATTTCGTCCGGAATCCGGACAGGCTCATTTCCTTCGTTGCGGAAGCACAGCGTAATCCTGCCTTCCGCGAACCGGGAAGTATCCGCAATGGAGAGCTTCAGGGGGGACGGTTCCTCCGCAACGGCCATGCTGCGGGTTTCCCCTTCGCTGACCGGAGGCATGAAACAGGGCGGCTCAATCGTACCGGGCTTTGTGATGAACCTGGGTACATTGTTCCACCCCATCGCGTCGGCCAGACGGATGACATGGGCGGTTGCTTCGTTCAGGACTTCCTGTCCGGCGCAATAGGGCCTGTCATTGGCCTGATCCGGCAACGCCAGAACATAGGCCGACGTTTCTGTCCAAAGGTCCAACGCCATTTCATTGGCAAGCGATTGCATGAATTTGACGGCTTCATCCATGTCCGGTTCTTCGTCGCAGGAGAGAGTCTCCTTTTCAAGCATTTCCTGTATTTTGGATTCCTTCCAATAGAACTTGTAGGCATCCTCCCATTGACGGCGGTGATGTTCTTCATGGGCTAGGGAAGCTTGCGGCGTGTGCCATGTGCCCACTCTTCCTCGTGCCTGGTAGCCGTTCATTTCGTTGACAGCCTCAATAGCCTCTTCCTCGTCGAGAGGAGGATTAAAATAGGGGTCAATGTAGCTTCCCTGATACACCTTTAGTTCGGCTCCGGCAGAAACGGAAACAACACGGCACTTCCATACGTTTTCCGCTTCATCTTTGCAAACCGTCACGCAAATCTTAGGTCTCATGCCCTTTACATTGCAGTCAGCATGCCCTTCCAAATAGACGGGTTCCGGACTTTCAAATTCCAGCTCCACTTTCTTGGACGGTTCACAGGTAATGTTGGATTCCTTTTCAATCGTCCACAGCTTGATTTTGGGAGAAGGTGAGAATTCCCGCCTCATCGTCGAGTTGCCTTCATACTTCCCTGCCTGAATGGGTTCCTTGTCCATCGTCACATTGAATGCGGCTGCATTGTTGCTGACGGGATCGTAGGCATTATTCTCGTAAGACAGGGCCACCTTGTAATAACCAGCTTTCAGGAACCTGGAATCGGTTTCAATATTCAGCTTGCCGTTGGGCTGCGTCCCATCCTTTTTTATAGCTTGCTCACCGGCAATCGTAAGGCTGCCCGTATCGTCGGCCTCTACGCCGAAATAATACAGGCCGTCTTCTTCGACCTTGATGAACATTTCCGGAGCACCGGGACAAGTGGCGTGCTCGCACGCCGACCCGTCAAAGTTGAACGTTATCGCATCGACTCCGAGCTTCTGAGGGATGAGAGCCTGGTACCCGTCGCAGATGACCTTCGGGCCGACTGCCTTGTTTAGAGGAATATAGTTATTCATTTTCCTGATCGTTTCTTGTTTCCGAACTAAACGTTTAGTTCTACGATGAACATGGCAAATTCCAGGGAAGGCAACAACAATCCTCATGCGGGATAAGAGTCGATTCCTGGAAGAATCGGCCGTCTTTGGATATCTGCCGTATCATCCGGACAGAACGCCCGAAAGAAAGGGAAAAATCTTTGGCCGTCTCATATGAAAAATTGGCGTATGCCATTCATTACCAGCTAATACAGTTGTTGCAGTTGGATGTATTTCTTCGCAAATAGGTTAATTGGTGCAGCAGCTACCGGGCCTGATAGCTGCGCCCTTCCTGCCGGATAAATCCCCTATTCCGGATGGCCGTTTTCTTCGCCAGTTCCGGGGTTTGGAAACTCTGCCTTCCGTTCCGGATGGAGACTAGCAAGACGGGGGGGGGGGGAAGGCACAGCCATGGCCGGAAGAGAAAAGGCTTTATAACAGTGGGGGCCGGGGCAGCGCGGCGTTCCTACGGTTCCGGTGTCCGGTGTTCCCGTTTGCGGAGAAAACCGGTTTTCAGGAAGGCGGATTCGGGACGGGGAGGAAAGAAATCCGGTTTGCCCGGCGAAGAGTTTCCGCTCCCTGGGCCGGGAACGAAGAATGCTTCCGTTTCCGGAGTTACAGAAGGAGGTCCTGGATGTTGTCCGAGGAGATGACGCCCGTTTCCGTGGAGGACAGCACGCAGAGAGCGTCCACCAGGTTTTCCTGGCCCAGAGCCAGACCGGCTTCTTCCACCAGCACATCGTCAATGTTCAGGGTGGCGATGGAGAGGGGGGGCGTTTGCGGAGCAGAGGGTTCCATCAGGGCTGCAATGCCGATGACGGCAGCCACCAGGGCCGCCGCCGCGGCGCCCCAGATGCGGAAGGAGTTCCGCTTGAAGTGGTGGATGGATTCCGCCGGAACGGCGGTGGCGTGTTCTTCCCCGGCAATACGCATCATGACCCTGCGGGCAAAATCATCCCCCGGCGCAGGCTGGGAGGCATGGCCCAGAATCTGCCAGAGTTTTGTATCGTCCTGTTCGTTCATTATGGTGTTTCTGCTGAGGTTTCCATGAATAAAAACACCGGAAAGCGGGTCCGGTTTCTTGGCGGAGTCATTTTTTCCGTTCCGCCGCCTGCCTGATGACGGGGGCCAGCACGGCGGCGATGCGCTCATAGCCGGCCGCGGAGGGATGCAGCCCGTCGCTGGAGAGTTTTTCCGGAACGTGTCCTGCGGCGTCCGCCATGACGCGGCCCGGTTCCGTGTACAGGAAGCCCTGTTCTGCGGCCAGACGGTTCAGGAGGAGATTGATGGCGGCAATGCGTTCCGCGGTATCTTTACGGGCGCTGTTGCGCGGGTAGAAGCCCTGGAGGATGATGACGGCCTTTTTCAGCCTTCCGGTAATTTCCCCGCAGACGGCGCGGATGCCCTGGAGTATTTCCCCGTCCGTGTTTTCCGCGAGGTTGTTCGTGCCGAGGAGCACCACGCAGACGGCATCGTCCGCCGCTCCGTCCAGTTCGCCGTGGCGGAGCCGCCACAGGGCGTTTTCCACCCGGTCATAGCCGAAGCCCAGATTGACCGCCCTCATTCCCTCCGTGCACAGGCTCCAGGTTTCCGGAGATTTCTGGAGGATGTCCCGGT
The DNA here is from genome assembly GCF_023516715.1 of Akkermansia massiliensis. Taxonomy (NCBI): domain Bacteria; kingdom Pseudomonadati; phylum Verrucomicrobiota; class Verrucomicrobiia; order Verrucomicrobiales; family Akkermansiaceae; genus Akkermansia; species Akkermansia massiliensis. Next base: position 310,076 of record NZ_JAMGSI010000002.1, on the reverse strand, counting down.
GCGGTTCGTCCACGGGAGGCCCTCCCCAGAAATGCGTGATGGAGTCTCCGATGAAGAGGAGGTCCGGATGCGTTTTCCTCACCGCGCGGCAAGCGGCTTCGTGCCGGGCCGCCCAGTCGTAAATCATGAAGTCCCTGTTCTGGGTGCAGGGAATCAGCGTGGAAGGAACGGGCTGGGCGGGAGGAGCTCCGGGCATGATGAAGGTTTCCGGGGCCGTCAGACCGCGCTTCCCCTGGAACAGGCGGAAGCGGATGCGCGTGCCGGGCGGGGCCTGCACCGGAGCCAGGTAGCGGCCCTGCGTGCAGAGCATGCGGGGGGAAGTCGCATTAACGTCCATCCGGATGACGGCTCCCGCAGGGGCGTTCACCATGGTGAGTTCCAGTTCTCCCGCGCCGTTCAGGGCGGCGCGGATGCCGGGGGTTGGAGATGGTTCTGTCATGAGACGTCGCGCATGTGCTGGCGCATCTGCCTGCGGCCGATGGAGTCCGGTCCACGGCCGTCCTGCATGCAGTAGTTTACGGGACGGCTCTGGGAGGCGCCGTGCGGAGCGCCCAGGCGCTTGTCCGGTTCCGACGGCAGCAAACGCACCACTCTTTTGTTTTTCCAGACCAGCCAGAGCGCCACTACGGCCACCAGTGCGGAGGCGTGCAGGATGATGCCGGCCACATTGGCCAGGGCAAAGGACATCCAGGCCTTCATCATGGCGTGCAGATGGGATTCACGCGCTTCCTCCGGCTCCTGGATGGTGATGTTGGCTTCCGGGATGCTGGCGGGGTTGTCCGGGTCCAGCGCGGGCAGGGAAGGCTTGGGGGCGGAGGCCATGTCCGCCTCTGTCCTCCGCGCCAGGGAAATCATGGCTTCAACAAGCTCGTCCTGCGGGTTGGTGAACCGGGAGGCGTCCTGCTTCACCTGGTACAGGAGGTCCCGCCGCCCCGCATCCCCGAGCTGGGCGCTCAACTCCGGATCCAGCGCGATCTGGGCGCTTTTAATGTCCCCCATGTGGAAGTGGAGGAGCAGGTTCCGTTCCTTGTTTTTGAATATCTGGCGGGCGATTGTGGGGGCGTTGACGGAAGGGGGGACTTTCTGCCCGGCCGCGAAGATGCTGACGAACAGGTTGACGTTGTAACGGGATTTGATGAGCTTGATGAGTTCAATGACGTCATTGCTCTCCACTTCCGTGAGAAGCTTCTGGGGGTCGATCAGGCCCGTGGAGGTGCGGATGTAGTCCGGAAGGAAGTATTCGTTGACGTCCGTGAAATCCTCCGGAACAGGGTCCACAGCGGGGGAGTCTGCATTGGCGGAGGGTTCCGGGACGGAGGCGGAAGGGGCCACAGCCGCATCCACAGGGGGCAGAAGGGGTGCGTTGGCTTCCCACCAGGTGCCCTTCATCAGGGATTGCTGGTCACGGGCGTTCCATTTAAGGGCGGGGAGTTCCTGCGCCGGGGCCACGCACATGGCCGCCGCCAGCATGAAGGGGAACAGCAGGAATCTCATAGGCCGCCTCCTTTCCGGTTTGCGGGGGGAGGGGGCGTCAACCCGTAGCGCATGGGGTGCCTGACCTTGGAGCGCGCCTTCCGGGCCACGAGCTGGACGGCGTCTTTCATGATAGAGCCCACGGCCTGGAGCAGCATGCTTTCCCGCAGGGGGATGCGGGCCTTCATGATGGATTTGTTGATCAGGTCCGGCTCTACGTAGGGATCCAGTTCATACCCCCACATGAAGCAGGCCGTGTCCGTCCGCACGTCCAGTACCAGAATCAGGAGCCACTGGGGGTCCAGCGGGCCCTGGTGGCTGGGGAAGCCGGCTTCGTCCACCGTCAGGTGGTTCATCACCCAGAAGCTGTGGGGAATGAGGGAAAAGGGCTCCAGAATGTTGGGGAAATAGACGGAAAGGAGGACGGGGGGAATGCGGCGCTCCAGTTTTTCCAGCAGGGCGTTCAGCTTTACGCGGTCCTGCTGCCGCAGGGCGCCGGCGTTGTCGCATACGCGGCGGTAGGGGATGGAGTCCCTGCCGTATTTCTTGTCCAGGTTTTCCAGGGAAAAGCCGCAGTGAGGGCACAATGATTCCGCCCCGCGGTGGAAATTATGTAAACACTTCGGACAAGTCGGCACGGGGAAAGTTTAAGCACGAAATTCGTTGCCGAAAAGGCTAATTGTCAGAAAGAAATCATGTATGTCTCAATCTTCCAGATTTTCTTTCGTCACTCGGTAAATGGCGGCGCACCTGGGGCAGGTGACTTCCAGCGCCTCTTCCCCCTGGAACAGGTCTTCCTCCCTTTCCTGAAGCGCCTTGAGCGTCGGCAGGATGCGGTCCAGCGTGCAGCCGCAGTAAAAGCGGAACCGGCGCGTTTCCAGTACTCGGGTATCTTCATCCTCTTCCAGATGGGCCATTTTTTCCCGGGTTAGGGAATTCAGCCATTCTTCATCCGCGTCCGGCTGGGCCGTTACCATGGTGTAGCATTCATCCGGCAGTTCAATGCAGCGCGCGTTTCTCTGTTCGCTCTGCTTGTAGAATTCCTCCACCCACCGGGCGGGGGAGGTTCCCGGAATGGGGACGACGGAGTACCGCGGTTCAAAGCCCTTGCGGAGCAGGGTGGAGTACAGCGTGTTTTCCTCAGGCTCCTTGATGTCCTGCGTGAAGATGCGCCCCACTACGGATTCCGTCAGGGAGGAGCCCGTAACGAACAGGTTGGCTACGGCGGGCGTTCTGAGGTTGACCGTCCAGGCGTGCTGTTCCGCCCAGGGCCGCGCGACCATGTAGAGGGTGAAGTAGGCCATCAGCTCTTTCAGCAGGCTGTCGTAGGGTTCCTCGTTACGCAGGCCGTACTGCATGAGATGAAGGTAGTAGTCTGTGAACAGGGGAGAGAATTTCGCCTTCAGCGCCAGGCAGTTGCGCCCACGGACAAAGATGGATTCAACCGTAACGAATTCTTCTACCAATTCTTCGCTCATATCATTCAAATTCGGCCCTTTCCGGTAGAAAATCAACCGTTCCTCCTGTCATTAGGGCCCGTCATGACAGGTAGGCGCCGCGGGGGCGGCCTCCTTGCCCGGCATGGAAAAGGAGGAAAAGAGGCCGGCGGAGAAATGGGGGCGCAGGCCCGGCGGCAGCACGCAATACAGTCTTTACCATGCCTTTCCGCGCGTTTAACATGCACCCATGGCAACTGACAAGAATATCACCATCCACACTTCCAAGGGCGACATCAAGCTGACGGTATTCGCTTCCAAGACGCCCGTGACGGCGGCTTCCTTTCTGAACCTGGCTTCCAGGGGCTTCTATGACGGCCTCAAGTTCCACCGCGTGATTCCGAATTTCATGATCCAGGGCGGCGACCCCACCGGCACGGGCATGGGAGGCCCCGGCTACCGTTTTGAGGACGAGTGCCGCCCGGACCTCAAGCATGACGGCCCCGGCGTGCTTTCCATGGCGAACGCGGGCCCCGGCACCAACGGTTCCCAGTTCTTCATCACGCATGTACCTACCGACTGGCTGAACGGCAAGCACACCGTCTTCGGCAAGGTGACGGAAGGCCAGGACGTGGTGGATTCCATCGGGCAGGGGGATACCATTTCCGGTATCACGATTGAAGATGGCGCGGATGATCTGTTCACGGAGCAGGCCGACCGCATCGCCGCGTGGAACAAGGTTCTGGACAAATAAGCTTATCCGGCTTTTCCTGGCGGCGGAACAGGCGATGCAACGCCGCGTTCCGCCGCCTTCCTCTCTCTACTCATTCGGTACATGGTTCTGGCCGTTCAAAATCTGCGCGTGCAGTACGGCGCGCGCGTCCTGTTCAATGATCTTTCCTTCACGGTGGAGGATGGGGAAAGAATTGCCCTGGCGGGGCATAACGGCGCGGGCAAGTCCACGCTGATGAAGTGCATGGCCGGCCTGAATGAGCCGGATTCCGGCTCCATCATCAAGTCCAGGCACTCCCAGGTGGGCTATCTGCCCCAGGAGGGCATCCATGTCCGCGGGCGCAGGCTGATTGACGAGGCCATGTCCGCCTTTGCGGACCTGATGGACCTCCAGGAGCGCATTGACGCCCTGACGCAGGAGATGGAGAAACTGGACCCCCGTTCCGCCGCCTATTCCGAAGTGCTCAACGAGATCGGGGAACTGGAGCTGGTGCTGCACGCCCATGATTCCGCCCGGCTGCGCCCCCGCACGGAGTCCATCCTGCGCGGCCTGGGGTTCAAGGACCGGGACTTTGACCGGGACTGCGGGGAATTTTCCGGCGGCTGGCAGATGCGCATTGCGCTGGCCAAGCTGCTGCTCCGGGAACCGGAAGTGCTGCTGCTGGACGAACCCACGAACCACCTGGACATTCAATCCCAGCGGTGGATGGAACAGTACCTGCGCACCTACCGGGGGGCCATCATCCTCATTTCCCACGACGTCGCGCTGCTGGATTCCCTGGTTTCCCGAACGATTGCCTTTTACCACGGGCGCGCGGAGGAGTACGCGGGCAATTTTTCCTATTTCCTGAAGGAAAGCGTGCTGCGGAAGGAGATTCTGCTGCGCCAGAAAAAGGCCCAGGAACGGGAAATCGCCAAGACGAAGGAGTTCATCGACCGGTTCCGCTACAAGGCTACCAAGGCCTCCCTGGTGCAGTCCCGCATCAAGCAGTTGGAGAAGGTGGAGCTGATTGAGGTGGAGGAGGATGACGCCGTGATGAATTTTCATTTTCCCACCCCGCCTGCCGGCGCGCATTCCGTGGTCAGGCTGGAAAAGGTTTCCAAGCGGTACGGCTCCATTTCCGTCTTTGAGGATGTGGATTTTGAAATCGTAAAGGGGGACCGCATCGCCATTGTGGGGGTGAACGGAGCGGGCAAGTCCACGTTTTCCCGCCTCATTTCCGGCGGGGAGGAGCCCAGCTCCGGGAGCGTGACGATGGGGCGCCACACGCAGATCGCTTTTTTCTCCCAGACGCATGCCGATGACCTGGACCCGGAAAAAACGGTCCTGGAATGCGTGGAGGCGGCCGCTACGCGGGAATCCGCGCCCATGGTGCGGAACCTGCTGGGCTGCTTCCTGTTCCGGGGGGACGACGTGCACAAGCGCGTGGGCGTGCTCTCCGGGGGGGAACGCTCCCGCGTGGCGCTGGTGTGCATGCTGCTGCATCCGGCCAATTTCCTGATTCTGGACGAGCCGACGAACCACCTGGACATCCAGTCCCAGCAGGTGCTTCAGCAGGCGCTGTCCGAATATCCGGGTTCCTACTGCATCGTTTCCCACAACCGCAGCTTCCTGGACCCCATTGTGACGAAGGTGCTGGAATTCGTGCCGGGAGAGAAACCGCGCGTTTACATAGGCAACGTTTCCGATTATCTGGAGAAGGTGGAGCGGGACCAGGCTCTGGCTTCCTCCGCTGCGTCTGCCGTCTCCGGAGCGGCTGACCCGGGAGCCGGGGCGGACCGCAAGGCGCGCAGGCGCATGGAGGCGGAAATCCGCCAGAAAAAGGCGCGCCTGCTCCGTCCCCTCCAGGAAAAACTGGAACAGTTGGAAGCGGAGATAGCGCGTCTGGAAACGGAAAAGACGGAGATCGCCTCCCAGTTGGAACGTCCGGAGGTGGCGGCTGATACGGAGGCCGTCATGGAGCTCACCACCCGGTTCCAGCAGGCGGACCGCCAGTTGGAAACCTGTTTTACGCAGTGGGCCGATCTTTCAGAAAAGATTGAAGAGACGGAAGCCCGTATTGAAGAAGAGGCGGAAAGAAACGTTTCCGGAAATTGAGCGGATTTTTATTTAAAAAAACAGGACCGTTTCCCGGTGGGGGACGGTCCTGTTTTAGTAAAGGAATAAAGCAGAGATTAAATGATGCTCCCGCTTATACGCGGCGGCGCAGGAGCAGGGCGGCCAGTCCGAGCAGTCCGAGGGAGGCTGTGGCCGGTTCCGGCACTGCGTCCCCGTGGAGGGCCAGTTGGGAAAGCCCCAGGAAGGTGCCCCCGGTGTTGGGTGCCTTGGCGTTCACGGTGAGGGTAAAGGTTTCTCCCGCCTTGACCGTGACCGGGGTATTGAAGGAGGCTTGCTGGATGTCCGCTGTCGGCGTGCCGTTCTTGTCGGCCTGGACGCGTTCGAAGCTCAGATCAGCCGTGGCAGAGGAATCTCCGGCGGCCAGCGTGACGGTAGCGGTTCCCGTTTTGGAATCTGTGTTTCCGTGCCGTGTTCCGGTACCGGTGACGAATTGGAAGCCCAGGTTCAGGGAAGAGATGATGATGTCCTGCGTAGCCGTGAAGGAAAAGGTAACGGTCCATCCGGCGTTGTTATTCTGCATTTGGACATTGGGGACAAGGAGGTCCGCGGCCAAATTGCCGGAAAGGGATGTGGAAGGATTGGTGAGCGAGACGGAAGCGCCGTCCAGAAAGTCACTGTCCACATTGATGGCGGTCTGGCGGAACTGGGTTTCATACAATGTCGTTGCCGCCTGTACCCCGGAAATGCACAGTAAAAAAGCTGGGATGGAAAGGAGCTTTTTCATGCGCGCCATACTAGCGGATTAGATATCCGGTAACGGAGAAGGGAAAATGGAAGTGAATGATGGAACACATCCTCAATGATTCATGAATACGGAACTTCATTGCATCTTGAACGTATTTCTGATTATTCCCCTTTGCCCGCGGTGAAACTCGTTTTTTTTCAAAAAATTTTGTTGTCTGCGGATATCTAATCCGCTAACAGCCATCCTCTGGGGGCGGAAAGCGTTGCAACGCCGGAGGCATTCCGTCCGGGAATATTCGCCAGCCGTTTTTCTTCCTGGAAAAAACAGCATGATTCCGGAAAGCAGGGGGAATCAGCCTTTTTGCAGAACGGGCTTTTCTCCCTTTTCTCTGACGCTCTTCCGCGTTTTTTTCCTGTACTCGGAAATCGTGACGCCGCAGAGGGTCAGGAGAATCCCCGTCAGGGATATCCAGGTCAGGCGTTCCCCCAGGATGATGGCGGAGGCCACTACGGCCACGACCGGAACCATGTAAATGTACACGCTGGATTTGACGGCTCCCAGGATTTCCACCACGCGGTTCCAGGAGAGGAAGCACAGGGCGGAGGCAAACAGGCCCAGGTACAGCAGATTGAGGGCGTTGACGGGCTTCACCATCAGATGCCAGTCCATGTTCACCGGAAGGACGAACAGGGCCGGAATCATCAGCACGATGCCGTAAAAGAAGATGCGGCGCGTGCAGATGATCATGTTGGACGTGTTGACGCCGATTTTTTTCATCAGGATGGAATAGACCGCCCAGACGAAGGCCGCGCCCAGAGCCAGCACGTCCCCCGCCGGGTTCAGTTCCAGCACGAAGGCGCCGTTCGCCATGATGAGGAAGATGCCTGTGAAGGCGGCGGCGAAGCCCAGGAAGAAGCGGCGGGAGAAGCCCTCCCCTTTCAGCAGGAAGTGGGCCAGAAGAGCCGTGAAGAAAGGCACCACGGCCACGATGATGCCCACATTGGAGGCGAAGGTGTACGTCAGGGCGATGTTTTCCAGCAGGAAGTACAGGGTGACGCCGGTGAGGCCCGCTCCCGCGAACAGGAGTTCCTTTTTCCAGCCGGAGAGCGGAAGCAGGCGCGGCTTCAGGCACCAGAGGAAAGCGTACCCGATCACGAAGCGGGTGAAGAGCACCGTGACGGGGGTAAAGTCCCGGAGAAGCACCTTGGTGGACACGAAGGTGGTCCCCCAGATCAGGATGGTCATCAGGGCGGCGGCATGGCCCAGCGTGCGTTGGCGGGAGTTCATCGGGTTGTAGGTAGTTGGGGGGCGCGGGCGGCTTCCAGCGTAAGGCCTACGATTTCCGCCGGTTCCGCGCTCCTGTTCCAGACGGCATGACGGCCGCCGCCGGGCACGAGCAGGGATTCATGCTCACGGACCGTTTTTTCCTCTTCGTCAAGCAGGATAACGACCGTTCCGCGGGTGACAATGAATAAATGGGCGTGGGCGTGGCGGTGCGGGGAAAGAGGGCCGCCGCCTCCGGGTTCCATGTTGGCGAAGGCTCCGTCCTTCAGGGTTCCCTGCGCATCCGTGAACAGGCTCCTGGCCGTGAAGCCCGTGTGGTTGGGGATAGGGGAGAAAGCGTCCATGCCGTTCAGTTGCGCGCCAGGTCGTATCCGTCCTTGCGGTCCTTGATGGTCCAGCCCAGCGCCGTTACTTCCGCCCGCAGGCGGTCGGCTTCCGCCCAGTCCCGGTTCTGCCTGGCCTGCCAGCGCTGTTCCGCCAGGGTGCGCACGTTCTCCGGCGCTTCCGCCTGTTCCTCTTCCGGCAGAAGAATGCCGAAAGCGGCCAGAATGAAGTGGAAGGCGTTCCGCATGCGGCGCGCTTCCTCCGGAGTCAGGGAGGGAACATCCGCCTTCCTGATGGCGCTGAAGACGTGGCCCAGGGCTTCCGGAGTGTTCAGGTCATCATTCAGGCTGTCCCAGGCCGGCTGGAAGATGCCCGGTTCCGGGGGGGCGGCGCAGAATTCCTCATAGGACGGAACGGAGTCCGTTCCGGAGGCGTTCCGGAGCTGCGCGTCGAATTTGGACAGGCGGTTCAGCGCGGCTTTGGCGTCCTCCAGGGAGGAAAGGGTGAAGTTCAGCGGGCGGCGGTAATAGCCCCCTGCCAGCACGTACCGGACGGCTGACGGCTTGTGGCCCAATTTATCCAGGTCCGCCAGGGTGTACATGTTGCCCAGGGATTTGGACATCTTGCCGCCGTCCACCAGCAGGTGCGTGATATGGAACCACAGGCGCGCAAAACCGCCGCCGCAGGCGCAGCGGGACTGGGCAACCTCGTTTTCATGGTGCGGGAACACCAGGTCCACGCCGCCGGAGTGGAGATCGAAGTCATTGCCGAAGTATTTGTGGATCATGGCGGAGCATTCCAGGTGCCAGCCGGGGCGGCCTTCCCCCCAGGGGGAGGGCCAGAAATTGTCCCCGTCTTCAGGGCGGCGGCTTTTCCACAGGACGAAGTCCGCCACGGAGTCCTTTTCATATTCATCCGCGTTGGACCGGGCATTGGCGGTTTTGCCCAGATCCAGTTCCCGTTCATCCAGGTGGGAAAGCTTTCCGTATTCCGGGAAGGAGGAGATCCTGAAGTACACGGAACCGTCTTCAGAGACATAGGCATGGCCTTTTTCCACCAGAGCCTGGACCATCCGTATCTGTTCGGGAATGTGGCCTACGGCGGAGGGTTCCACGTGGGGTGGAAGGCAGTTGAGGGCGGTGCAGTCCCGGTGGAACAGGTCCGCCCAGCCGGCGGTGAATTCCGCCAGGGATACTCCGGCTTTTTGGGAATCCCGGATGGTCTTGTCATCCACGTCCGTCAGGTTGCGGACGTGCATGGTGGGGGTTCCGCCCAGCTCCAGAACGCGGCGGAAAATATCCTGCATCACGAAGGTCCGGAAGTTGCCGATGTGGGCGGGGCCGTACACCGTGGGTCCGCAGCAGTAGAAACGCAGCGTTTTTCCGTCCATGGGGGAAATGTCCTGTGCCGTTCTGGTGCGGGTATCGTAAAGGTGTAACATGGCGGAACGATTAGAAGGGAAGAGGGCCCTCCGGTCAAGCGGGAAAAGAAGGCCGGGGACCTGCGGCTGCGCGCGTCCCCGGCCTTGAAGGAATCAGATGGTGGCGAGAGGCTGGAAAAGGTTATTTGCCCGCGTCCTGCTGGCCCTTCTTATAGTTCGCGTTGATGCGGTCTATTTCTTCCTGGGTGATGGAGGATTCCCGGTAGGGTTTGTTTTCCACCGTGCGTTCCAGGGTGTAGCCGAAGCGCTTCTGGAAGCGCTTCTTATGGGTTTCCATCTTCTTTTCAAAGTCTTCCAGGCTGGGGCGGTCCTTATGGCTGCCCCAAGCGGTTTCAGAGACCGCCATGGCGCGCGGATAGGTCATGTACATCAGCAGTTCCCCGGAGGGAATCCATTCCGCCCACATGCAGAGGTTGATGCCCTTGATGTGCTTGACGTCGTTCTTGTCACGCCCGTTGCGGGGGTCGAAGTTGTAGCAGTCTTTCAGCAGGATGGGGCCGCCGCCGGGCCGGGCGCGCACGTCGTCCGCCGGGAATTTCATCTGGGTGCGGGCCAGGTAGTACTTGTACTGGGGAGTGACGATGAGGTCGATGCCCTGTTCCTTCGTCTTGTCAATGCAGCGGGGGAATTCTCCCGGCAGCCAGGACATGACGGTTTCCCCCTTGTGGTAGTAGCCTTTGTTGATGTCGTACCACAGGATGGGCTTTTTCTTGTTCTTGGCAAGCATGGCTCCAAGGCTCTTCGTGAAGTCGCTCATCTGGGCTTCCACGTCGTCCCCCTGGCCCTTCTTGGCGCGCGCGGCCTGGCAGTCCGGGCACTTCTTCCAGTCGCCCATGGGGCATTCGTCCCCGCCGATGTGGACGTACGAGAAGGGGAATATCTGGTTGACGGTGTCAAAGGTGTCCTTGAGGAATTTCTTGGTGCCCGGTTTCTGCGGGCAGATCAGCTTGGAGGAAACGCCGCCGTGCGTCCATACCTGGGCCCGCTTGGTGTTGCAGCAGAATTCGGGGTAGGATGCGGCCAGGGCCATGTTGTGGCCCGGCATTTCCACTTCCGGCAGCACCTGGATGCCGCGCGCCTTGCAGTAGGCCACCAGGTCCTGGAGTTCCTTCTTGGAGTACATGCCTTCATTGGCCAGCAGGGAGTTGTTCTGGCCTTCCGGAGCGGAAGGGCGGACCGCTCCAATCGTGCGGAGCTTGTCGTAGCCCGGCACGGGGAGGCGCCAGCCCTGGTCTTCCGTCAGGTGGAGGTGCAGGACGTTGTACTTGTAGTAGTGCATGGCGTCCACGAAGTTGTAGAGCTCCTTCATCGGGTAGTGGTAGCGGCCCACGTCCACCATCATGCCGCGCCAGCCAAAGTCCGGGGAGTCCTGGATGCTGCCGCAGGGGAGGCCCTCCGGCGTGTCCGAGAGCTGGTCCTGAAGCTGGAGAAGGGTAGCCATGGCCATGGCTTTCCCGTTGGGCGTGCTGTAGCGGAGCTCCACGCCGCCGGGCGTCAGCTTCATGGTGTAGCCCTCGTTTCCCAGCCCGGCGACCTTCTGTTCGTTCAGGATTTTGAGGTTTTTGGTGGTGCCGGAGGCCGCCGTCACTTTGACGGGTTCCGGAATGATGTTGTAGGGATTGGTTCCGGCCCAGCAGAGGGAGCCCAGGAACGCGGCCGCTAGCATTAATGCTTTCATGTGATGATGTTTGGTGATGGTTGTTGTTTGGGAGGATGTACGGATTCCGTTCCGCCGCCGTCCGGGTTGGACCCGGAAAGCGTTCTTTCAAAAGGAACCGGGGCGTGGAAGTTCTCAGTCTTTGGCGGGTGCGCAGTCCCACTGCGGCTTGACGGCCAGCTTGCCCGTGGCTCCCGGGAAGCCTTCCGGCACCTGGCAGTCCTTGCGGAGCTTGCCGTACAGTTCCTTCAGCTCCTTCACGGTTTCCGCATATTCCGGCTTGTTGATAACGTTGTGCATCTGGGCCGGATCCTTCTCGTTGTCAAAGAGCATCCATTCGTCACTGGTCCAGAGGTAGGACAGCGTGTAGCGGTCCGTCCGCAGGCCGTCGTGCCGAGGGGCATTGTGCTCGCCCGGGTTTTCATAGAAGGCGTAATAGAGGGGACGGTCCCTGAAGTCCTGGTGTTCCCCGGTCTTGAACAGCGGGGCGAGGCTGCGGCCCTGGAAGGTGTTCATGTTTTCCGGAGTGGTCGCACCGGCCACTTCACAGAAGGTGGGGGCGTAATCCAGCTCCTGCACCATGGCGGCGGAACGCACGCCGGGCTTGATATGGCCGGGCCATTTCATGATAAGGGGCATGCGGAAGGATTCCTCAAAAATCCAGCGCTTGTCGTACAGGCCGTGTTCGCCCATGTAGAAGCCCTGGTCTCCGCAGTAGAGGACCAGCGTATTCTTATCCAGTCCGTTCTGCTTCAGGTAATCCATGATCTGGCCGATGCTTTCGTCCACGGAAAGCACGGTGCCCAGGTAGTCCTCCATGTAATGGCGCCAGCGGCGCAGCAGGATGTCGCGCTGGGTCTTGATTTTTCCGCTTTTAATATCCTTCACGAGCTGGACGGTGCGGGCCTTGTGGTAATTGTACCAGGCTTCCTTCTGCTGCGGGTCCATGCGCACCCATTCCGGCATTTCCCAGTCGTACTGGGTATGCAGGGTCTTGGATTCCGGGCAGGAGAGCATTTTCTGGATGTCTTCCGGCACCACGTCCTTGATCAGGTGTTCGTCAGACCAGACGTTGAAATGGTTGAGCAGGGTCTGTTCCGTCATTTTCAGGAATTCCGGGCGGTCTGCAAAGTCGTCTTCCAGGTTGGCGGGCGGGTCAATGGAGTCCGCATACTGCTTGGCTCGGCCCAGGTTCTGGATAGAGGGGCACCAGCAGCGGTGCGGAGCCTTGTGGCCCACAACGAGCATGAAGGGCTTGTCCTTGTCCCGCTGGTCAAGCCATTTGAGGCTTTTCTGCGTGACCAGCTCCGTGGCATAGCCGGGTTCCGTTTTCACCACGCGCTTTCCGTCCTTGCCGGGGGTGATGAAGTCCGGGTTGAAGTAGTTGCCCTGGCCGGGGAAGATTTCCCAGTAGTCGAACCCGGTTGGGTTGGACTCATACTTGGAGGTGTCTCCCTTGGCGCCCGGCGGGATGGCTTCCAGGTGCCACTTGCCGACAATGGCGGTCTGGTAGCCGGCCTTCTGGAGCATTTTCGGGAAGGTGGGCTGGGAGCCGTCAAAGGGAGCCGCGTGTTCATTGAACAGATAGCCGTTCATGTGGGAATGGCGCCCTGTGTAAATGCAGGCGCGCGACGGTCCGCACAGGGAGTTGGCGCAGTAGCTCCGGTCAAAGACCATGCCTTCGTCCGCCAGCTTGCGGAAGTTCGGATAGGGCATGGGAGAATCCTTGTCACAGGTTCCCAGAGTCTGGTAGGAGTGGTCATCAGTAACAATAACCAGGATATTGGGGCGCTGGTCCGGAGCCTGCTTCTGCGGCTGGGCCGCGGAAGCAGGCAGGGAACAGGCCGCAAGCATCAATGCGGTGACGGCATGGCGGTTCATCGTTGGAATTATGAATTAAACAGGTGAATGGTTGAACAGGGGGGGCAGGATTTGTCCGGAAGAACATTGTTGCCAGTATGGAAAAAGACCACATCCCCGAAAGAAAGAACTGACAAAAGAGAGTTTTAGGAAAAATAAAACATCAGTTTTATATTTCAATATAAAAATGGAGGGAACGCCGGAACGCATGAAGATGGGCCCTTCCGCCGGGCTGCCAGCGGAAGGCGCAGCCCGGTCTGAATGAAGGAGATGGCGGCGAATTCCTGCGGGGGGCCTCCAGCCAAGGGCGTTCCGTTTTATGAAAAAAACCGCCGGATCAGGCGCCGCGCGGGCCGGGCCGCTCGTTCCGTCCCTTGTTTTCATGGGCTTCTTTCTGCTCCAGAAGCCATTTCCTGTCTTCAAGGCTGAGTCTTTTCAGGGACGTCCTGCTCTGGTGGCCGTCCAGTTCCTGGAGCCAGAGGGTCTGGTTTTTCTCCGAGTAGCGGGAAAGCTTGGCGAAGACGGTGTTTCCATTGACGCCCGTCCAGACGCGATAGCCTTTGGGAGTCAGCGTTTTCTTGAATTCTTCATATTGCTGGCCGGCCAGCTTGACGCTATTCTTGATCTGGTCGAAGTAAAGGGCGTTTTGTCCGGTGTAATAGCCGCGCAGCGTGTCCACCTTGGTGCCGTCCGGAGACATGACCAGAAGCACGGGGGTACCTCTCACGCCAAACAGGGAAGGGGCCTTCTGCACATACTCCAGCATTTTCTTGCGCTTCTTATAAACCGGTTCGCTCTCGAACTTTTCCGCCTGGTCGTAACAGACGCGGACGACATTCTTTTTCGCCCAGTCTTCAAATTCCTTCGTATGGAGAAGTTCCGCCGCCAGTTTCTTGCTGGGAGGGCTGCCCGCGGAATGGTGGAACCAGATCAGGATGGGCTTTCCACTGCTCTGGGCTTCCCGGAGGGCGGAGGAATAGCTCTGGATCCACCGCTGGTTTTCCTTGCGCTGGGCGAATGCCTCCTCAAGTCCGGGGATGGGGGCATCCGGGTCGTGGGCGTCCGTGTAGTAGACGGCGCCGCTGTCCGCCTTCCTCATTTCCTCCTGCGTGGTGGCGGTGAGCTGGTGGGCCTGCTGCTGGCCCGGCGTGGTGCCCAGCAGTCCCGTCGGCACATTGGCGATGGAATTGGCCATGTTGTCCTGCATGTATTCCGAAAGACTCTTTTTCACTTTCGGTTTTCCCGGTTCCGGAGAGGTCCCCACGCAGGAGCAAAGGGCGGCAGAGGCAAACAGAAGCATGGATAGCCTGGGCAGACTCATGCCCGATCTGATAACATAACCGGGGCCTCTTCGCAACCGGGAATTGATGACCCCTGCCGCAAGTTCCGGAGGCGGTTTTTGCCGCTCTGCCGTTCCTTGGCAACCGCGCCCGGTTTCCCGGCTTTCTTTTCTAGGAAAGGCCGGGGCGAATGGGCTGCCGGGATCAGTCCCCCGTTTTCAGCACCTTGATGAACGCTTCCTGCGGGATGTTGATTTTCCCGATGGCTTTCATGCGCTTTTTGCCTTCCTTCTGCTTTTCCAGAAGCTTGCGCTTGCGGGTGACGTCCCCGCCGTAGCATTTGGCCGTCACGTCCTTGCGCATGGGGGAGATGCTTTCCCGGGCAATGATTTTTCCGCCAATGCAGGCCTGAATGGCGACGGTGAAGAGCTGGCGGGGAATGACGTTTTTCAGGCGTTCCGCCAGTTCCCTGCCGCGGGAGGCTGCCTTGTCCTGGTGAACAATCATGGAGAAGGCATCCACCGGTTCCCCGGCGATGAGCATGTCCATTTTAATGAGCTTGGCGGCCTGATAGCCGGCGTATTCATAATCCATGGAGCCGTAGCCTCGCGTCATGGATTTGAGCTTGTCGTTGAAATCCACCAGAATTTCCGCCAGAGGGACGGTGCAGGTGAGCATTACGCGCATATCGTCAATGGTCTCCGTATTGTCCACGCTGCCGCGTTTTTCCAGGACAAGTTGCATGATATCCCCGATGTATTCCCCAGGAAGCATAATGAACACCTTGACGATAGGTTCCCGGATTTCCTGAATTTCCTGCGGTTCCGGGAGCAGGCTGGGATTGTCCACATTGATTTCCTCTCCATTTGTCTTGGTGACCTCATAAATCACGGAGGGGTAGGTGGAGATGATATCCATGTTGAATTCCCGGCGTAGACGCTCCTGGATGATTTCCATATGGAGCAGGCCAAGGAAGCCGCAACGGAACCCGAAGCCCAGAGCTACGGAAGATTCCGCCTGGAAGGAGAAAGCGGCGTCATTAATCTGAAGCTTCGCCATGGCCGCTTTCAGGGCTTCAAAATCGGAGGAATCCACCGGATAAATGCCGGAAAAGACCATGGGGCGGATTTCCTTGAAACCGGGCAGGGGGGATGGGCAGGGGCGCATGTAATCCGTATACGTGTCCCCGATTTTGACATCCGCCGCGGATTTCATGTTGGCGATGATGTAGCCTACGTCGCCGGCTTCCAGGGAATCCGTTCGGGTCATTTTGGGGGTGAAGATACCCACTTCCTTCACTTCATACACTTCGTCCGTTGCGAAAAGTTTGACTTTCATGCCGCGGTGCACGCTGCCGGAAATGACGCGCACATAGGAGACTACGCCGCGGTAGGCGTCGTAAACGGAATCGAACACCAGGGCGCGCAGAAGGCCGTCCTGTTCCGTTTCAGGCGGAGGGATGCGCTGAACAACGGCTTCCAGAATATCGTCAATGCCGATGCCCATCTTGGCGGAGGCATGGATGGCTTCCTCATGGGGGATGCAGACGATGTCCTCCAGCTGGCGGTACACTTTGGGCAGGTTGGCGCTGGGAAGGTCAATCTTATTGATGACGGGGATAATGGCCAGGTTCAGATCCATGGCCAGGTGCATGTTGGCAAGTGTCTGGGCTTCCACTCCCTGGGCTGCGTCCACAATAAGAAGGGCTCCCTCGCATGCCGCCAGGGAACGGGACACTTCATAGGAGAAATCCACATGGCCCGGCGTATCCAGCAGATTGAGCTTGTAAGTCTTTCCGTCCCCGGCCTTGTAGAAAATGGTAACGGGGTGGGACTTGATGGTGATGCCCTTTTCCCGCTCCAGGTCCATGGCATCCAGAAGCTGATCCTGCTTCTCCCGTTCGGAAATGGTATTCGTCTTTTCCAGCAGCCGGTCGGAAAGGGTGGTCTTTCCGTGGTCGATGTGAGCGATAATGGAGAAATTGCGAGTCAGTTCAATGGACATGGTGGTCTCTACCCTTCTAACATGAGTGCCCTGTGCGCGGGGAGGGTAACATAGCCCATGCGGCGGTCAAGACTTGAACATGACTGCCTCCCGTTCCCTGCCGCGTCGGCTTCATTCGCTCCGGGAAAACCGTCATTCATGACAGGGGCTGCGCCGGGAGATTGAACGTGAGGGAAGAAGGGAGGCTCTTAAACGGTACAGGCACGTGAACCTTTTCCCGTGCGGTCATTTCTTACCCAGCCAGCATATGAAATCTTTTTTAGCAGCCATTTTAAGCCTATTTATTCCCGGTCTCGGCCAGTTGTACAAGGGCCACTTTGTCCAGGCCATCATCTGGTTCCTGGTGGTGGGTGCGGCTTACGGCCTCCTGTATTGGTTCATCTTTGCACTCGTTCCTATTGTCCTGCATATCATTTGTATTTTGCAGGCCTACTTCATGGACAATGAATGATGACTGCCGTTTCGGCTTCACAGCCAGGATGGCTGAAAGGGCAGCGCATCCTGCGGATTGGCAGCGGCATTCATTCCCAGGGTTGCAGAAGGAATACGTCATTCATAGCGGCATCATTTTTCCTCATACCGGTATTTTCAATGTTTACGGGGTTCCATTTGTTGACTGCGGAAACGTAAACACAACTTTTTGACTTTGAATTAATTAATATTTTCAGGAAGCGGGCCAGGGGAATCATCCTCCGATAAACAAAAACCCAGAGCCGTTCCGGAATAATTCCGGAACGGCTCTGGAGGGTCAGGAGGAAGGCCTTTCGGGGGTGGCCCCCCCTCCTTGTGTTTTCTTTCTTGTTAGAAGTCGTAGCGGTAGCCGACGCTTCCGTTGACCGAGCTGGACCCGTCACGGATGTCCGCGTTCCCGTTCACGTAGATGGTTCCCTTCGTTCCCACCGGCACGCTTAACCCCGCTCCCAGCTGCAGCGCCGTCGTTCCCGTTTTCGCCCCTCTCACGCTTTGCGCGAAGCCGGGGTTGCCCAGCAGGGAGACGTTCGTTTCCCCTCTCCGGTCTCCCAGGTCCTGCGCCGCGTTTACGCGGATTTCCGCCAGCGCTTCTCGTCCGAAGATGTTGCTGCCCACCAGGCCCATCCACCGGCCGCCCAGCGCCAGCGTCCCCGTCGTCCAGTCCTGCCGGCCGACGTTCAGGCCCGCGTTGCCCGCACCCGTTTCCTCATAGCCGTCCATCCGCGTCGTCACCACCGAGGCGTTGAACAGCGGCTGCAGCACGCTGCTGCGGTTTTCGTCAAGGTAGATGTCGTAGGTGAGTTCGTACATCGCTCCAAGACCCCACCCGCTGGTGCTTCCCTGCGTCCCGTAGCTTCCTTCCCCGTAGTTGACCGTACGGTTGAGTTTCGCGTCGTTCCACCCTCCCGTCAGGATGAGCGTGTGCGCCCAGCGTTTGTTCTGGTAGCGCCCGAAGAGGCTGGCGTAGTAGCTGTCCAGGTGTCCGTCGGCGCTGTCCGCCGCGCTGGCCGTCAGGTCGCCGTAGCCGGCCGTGAAGGCCGCTCCCACCGTGAGGCGGTCGCTGAGGTCCGCGTCCACGCCCACGGTGCCTCCCCAGGTGGTGAGCTGGTAGCCGCTTTCATCCCCGCGGGTGTCGAGCTTGGCGTAGGAGCCCGTGCCTTCCATCCACATGTGGAAGCGGGGGAGGTCGTCGTTGACGTAGGCCGGGTTGACGCCCATGAGGGTGGTCCGGTTCCTGATCCAGCCCATCTGGTCGCGCAGGGCGTCCCTCTGTGCCGTCCCAAGCGCGTTGACCGTGCTCCCAGCTGCCGCCGCCATGGCGCGGGAGGCTCCGGAGAGGTTGCCGTCATTGATCATGGTGCTGACGCCGTTCATGAATTGGGCCAGCTGGGAGTCGGGGTCCAGGTTTTTGCGGGCTTCCCAGAGCAGGCTGGCTCCGGCGGCGGAGTTCCACGTGTCGGCCGCGGAGGCGAAGAGGTTTTCCTGCCGGAGTGTGGCATTGAGCAGGATGTCGTTTCCGTCGCGGCTCAGCGTGGCGTCCTGGTAGTAGACGGCGAAGAGGCCGGATATCCGGGCGGCGAGGCTCTGCCCGTCTTCCAGGCCGCTGATGCTGCCGGTGGCGCTCATCAGGACGACGTCATGGAGGTCGCTCCCCGCGTTCATGGCGGCGTTTCCTTCCATGTTGGAGAGGAGGAAGCCGGCTCCGTCCTGCACGGTGATGGTGCCCGCCGTCAGCATGGGGGCGCCAAAGGGGGCGTCCTGGTTGAAGTTGTAGATTAGTTCCGTCGTGGAGCCGTTCTGGAAGGTGATGTTTTCCACGTTGAGCGTGGTGTTGGCGCTGCCCTGGGCGTCCCCGGTGGCTTCAATACGCAGGGTGCCGTTGTTTCCGGCGGTGATGCTGTTGTAGTTCAGCGTGGGGGCGTCCGCGGTGCCTTTCAGGACCAGGACGCCTCCGTCACGGACGGCGAGGTCGTAGTCCTTATTGCCGGTTTGCAGGTATTGGGTGGCTTGCCCGGAGATGTCCAGGGTGCCGCTGCCTGCCAGCGTGCCGGAGAAGGTTCCGGAGGAGGTTGTTGCCGAGGAGATGGAGAGGCGGCCTCCGTTCATGGACAGGGTGCCGCTGCCGGAGAGGCTGCTGATGGTGCCGGATTCCGTTCCGGAGAGGGCCAGCGTGCCTTCGGCGGTGACGGAGATTCCGTCCAGCCGGGCTTCTCCGCCCAGAGCCAGTTCCGCTCCTTCCCGGATACGGAGGGAGCCGGTTCCGGTGATGGCTCCGTCGTTGATATTGCTTGTTCCGGTCAGGTCAAAAGTTCCCTGAATGGTCAGGGTTCCTCCGGCTTCCGTAACGGTCATGGTTTCGATTTCGGCGTTGCCGTTAATGGTCAGGCCGCCTCCTTCCAGAGTGAGGGTGTCCAGGGTGTTTGACGCGCCGTTGAGGACGATGTTTCCTTCACGCAGGGCGAGGGTTTCCACGTCCATCGTTCCTCCGACCGTCAGCGTCCCGGTTCCTTCCTTGATGAAGGCGACGTTGTTGCCTCCCGTGATGCTGCCGCCCATGACGGTGTCCTGGCCGGCCGGGTCGATGTCGTCTTCTCCCGTCGTCATTTGTTTGTTGTTGAGGATGACGACGGCCGTGCCGTCTCCGGTGTTGTTGACGGCCAGGCTGCTGCCCGCGGCTCCCATCAGGTTGTTGATTTTAGCTCCCTGTCCGTCGGCTTCGCCCGGGGCTCCGGCCAGGTTGACCGTCAGGGTCTGGCCGCCGCCGATGACGACGCCGGCGTAGCCGGAGAGCGTTTGATAGGAGTTGACTTCATGGGCGTTCCCTCCTTCCTCCTGCACGCGGTAGAGGCCGGTGGCCGCTCCGCTGAGCACCAGGCTGCCTCCGTCCGTTCCGGTGACCCGGATGCCGTAGTTGGACAGAAGGTCGGTCGTGAAGGCGACGTCGCCCAGGTCGCCGACGGTCAGCGTTCCGCTGGTCAGGGTCAGGTAGCTGGAGGAGTCGTCGGTTTTATGTTCCAGCAGAAGGCTGACGACGGCGTCGTTGCTCAGGTCCAGCTTCAGCCCTTCCCCTTCGATGGACAGGTTCGGGTCGCTTCCCGTTCCGCTGCCGTTGCTGATGACGGCGTCAGACGCCTGCGTGTCCCGGCCGATGTTTTCCGTTCCCAGGGCAATGGACAGACTGTCCAGACCGTTTTCCCCACCCACGGTGACGGTTCCGCTGACTCCGGTCAGACGGGAACCGGAGGCGATGCTCCAGTCTCCCTTCATATGGCTGCCCCCGGCTCCGGAGAGGTTCAGGCTGCCTTCCGTGATGGAAATGCCTTCCGTGATTCCGCCGAGGATGGTTTCCGCCCCTGCGGCGTTAGCCCCCAGCGTCAGGCGACCCGCCCCGGTTTTTTCCAGCCTGGCGCTTTCCGTCAGGGAATAAATGGTAGCGGAGGAGCCTTCTCCGGTAACGTCAATCTTGTCAAATTGAGTGAAGGAGGCGTACTGGAAGTCCGCGTCTCCAAAGGTTCCCTTGAGCTCCAGCGTCCTGTTTCCTTCGACCGCCGCTCCGGCGCTTCCGCCGATGGTGATGCCGCTTTGTTCCCCTTCCGCCCCAAAGACGCTTCCTCCCGTCAGCGAGACGAGGACGTCGCCTCCTGCCGTGCCTTTATTTCCTGCTCCATAAATGTTTCCCCGGTAGGTGCCTGTTCCGAGTTCTACCGTGATATTGCCTGCAGTGGTCATGGTGCTGCCTGTGTTTCCTGGCACTTTGGAGTAGGAGCCACCGTAGATGTTGCCGGTGAAGGTGGAGCCTCCGCTAATGGAGATGGAGGAATTTCCTCCAATCGTGTATTGGGCCTGGCCTGAATTTTCAAAGGAACCCCCAATGATGTCCCCCGTGAAGGTGATTCCTTCCCTGCCGATGATGGAAACGGAGGTGTCTCCGTTGATGTTGTTGACCGTTCCGGCGTTGTTTACATTGCCATAACTGCCGCCAATGATTGTTTTGACGAAGCTGTTGTGTTCCTCTGTTCCGGAAAGCGTGATTCCGTTCAGGTTGATTGTAGCCGACGTGCTGCCTTGAATCGTTGTTCCGGAAGTGGTATTGCTTGACCAGGAGCTTCCTCCGATGATGTATGAGTTGGAGAGTCCCCCATCCAGGTTCTGGGCCGTGTTGGAATATTGGACATTGGTTACCAGCACGCTCGTGTTGCCCGTGATGGTGGTGACGGCGTTGTGGGCGGAGGTGCTCCCGCCGATGATGGCTCCCGCCACGATGGCGTTATCCTTGACGGTAACGTTGGTGTTTCCCGTTAATGTTGTAGACGCTCCCTTGTTGTTCCCGCCGATGACGTGTTCCGCCGTGGCGTCGCCGGAAAGCTGCACATGGGTGTCCCCAGTCAGCGTGCTGGTCTGGAGTTTGGTGCTCCATTCATTGGTGACACCTCCGGCGATGATGCCGAATGCTCCTCCGTTGATGTCCATCCAGATGTCCCCCTGGTAGTTGAGGTTGCCGGACGGCAGGGTCGCCCCGCTGTTGTATACCCCGGACAGGTTGATTTTAGTTTCGCCGGTGTTGGTGATTTGATAGACTTTGTCCCCGCTGGTCGTCAGGGTCCCGTTCAGATATCCCAGGCTGACGTTGGCCGCTCTCCCCTCCCCAAGAGCCAGCGTAAAGGCGTTCTTGACCGTTTCTTCCAATTCCCCTCCTTCTCCCGCAGATACCCACGTCACGCTGGATATCGCCTCGCCTTCTATCGTCAGCACGCTGCCTTCTATTCTATATTGCCCTGTCTCTAAGCCCAATACGGTAAAATTCGTACCAAGGTTGTTCCCTAAATCAAACGTGTATCCCTGCTCTCCCTCTACCAGGCTGTCAAGCGCGCCGCCGATGTCAATGGTGCCTGAAGTGAAAGTTACATTTTCCTTGGTAAAGGAGGAACCGGATTCCGTATAAGTTAGCTTGGCTCCGTCAATTGCTGCGTTTTTCAATATGCCGGTGCCGTTCATGTTCAGAACGGAATTTGCCCCCAGAGTGGCGGAGGTGAAATCCAGCGTTCCTCCCGCCATGATGATTATTCCGGAATAGGCCAGGGAAGAATTGTTGATTTTCAAGGTGCCACCTTGGGCCGTAATATTCGCGTTGATGACGGTTCCCGTCAGGTTTTGCGTGCCTGTTCCGGCCATAATCAGATTTATTCCTCCCGTGGGAGTAGTGTTGCCGTTTACTCCGGAATGCTGCGTGGTTGCCCCGATACTTCCCCCATACGTGTAATTTCCGTTGCCCGTCAGGGTAAGATTCGCTCTGGAGGAATTAGCCGACTGGACGCGTCCTTTATGTGTTCCGCTGAAGCCGTCAGCATCATTTAAACCGGCCAGAGAGGCGGCATTGGAAATTTGCAACGTCAGGGCGCTGGAACTTTGATTGATTGAGCCTGACAAATCTACCGTTGCGTTGGCGAGAGCCGTTCCCGTAATCTGGAGAATGGCCCCGCCGGGCTGCGTCCCCTTCTGGGAAAGGATAATGTTCCCGGAAAAACTGCTTTCCTGGGAACCAAGCACAAACTTGGAGGCATAGCCGGCATTGCCGTTAGCCGCTACCAGCGTCAAATTTCCTTCTCCGGCAAATGCCCCGTTCAAATTGATGGTACAGGCGCCGTTCGTATTCTGATTAATGGTAAACGAGGAGCCTGCTCCGATATAAAGTCCTGTGGAATAATTGTTGTTTCCTGAATTTACATCAAGGTTGACGGATTGGCTCCCAGTAACTGAATACTCATTGGCGGGCTCATTGTTATTAAAGGTGGAGTTCGCTCCCCATGCGGGGGATTCAGATGTTGGGACGGCCAGGGAAACACTGGTGTAACAAGCCAGAACAGCCGCCAGCAGGGTAATAGGCAGATGGAGACGCATTATAAAAATATTAGATGTTAATTTTTTATGTATATAACGGATTGAAAATTCGATGTCAAGTTGAAAATACCAGTTCCCGGATTCTCATACTTTTACTGTAAGTGCATTATGATTTTTTAAATTTCTAAAATGGGATTTTCACCTTTTCATTTACCTCCCCCCTTGAAGCAAGGGAGGTATACTATAAGACTTTCATTTTGAATATAAAATATCAAATTTTATATTGCATGGGCCAATATTGGAATCATCGCCGAATTTTCAATCCGCTTTTCCTCTTTTCGTGAAATAACGCGGAGAAGACATAAAAAAGACCGCCCCCCGGAAACGGGGAGCGGCCCTTGAAGTGTGGGTGGAGAGAACAGGTTAGCGTTCGTTGTCGAAGTTGATGGTATCGTTCAACATGTCTTCGGCAAGTTCCGCCGCTTCCTCTTCTTCGCTGGCCGCCGCGATTTCTTCTGCGCCCTCTGCGGGTTCCACTTCAATCTTGCTGTAACGGGAGAATCCGGTGCCGGCGGGAATGAGGTGGCCCATGATGACGTTTTCCTTGAAGCCTTCCAGCGTATCGGTCTTGCCGAGGGTGGATGCTTCCGTCAGAACGCGCGTGGTATCCTGGAAGGATGCCGCGGAAATGAAGGATTCCGTTTCCAGGGAGGCCTTCGTGATGCCGAGCAGAACGGGCTTGGCTGCGGCCGGTTGGCCTCCCTGGGCTACGGTTTGTTCATTGATGCGGTCGAACGTAGTCTTGTCCACCTGGTCTCCCCACAGGAATTCGGTATTGCCGGGTTCCGTGATGACTACCTTGCGAAGCATCTGGCGCACGATGATTTCCACATGCTTGTCGTTGATTTCCACACCCTGGAGGCGGTACACTTCCTGAACTTCGTTGACGAGGTGTTCCTGAAGGCGTTCCTTGCCGCAGACATCCAGAATTTCTTCCGGAGAGACGGGGCCTTCCGTAAGCTGGTCGCCCAGATGCACATGGTCGTCTTCATGAACGATAACGTGCTTGTTCATCGGAACCAGATGGTCCACCAGTTCGCCCGTGGGTGTTTCAATGGTAATGACCTTCTTGCCGCGGGAGGTATTCTTGCTACTGAGGCGCACAATGCCTTCCACGCGTGCAATGGTGCAGGCGTCCTTGGGCTTGCGGGCTTCGAACAATTCCGCCACGCGGGGCAGACCGCCGGTGATGTCCTTCGTCTTGGCTACCTTGCGGGGCGTCTTGGCCACCATTGTGCCGGCGGAGATGGTTTCTCCGTCCTTCACGGTGAGGTTGGCGCCTGCGGGAATGGCATGATGAGCCAGAACTTCGCGGGTCTTGGCATCGCGGATGACCACCTGCGGGTGAAGTTCCTGCTTGTGTTCCATCACGACAAGGGAGGAGGCACCGGTTTCCCGGTCCGTTTCCTTGGAAACGGTGATGCCGACGATCATATCCTTGAATTCGACGATGCCGCCCTTTTCTGCAATCACGGGCACATTGTACGGATCCCAGGTGGCGAGGGTTTCATCCTTCTTGATAGTGCCGCCGTTGGGCACGTACAGGATGGTGCCGATGACGGGCTGGTAGGATTCCAGTTCGCGGCCCTGTTCGTTTTCGATGCGGACGGAGCAGTTTTTATTCAGGACGACGAAGTTACCGTCTGCGTTTTCCACCGTGCGGAGATCTTCCGTGTAGATAACGCGGCCGTCGTTCTTGGCTTTCACGATGGGCTGCTTGAACGCCGTGGTAGCCGTTCCGCCCACGTGGAACGTACGCATGGTGAGCTGCGTGCCGGGTTCGCCGATGGACTGGGCGGCAATAATGCCGACCGCTTCCCCGATCTTCACTTCCTGTCCGGTGGCCAGGTTCAGGCCGTAGCACTTGGCACAGCAGCCCTTTTTGAGTTCGCAGGTGAGTACGGAGCGGATTTTCAGCCGTTCAATGCCGATTTTTTCCAGTTGTTCCGCCTGCTTTTCGTTAATGAGGTCGTTGATGTCTACGATAACCTCGCCGCTGACGGGGTCAACGATGCGTTCGCAGGAAGTCCGGCCGTAGATACGGGAGGCAAGGGACGCCACTTCTTCGTCGCCGTCATAGATGGCGTGAACGGTGATGCCGTTGCTGGTGCCGCAATCTTCCGCATGGACGATGACATCCTGGGCCACGTCCACGAGTTTGCGGGTCATGTAGCCGGAGTCCGCCGTTTTCAGCGCGGTGTCTGCCAGACCCTTGCGGGCGCCGTGGGTGGAGATGAAGTATTCCAGCACGGAAAGGCCTTCACGGAAGTTGGCCGTGATGGGGCGTTCGATAATTTCGCCGCTGGGCTTGGCCATCAAACCGCGCATGCCGGAGAGCTGCTTGATCTGCGCCTTGTTGCCTCGGGCTCCGGAGTCCACCATCATGAAGAGCGGGCTGGCCATCTTGGAGCCTTCGTTGTGTTCCAGCTTGCGGTACAGAGCCGCCTGGATGACATCCGTAGTCTGGGTCCAGATGTCCACCACCTTCTGGTAGCGTTCCCCATCCGTGATAATACCGTTCTTATACTGGCGGGTCACCTTGTCCAGCTCCGCATAGGCTTTTTCAATTTCCGTCTTTTTCTGGGAGGGAACCACCATGTCCACGATGCCGATGGAGCAGCCGGAACGGGTTGCTTCCTTGAAGCCCAGGTTTTTCAGGGCGTCCAGAGTCTGCACGGTACGTTCCTTGCCGACGGTCTGGTAGCAGCGCCAGATGATGTCGCCCATCTGTTTCTTGCCTACGTTGCGGTTAATATAACCGAGTTCCCGGGGCCAGATTTCATTGAAACGCACGCGTCCGGCAGTAGTGATGATAACCTTCTTGGTGACATCCCCATACACTACTTCGGAAGGCTTTTTGCCGTAGTCCGGGTTGTGCAGGCGGATCCAGTCATGGTAGCCGATTTTGCGGGCGGCAATGGCGTATTCCACCTCGTCGATGGATTCGAAGAGGGGAAGATGGTGATGATTATCCTGATTGTTCTGTACTTCCGCAGCACGGGTGTGCGTCAGGAAGTACGCGCCCAGAATAATGTCCTGCGTGGGTGTGGCAATGGGTTTGCCGGAAGCAGGGGAGAAAATATTATTGGGCGCCAGCATGAGCTGCCGGGCTTCCATCTGGGCTTCCACGGACAGAGGCACGTGCACAGCCATCTGGTCGCCGTCGAAGTCCGCGTTGTACGCATTACAGACGAGCGGGTGCAGACGGATGGCGGAACCTTCAATCAGAACCGGTTCAAAAGCTTGGATGGAGAGGCGGTGCAGGGTGGGCGCGCGGTTGAGCATGACCGGGTGGCCCTTGGTCACTTCTTCCAGAATATCCCACACTTCCGGCGTCTTGCGGTCAATGAGCTTCTTGGCGGAGCGCACCGTGTGCACGTAACCCAGCTCTTTCAGACGGTGGATGATGAAGGGTTCAAACAGAATGAGCGCCATCTTCTTGGGAAGACCGCACTGGTTGAGTTTCAATTCCGGGCCGATGACGATAACGGAGCGGCCGGAGTAGTCCACGCGCTTGCCGAGCAGGTTCTGGCGGAAACGGCCTCCCTTGCCCTTCAGCATGTCGGAGAGGGATTTGAGGGGGCGGTTGCCGGCGCCGGTGACGGCACGGCCGTGGCGGCCGTTGTCAAACAGGGCATCCACGGCTTCCTGAAGCATGCGTTTTTCATTACGGATGATGACTTCCGGAGTTTTGAGGCTCAGGAGGGTTTTCAGGCGGTTGTTGCGGTTGATGACGCGGCGGTACAGGTCATTCAGGTCGGACGTTGCGAAACGGCCGCCTTCCAGAGGAACCAGCGGGCGCAGGTCCGGAGGAATGACGGGCAGAACGTTCAAAATCATCCATTCCGGGCGTGTGTTGGACTGAAGGAACCCCTGGGCCAGTTTCAGACGCTTGGCAATCTTGCGTTTGTTCTGTTTGGAGTTGGTATTGTCCAGCTGTTCCTGAAGATCCGCGACGAGGGTGGGCAGATCAATGGCCGCCAGCATTTTCTGGATGGCTTCCGCGCCCATGCCGGCTTCAAAGCTGTCATAGCCGTATTCGTCTTCCGCATTGCGGAATTCTTCTTCCGTCAGGATGGCCCCCTTTTCCAGAGGGGTACTGCCGGGATCTACCACGATGTAGTCTTCATAGTAAATCACGCGTTCCAAATGGCGGGCTGTCATGTCCAGCATAAGGCCAATGCGGCTGGGCATGCATTTGTAAAACCAGATATGGGAAACCGGAACGGCCAGTTCGATGTGGCCCATGCGTTCGCGGCGCACGCGCGCGTTGGTTACTTCCACGCCGCAGCGGTCGCAGGTGATGCCCTTGTGCTTGATGCGCTTGTACTTGCCGCAGGCGCATTCCATGTCGCGGGTGGGCCCGAAGATGCGTTCGCAGAACAGGCCGCCTTTTTCCGGCTTGAACGTGCGGTAGTTGATGGTTTCCGGGTTGACGACTTCACCGAAGGACCAGCTGCGGATGGTATCCGGGTCCGCCACGGTGATGGCAACCTGGTCAAAGGTCCGGGGCTTGTCGCTCAGACCGTGCATTTCCCTGATGGTGGGGGTATCAGACATATATTAAAAGTTTTGAAGAATGTTTGATGCCCACTCCCGCGTCTTGCGGCACGGGAGTGGAATACGGTGGATATTAGAATTTGAGGTCGGAGAAGTCGACGTCCGCCAGGCCGGCCATGTCGTCGCTGTCAAAGCCTTCCGTCATGCCGTCCACGGGAGTGAGGTCCGTATCGCCGAGCTGCAGGGAGGGTTGTTCATCCTTGCTGCCGGGGCGCACGTTCAGGCCCAGGGACTGCATTTCCTTCATCAGAACGTTGAAGGATTCCGGAGTTCCGGCTTCCAGCGTATTGTCACCCTTCACGATGGATTCGTAAATGCGGGTGCGGCCCTGCACGTCGTCGGACTTGACGGTGAGAAGCTCCTGGAGGGTGTAGGCGGCGCCATAGGCTTCCAGCGCCCACACTTCCATTTCCCCGAAACGCTGGCCGCCGTACTGGGCCTTGCCGCCCAGGGGCTGCTGCGTGACCAGGCTGTACGGACCCACGGCGCGGGCGTGGATCTTGTCCGCCACCAGGTGGTTCAGCTTGAGCATGTAGGTCTGGCCTACCACCACCGGGTTGTGGAAGGGTTCGCCGGTCAGGCCGTCATAGAGGGTGCTCTTGCCGCCCACGGTGCCGTCCTTGCCGTCACCGATCCAGGTGAATCCGTCCACCTTCTTGGCTTCGGACATGTAGTTCCAGATGGTTTCTTCACTGATGCCGTCGAACACCGGGGTAGCCACCTTGAAGCCGAGGGCCCTGGCAGCAATGCCAAGGTGGGCTTCAAGCACCTGGCCCACGTTCATTCGGGAAGGCACGCCCAACGGGTTCAGCACGATGTCCACCGGAGTGCCGTCCGCGAGGAAGGGCATGTCCTGTTCCGGGACGATCTTGGCGACGACGCCCTTGTTGCCGTGGCGGCCGGCCATCTTGTCGCCCACGCCGAGCTTGCGCTTGGCGGCGATGTACACCTTGACTTCCTTCAGTCCGCCGGGTTCGGATTCGTCCCCGGATTCCATCTGGTCCAGCCTGTGTTCGCGTTCGTCGTCCAGCTCCGTGAAGCGGCCTTCGAAGGAGGTGATGATTTCCAGGATCTTGTTGCGGATCGGGCTGGGTTCGATTTCGATGTGGTCGTGCACCAGGGCCAGCTTGCGCAGCAGGGTCTTGGTGATCTTGCGGTTGGCCGGGATGATGATTTCACCGGTCTGCTCGTTGACCACGTCCAGCGGGATCTTTTCACCCAGAAGAATGTCGGAGAGCTTCTTGGTCAGCTGGTCAATGAGCTGTTCCTTCTTCTTCTTGTGCTCGTCATTGATCTTCTTGAACTGCTTTTTCTTTTCCGCGCTGTCCACGACGAGGTCGCCGCGGTGGTGGCCGGAGCCCGTGGAAGAGATGCGAACGTCCATCACGATGCCGGTGCAGCCGGAGGGGACGCGGAGGGAGGTGTCTTTCACTTCCGCAGCCTTTTCACCGAAGATGGCGCGCAGCAGGCGTTCTTCCGGAGCCAGTTCCGTTTCAGACTTGGGAGTGATTTTACCGACGAGGATGTCGCCGGGCTTCACTTCCGCGCCGATGCGGATGACGCCGTCATGGTCCAGGTTTTTCAGGGCTTCATCACCGGCGTTCGGAATGTCGCGGGTGATTTCTTCCGGGCCCAGCTTGGTGTCGCGGGCCTGCACTTCAAACTCGGAGATATGGATGGAGGTGAAGGTGTCTTCCTTCACGGTTTTTTCGGAGATGACGATGGCGTCTTCGAAGTTGTAACCGTTCCACGGCATATATGCCACCAGCACGTTGCGGCCGAGGGCCAGTTCGCCCTGGTCCGTGTTCGGGCCGTCCGCCAGCACGTCGCCGGTCTTGATCTTGTCGCCGCGGCGCACGATCGGACGCTGGTTGATGCAGGTTCCGGCATTGGAACGCATGAACTTGCGCAGGGGATAGACGTATACGCCGTTGTCGCGGTCCGTGCGCACGCTGTCCGGATCGGACAGGAAGACTTCCGGACGCACGGGCAATTCCCCGTCCTTCGTGGTGATAATGACTTCAGCCGTGGCGGAAGCCACGATGCCGTCCGCTTCCGCCAGAACGACGGAACGGGAGTCCCTGGCGCACTTGCCTTCAATGCCGGTTCCCACGTACGGGGATTCCGCCACCATGAGAGGCACGCCCTGGCGCTGCATGTTGGAGCCCATCAGGGCGCGGTTGGCGTCATCGTGTTCCAGGAAGGGAATGAGGCCTGCGGCGATGGAGACGAGCTGCTTGGGAGACACGTCCATGTAGTGCACGTCCGCCGGGTCCACTTCAATGAACTCGCCCTTTTCGCGGGCGGTCACGCGGGAGGTGGTGAAGTTGCCCTGTTCGTCCAGCGGGTTGTTGGCCTGGGCGATGAGGTAGCCTTCCTCCTGGTCGGCGGTGACGTATTCGATGGTGTTGGTGACCCGGCCGTTTTCCACCTTGCGGTAGGGCGTTTCAATGAATCCGAATTCATTGATGCGGGCGTAGGTGCACATGGAGTTGATCAGACCGATGTTGGGGCCTTCCGGCGTTTCAATCGGGCAGATACGGCCGTAGTGGGAGGGATGCACGTCTCGCACTTCGAATCCGGCGCGGTCGCGGTTCAGGCCGCCGGGCCCCAGGGCGGAGAGGCGGCGCTTGTGCGTCAGTTCCGCAAGGGGGTTGATCTGGTCCATGAACTGGGAGAGCTGGGAACGTCCGAAGAAGTCGCGCACGACGGCGCTGAGGGCCTTCGGGTTGATGAGCTTGCTGGGCGTCACGCCTTCAATGTTCTGGTCAATGAGGGTCATGCGTTCCTTCACCAGGCGTTCCGTGCGGGCGAGGCCCACGCGGCACTGGTTGGCCATGAGTTCGCCCACGGCGCGCACGCGGCGGCTGCCCAGGTGGTCGATGTCGTCCACCATGCCTTCGCCCTTCTTGAGGCGCAGGAGGTACTTGAGGGCGGCCAGGAAGTCTTCTGCCGTCATCAGGCGCTGGTCCAGGCTGGTGTCCAGACCGAGCTTCTGGTTGATCTTGTAGCGGCCCACGCGGGTGAGGTCGTATTTCTTGGGATCGTCAAAGAGCCTCTTGAGCAGGGTGCGGGCCTGGGCGGCCGTGGCGGGATCGCCGGGACGGAGGCGCTTGTAGATTTCCTTGAGGGCGGATTCCTCGTCATGGGCGGGATCCTTCTTCAGGGTCTTGATCAGCACGTCGTCCTCGCTCTGGTCGATGACGTCGATTTCCTTGATGCCGAACTGGAGGAGCTGGCGAACCACGCCCATGTTGAGCTGTTCGAAAGCCTTGGCAAGAACGAGGTCCTTGTCCTTGATCGTGTCCACGGCCACGAGGTTGTGCAGGTCTTCCTCCGTCATGTCTTCGCTCAGGGGAAGCGTGCGGATGTCGTAGAACTGGCTGACGATATCGCGGTCCGTCTTGAAGCCCAGATAACGCATGAACGTCGTCGCAAGGAACTTGCGGCGGCGGCGGCGGCGGTCAAGGTAGACGTAGAGCAGGTCGTTGGTGTCAAACTGGACTTCCAGCCAGGAGCCGCGGTCCGGAATGATGCGGAAGGAGTGGAGCAGTTTGCCGTTCAGGTGCTGGGCGCTTTCAAAGCAGATGCCCGGAGAACGGTGGAGCTGGGACACGATGACGCGTTCGGCGCCGTTGATTACAAAGGTGCCGCGGTTGGTCATCATGGGGAGTTCACCCATGTAGACCGTTTCTTCCTTGGATTCGTTGTCGGACTTGAGCTTGAAGGTGACCTGGAGGGCGGCGCTGTAGGTTTCCCCGGCGCGGATAGCCTCGTAATCGCTCATCTTCGGCTGTTCGATGTCGTAGGAGACGAAGTCGAGCTCAATGTTTTCGTCATAGCTCTTGATAGGAAAGATTTCCTTCAGAACGCCGTGTAACCCGATGTTTTTCCTGGCCGCGGCCGGGGTGTCCTGTTGTAGAAAATCGAAGTATGATTGAAGTTGAATCTCAATAAGGTTCGGAGGTTCGATGACTTCCTTGATATTCCCGAAGTAGAGTCGCTTTGACATGGGCTGCTGTGGCGGAGATGTTATGGGTTTGCATCCTGAAAACCCGGATGCTGGGTTGATTGGTTCCTTCCTTGGGAGACGGAACCGACTGGAAGCGTTTTGACGGGTAAAAAGCCTCTAGTCGGTCACGCGGGATGTGAAGACGAGGAAGCGCAACAGGAGAAAAACGGGTCTTCTCCTGTTGCGCGGGAAGTAAAAAGCTTACTTGACGTCCACCTTGGCGCCAGCTTCTTCCAGCTTGGCTTTGGCGGCGTTAGCTTCGTCCTTGGAGACGGCTTCCAGGATGACGGCGGGGGTGCCTTCAACCAGTTTCTTGGCGTCCACCAGGCCGAGACCGGTCTTCACTTCGCGGACGGCCTTAATCACGGCGATCTTGTTGGCGCCGGCTTCCGTCAGGACGACGTTGAATTCGGTCTTTTCTTCTTCAGCTTCGGCAGGAGCGGCAGCGGCAGCGGCGGCTACGGGAGCAGCGGCGGAAACGCCCCACTTTTCTTCCAGAAGCTTGACGAGGTCGGCAGCTTCCAGGATGGTGAGGGTACCGAGTTCTTCAGCGATTTTGTTAATATCAGCCATTGTATTGTTTTCTAGTTTGGTTTCGAGTCGCGCCAAGAGCCAACTTGGCATTTCAGTTCTCCGGCTGGAGTTCCGACAAGGAACCTGTAGGAGAGTCGGGCCCGGTTTTCACACATTTGGCTAGAGTGCAACCGGGCCGTCCGGTCAAGGGGTTAGTATTAGGCGGCGGGTTCTTCGCTGCCGCCGTTTTCTTTGTCCACATATGCCTGAAGAACTCGGGCAAGAGCGGAGCCGGCCGCGTTGATGGTGCCAAGGAGCTTGGCAAGCAGCTGGTCGCGGGGAGGCAGTTCACCGATGGCGCGGATGTCGTCCGCGGAGAGGATGGCTCCGTCCAGGATCGCCACCTTGTATTCGGCCTTCTTGGAGGCCTTCGCAAAGGTATTGATGGCCTTGGCGGCGGCGGCCACGTCGGACGCGCCGGTCACGAAGGCGGTCTGGCCGACGAGGTGTTCCCCGATGTCGGGAAGGCCTGCATCCGTCAGGGCCGTACGCATGAAGTTGTTCTTGGCTACGTGGCACTGGGCGCCGCAGGCGGCCAGGGCGGAACGCAGGTTGGTGAACTCAGGCACGGTGATCGAGGTGTAGTCCACGACGATCAGGAACGGGGAGGCGTTGACGCGGGCGGTCAGGTCGTCAATGATGATACGCTTGTCAGGATTCATGGTGTGCTAAATCGGTTCGGGTTACAGTTTGGCGATGGAAGCGGTGTCAACCGGCAGACCGGGGCACATGGCGCATGAAACGGTGACGGATTCGATGTAGGCGCCCTTGGCGGAAGCCGGGCGGGCCTTGACGACGGAATCAATCAGAGCAACGATGTTTTCAGTGATGCCTTCGTTGGAGAAGGACAGCTTGCCTACAGCGGCGGAGATGTTGGCGTTCTTGTCAACCTTGTAGTCAACGCGGCCGGCCTTCACTTCCTTCACGGCCTTGGCCGTATCATCCGTAACGGTGCCGGTTTTCGGGTTGGGCATCAGGCCGCGCGGACCCAGCACACGGGCAACCTTGCGAACCTCCGTCATGGCGTCGGGGGTGGCAATGGCCGTGTCAAAGTCGACGAATCCTTCCTGGACCTTCTTGATGAGGTCTTCAAAACCCACGAATTCGGCTCCGGCTTCCTGGGCGGCCTTGGCGGCATCACCCTGGGCGAAGACGAGGACGCGGACGTTCTTACCCGTGCCGTTGGGCAGGGAGACGCTGCCGCGGACCATCTGGTCGGATTTGCGGGGGTCCACGGTCAGGTGGAAGGAAACGGTGACAGTCGGGTCAAATTTCGGGGCCGGGAAAGATTTCATGGTTTCCACGGCTTCCGTGATGCTGTAGTTCTTGTTAGGGGTAACAAGCTTGGCTGCTTCTTGATATCGCTTGCTGCGTTTGGTAGACATGTGTGTATTTGGCAGTGCGTTCGGATTGGTTAATCCTCCTGCGGTGAGTGTTACATACCTTCAACTTCAATGCCCATCTGGCGGGCCTGGCCGGCAAGGATGCGGGCGGCGCGTTCGGGGTCTTTCGTGTTGAGGTCCGGGAGTTTGGTGTTGACGACTTCCATCAGCTTGGCCTTGGAAAGAGTGGCGACCTTCTTTTTGTTCGGTTCGCCGGAGCCGGAGGCGATGCCGGCGGCCTTC
Organism: Akkermansia massiliensis; assembly: GCF_023516715.1. Classification (NCBI taxonomy): domain Bacteria; kingdom Pseudomonadati; phylum Verrucomicrobiota; class Verrucomicrobiia; order Verrucomicrobiales; family Akkermansiaceae; genus Akkermansia; species Akkermansia massiliensis. The sequence goes on along the minus strand of NZ_JAMGSI010000002.1, from coordinate 276,642 downwards.
TTGAGAAGCAGGCTGCCCGGGGGCTGCTTGGTGATGAAAGAGAATGATTTGTCCTTGTAAACGGTGATGACGGTCGGCAGGAGGTCGCCGGCCTGCTTTTGCGTGGCGGCGTTGAACTCCTTGCAGAATGCCATGATGTTTACACCGGCCTGACCAAGTGCCGGACCCACGGGCGGGGAGGGGTTAGCGGCTCCGGCATTGATCTGGAGCTTGATGATTTTGGTTATTTCTTTTGCCATGGTTTTGCTTTGTTAGCGGAGAAAATGAACGGGAGAAGCTTGCTGCCTGCCGGCGAATGGGGCTCAGGCTTTTTCCACCTGCCAGTATTCCAGGTCCACCGGAGTGGCGCGGCCAAAGATGGAGACGCTGACGCGCAGTTTGCCTTTTTCGGGGTCGATTTCTTCGATGGTGCCTTCCTGGCTCTGGAACGGGCCTTCGCAGACGCGCACGGGATCGCCGACGGCGAATTCCACCTTGGGACGGGCGGCGACGGCTTCCGCATCCAGCAGGGGCAGAAGATCCTCCACCTCGCGCTTGCGCATGGGCAGGGGAGCGTTGCGGGAACCGGCGATGCTGATGACGCCGTCAATCTGCTGGATGAAGTACCAGAGGTCCTTGTTCAGGGTGCCGTCCGCTTCCAGCAGGTACATGTTGGCATAGACGTACCCGGGAAAAAGCTTGCTGTGGCGTTCCGTCTTTTTGCCGTTGCGCACTTCGGAGATGAGTTCCGTGGGGACTTCCACCCGGTAGATGAAGTCGGAAAGTTCGGCGTCCTTCGCCTTGCGGATAATGCGGTCACGAACGCTGTTTTCCTGTCCGGAGAGGACGTGAAGAACATACCATTGTTCGTGAGGCTCTGGGGTACTGGGCATGATCGGAGAAAGAAAGTGGGAGTAAAACTAGATTGCCAACTGGATGAGGTAGTTGACCACGCTGTGAAGGAAGATGTCGAACGATGCAACAAACGCGCCAAGGAAGACCATGGCAATCAGTACGACGAGAGTGGAACCCCAGAGTTCGCGGAATTTTTTAAAACCTTTCACCTTGGGATCGCTTTCCCAGGGCCAGGTGGTCTTCTTAAGTTCGCCCTTAACTTCGGCGATGAATTGAGAAATCTTGCGAAACATGCTTCAAGGTGGGGTGATGTATTTGGAAAGAAGTGGCAGGTCAGGAGGGACTCGAACCCCCAACTTTTGGTTTTGGAGACCAACGCTCTACCAATTGAACTACTGACCTGTTGGTGTCTCTTCTTTCGTGGGAAATGAGGGGGCCTGCGGGGAGGCCCCCTCATTAAACCTATGTAGATTCCTCTACAAGTTCCAGGGGAACTTAGTCAAGGATTTCGCTGATACGACCGGCACCCACGGTGCGGCCGCCTTCGCGGATAGCGAATCGCATGGCTTTTTCCATGGCGATCGGAGTGATGAGCTGGACTTCCAGGTTGACGTTGTCGCCGGGCATCACCATTTCCACGCCTTCGGGAAGGGTGCAGCAGCCGGTCACGTCCGTCGTGCGGAAGTAGAACTGCGGGCGGTAGTTGTTGAAGAACGGGGTGTGACGGCCGCCTTCTTCCTTGGTCAGGACGTAAACTTCAGCCTTGAAGTTTTTGTGGGGCTTCACGGTGCCGGGCTTGATGATCACCTGGCCGCGTTCGATGTCTTCCTTCTTCAGGCCGCGGAGGAGCAGGCCAACGTTGTCACCGGCCTGGCCTTCGTCAAGCAGCTTGCGGAACATTTCGATGTCCGTAACGGCGGTCTTCTGGGTGTCCTTGATGCCGATGATTTCGACTTCTTCCATCTTCTTGACGATGCCGCGTTCGATACGGCCGGTAGCCACGGTGCCGCGGCCGGAGATGGAGAACACGTCTTCCACGGGCATGAGGAAGGGCTGGTCCACGGGGCGTTCGGGCTGCGGGATGTAGGAGTCAACGGCAGCCATGAGTTCCATGATGGAGTCTTCAGCGGCGGCGTCGCCTTCCAGAGCCTTAACGGCGGAACCCTTGATGATGGGGGTGTCGTCGCCCGGGAATTCGTATTCGTTGAGAAGTTCGCGGATTTCCATTTCCACGAGTTCGATCAGGTCGGGGTCGTCAACCAGGTCGCACTTGTTCATGTAAACGACGATGGCGGGGACGCCCACCTGGCGGGCAAGGAGGATGTGTTCGCGGGTCTGCGGCATCGGGCCGTCGGAAGCGGCAACCACGAGGATGGCGCCGTCCATCTGGGCAGCGCCGGTGATCATGTTCTTCACATAGTCGGCGTGTCCGGGGCAGTCAACGTGGGCATAGTGACGGTTTTCCGTTTCGTATTCAACGTGGGCCGTGGAGATGGTAATGCCGCGTTCGCGTTCTTCGGGAGCGGCGTCGATCTGGTCATAGCCGCGTGCTTCGGCGAAACCCTTCTTAGCGAGCACTGAAGTAATGGCGGCGGTAAGGGAGGTTTTGCCGTGGTCAACGTGACCGATGGTGCCCACGTTCACGTGGGGCTTGTTGCGCTGGAATTGCTCTTTAGCCATAATGTTTTGTTTAGGTTTGGGCTGCTATGGGTCTAGCTTGAAGATGGAGCTTCTGGCGGGAATTGAACCCGCGACCTCATCCTTACCAAGGATGCGCTCTACCCCTGAGCTACAGAAGCATAGACTTCTTCCGCCTTTCGCTGCTCTTAGAGAGTTGTAAATCCGCCCAAACCTGCGGTTCTAGCGGATAAATAGCATCCTCCCGTGTTGCCTGACGAAAAGCGGACGCTATGTTACGTTTTTAAATACGGGATGTCAATGAAAACATGAACATTTTTTTATCATTATGCCGAAAATACGGGGTGTTCATGTGTAATATCTTTATCAGGAATGCGTTGAATATTTGGATCTGTTCAGATCCTCCGTTAATTTGAGATTGGGGTCAACGTCTTCATCCAGAGAGTGGAACAGCCCCCTGCGGGCTTTCAGGCAGGTGACATAGGCGATCATGGCGGCATTGTCCGTCGTCAGGTCAAAGTCCGGCAGGACCAGTTCCACGTTTTCACGGTCGCAGGCGGCTTTCAGGCGGGAGCGCAGTTCCCCGTTGCAGGAGACGCCGCCGGAAACGGAAAGGGTGCGGTGGCCGGAAACGCGCAGGGCATGCAGCGCCTTGTGAATCAGTACGTCCGTCACGGCACGCTGGAAGGAGGCGCAGAGATCGCGCAGGGTCTGTTCCGGCAGGTCGTGAGGGTCGCCGCTTGCCGTCAGCCTGGGGAGGGTGTAGAGAACGGCCGTTTTCAGGCCGGAGAAGGAGACATTGGCCGTGTGCTCCTTCATCAGGGCGCGGGGGAAGGAGAAGGCCTGCGGGTCGCCGTGCGCCGCCATGCGGTCGATTTCCGGGCCGCCGGGGTAGGGGAGGCCGAGCATTTTTCCCACCTTGTCAAAGGCTTCCCCTGCGGCGTCGTCCAGGGAACGGCCCAGGAGGCGGTAGTCCCCCACGCCGCGCACATCCACAAAGAGGGTATGGCCGCCGGAGACGACCATGCCCAGATGGGGAACGGGGCCTCCGGGACGTTTAAGGAAGGGGGAGAGCAAATGGCCTTCCAGATGGTTGACGGAGACGAAGGGCTTTCCCGTCGCCAGCGCCAGCGCCTTGGCCGTGCTGTTGCCTACCAGCAGGGCGGCTACCAGGCCGGGGCCGCCCGTGGCGCCGAAGACATCGATGTCCGCCGGGGTCACGCCGGCTTCACGGCACGCGGCCCGGATGACTCCGGGAAGGTCCGCCGAGTGGTTGCGGGAGGCCAGCTCCGGCACCACGCCGCCGTGCCGGCGGTGGATGGCGATCTGGGAGGAGATGATGGAGGAGAGTATTTCCGGCGCTTTTCCCTCCCCGGCGGAACGCAGGATGGCGACCGCCGTTTCATCACAGGAGGATTCTATTCCCAGAACGGTGAGGGATTCCGGCATGGCGGAGAAGCGGGGGAGTTAGGAGGCCTGGCGGATTTGCGCCGGTTTTTTGTCGGTAACCGTTTCCCTGGTGATGGTGACGGAGTCCGCGTCTTCCATGCTGGGCACCTTGTACATGACGTCCAGCATGAGGGTTTCAAAGATGGAACGCAGGGCGCGGGCTCCCGTGCCGCGTTCCATGGCTTCCGCGGCCATGGCTTTCAGGGCGTCCGGCTGCACATCCAGCCTGGCGCCGTACATGGCGAGCAGTTTGGAGTATTGCTTGACCAGGGCATTTTTAGGTTCCGTGAGCAGGCGGACGAGCTGGCCTTCATCCAGCTTGGAGAGCGGGCAGAAGATGGGCAGGCGTCCTACGAGCTCCGGAATCATGCCGAAGGAGAAGAGGTCTTCCGGCATCGCCTGGGCCAGGACTTCCTCTTCCGAGTATTCCTTGCGGTCGCGCTGTTCCGTGATGGCTCCGAACCCCATCTGGGTGGCGCCGAGGCGTTTGCGGATGATGTCTTCCAGTCCGACGAAGGCCCCGCCCACGATGAAGAGGATTTTTTCCGTGTTGACGCGGATGTATTCCTGCTGCGGGTGTTTGCGGCCCCCGGTGGGCGGAACGTTGCAGATGGTGCCTTCAATGATTTTCAGCAGGGCCTGCTGCACGCCTTCCCCGGAGACGTCCCGCGTGACGGAGACGTTCTGGGTCTTGCGGCCGATCTTGTCGATTTCATCCACATAGATGATGCCCTGTTCCGCCTTGGCTACGTCAAAGTTCGCGGCCTGGAGAAGGCGCAGGATGATGTTTTCCACGTCTTCCCCCACGTAGCCGGCTTCCGTCAGCGTGGTGGCGTCCACAATGCAGAAGGGGACGTTGAGCATTTTCGCCAGCGTTTTCGCCAGCAGGGTTTTTCCGGAGCCGGTAGGGCCGGCCAGCAGGATGTTGGATTTTTCAATTTCCACGTCGTCCAGGGATTCGTCCTCCAGCATCACGGCGCTCTGGCGCAGGCGCATGTAGTGGTTGTACACGGCTACGGAGAGCACTTTTTTGGCGTAATCCTGGCCAATGACGTACTGGTTGAGCGTGGCGCACATTTCTTCCGGCGTGGGCAGCGGTCCTTCGTAGGAGGCCGGGGCTCCCGGCGTTTCCTTGAGCATATCCGCGGCAGCGGCCTTGCGGGCCTCCGCCTGGCACATGGCATAGGCGGAGGGCTCCATGCTCAGAATGCCGCGGATGAAGCGGGTCGCCAGCGGAAGGCCGGTATCCTTCACAATCATGTTGACGCAAATTTCAACGCAATTGTTGCAGATATAGAAGTCTTCCGCTATCTGGATGAGCTTGTCCACCTTGTTCCCGGGCTTGCCGCAGCAGGAACAGGCAGGAATATGAGGGTTGGAACCGGACATGGTTTTTCAGGGAGAGAGAAATGGGGGAGGCAGGGGTCAGGCCTTGGCCTTTTTCTTGTCGTCCCGTCCGTCGGAATGATGCGTCAGCACCTTGTCCACCAGGCCGTAGGCCGCGGCTTCCTCAGCGGTCATGTAGTTGTCGCGGTCGGCGTCCTTTTCAATCTGCTTTTCCGTTTTGCCGGTGTGCTTGGCCAGAATGCCGTTGAGGCGCTTCTTGAGGTTGAACATGAAGCCGATGGTGCGTTCCACGTCGGAGGCGGTGCCCTGGGCGCCGCCGGAAACCTGGTGGATCATCACATGGGAGTTCGGCAGGCAGAAGCGCTTGCCGGGCGTGCCCGCCGCCAGAAGGACGGACCCCATGGAGGCGGCGATGCCCAGGCAGTACGTGTTCACGTCACAGGAGACGAACTGCATCGTGTCGTAAATCGCCAGGCCCGCGGTGACGGAGCCGCCGGGGGAGTTGATGTACACGTGGATGTCTTTTTTCGGGTCGGCCATCTGGAGGAACAGAAGCTGGGCAATCACGGAGTTCGCCACATCGTCGTCAATGGCGGAACCGATGAAGATGACGCGGTCCTTCAGGAGGCGGGAGTAAATGTCAAAGGCTCGTTCGCCGCGGCCGTCCTGCTCCACCACCATGGGGACGTAGTAGGCGTTCATGGGGCCTGATTTGGAAGATTGGTCTTGAAACATGTTTGTTGAAGATGGGATGTTGTTTTATTTAATGTATGCTACCCGTCTGCAGGATGCAAAACGGGGGAGTCGGGCATGTGCGCGCCAACTCCCCCTGGTAAGGTGTCTTGTGCAGAGGAGGGTTATTGCTCGTCTACCGTTACTTTGGCCTCTTTTGTCAGGAAGTCCAGAACCTTGGCTGTCAGCAGGCTCATTCTGATGCCATGCACGCGGCCTTCGCGCTGAAGTTCGCGGATGTAGGACTTGAGGTTCTTTTTCTGCTGGCGGGCCTGGCGGGCCACTTCATTGTAGAGTTCCATTTCCGTGACGGCGATTTTTTCCACCTGGGCCACTTCCTGGAGCATGAAGAAGACCTTGAGATTGCGCTTGGCTTCCTTTCTGGCTTCTTCGCGGGCTTCCTCCACAAACTTGTCCATGTCCGCCGGGGCGTTCCCGCTGTACATGGCCTGCTGCATCTTCTGCTGGAGGATACCGTACACTTCGCGTTCCACGACGGCTTCCGGCAGGTTGAAGTCAAGCATGTCCGCCAGCTTTTCCGTGATCTGGTCGGCCTTGGCTTCGTCAATCTGCATGGTCTTGCGCTGGGCCAGGTTTTCCTTCAGGGCGGTTTTCAGTTCTTCCAGGTTCTTGCCGGGAAGCACCTTTTCCGCAAAGGCGTCATCCATGGCCGGGAGCTGCTTTTCACGCACTTCCTTCACGGTGGTGTGGAACACGAGTTCCTTGCCGCGCAGTTCCGCCATCGGGAAGGTATCCGGAATGGTGACGGTGATATCCTTGCTGTCGCCGGCCTTCAAGCCTTCCAAGGCGGAGGCGAAGCCGGGCAGGAACTGGTCTTCCTCCACTTTCATCCACTGGCCGTCGCGGCCTTCCAGGAAGCCTACGGGCTTGCCCGCGGCTTCCGCTACGGGCTTGCCGTCCAGGGTGGTCTTGAAATCAATGATCGCCACGTCATCCTTCTTCGCGGCGCGGTCCACGGGGGTAAATTCCGCAATCTGTTCGGCCAGGGAGTTCAGGGCTTCCTCCACGTCCGCTTCCGTCACTTCGGAGGAGGGGACCTTGACTTCGATGCCCTTGTATTCCGGCAGTTCGAATTCGGGAACCACGGTCATCGCGCTGGTGGCGGTGTAATTTCCCTGGTCGTCGAGGGATTGTTCCGGCTTGCCGAAGTTGAGCACTTTCAATTTGGGATTTTCTTCCAGAGCGGCGGAGCAGGCCGTTTCAAAAAGAGTGTCCAGCAGTTCTTCTTCAATTTCCTTCTTGAAACGTTTTTCAATGATGGACTTGGGCGTTTTGCCGGGGCGGAAGCCGGGCAGCTTGGCTTTGCCGGCGTAGGAATCCACAATAGAGGCGCGGCGCGCGGCCGTGGTTTCTGCGGGGATGGAAGCTTTCAGCGTGGCTGTGCAGTCCGGTTGAATATCAACGTTGATTTCCATAAATAATACGGTCAGTGTTAATTGAAAGTGGTTCTGTCTCGGCTCCGGTATGGCGGCAGCGGTCAAAACACGAGCGGCAATAAATGTAATGAGCGGGTATCTGGAGTGCAAGCTATTGCACGGGAATGACACAATTGCCTTTCTCAGGCGCACATGCGCGCGCAACGTAAGAAATGCAGGGCAACTGCGTTCTACGCGGAATCACGTCTTGACTATGCGGACGGAAAAGTCCTTTATATCCCAAGCATTAAGTTCAGCTCTCATGATTCGTCCCGTTTTTTTGTGTGTTTCCTTTCCCCTGATAGCATGTTCGGCTGCTTTGGCCCAGGATAAGACTTCCCTTAACAGAGGCGGCTACGGTTCCGTAATGACCCCGGAACAGGTGGTGCGGGAACTCGGTCCGGAAACGGGGCTTCTGCCCGGTGACCAGGCGTATGAGGGCCGTCCCGTGAAAAGCGTCTCCGTGCGTTATAGAAGCACCGGCAAGACCGTGTCCGAAGACCGCCTGAAAAACCTGCTGGCTACCCAGCCGGGCACCAATTATTCCCCGGAAGTGGTGAACAAGGACTTGGAACGGCTGCTGGAAAGCGGCCTGGTAGGCGGCAATACGACGGTGGCTGTGGAACCTTCCGGCGACGGCGTGACCGTGGTGTTTGAAATGGCGGCCCAGAACCTGCTGGGCGGCGTGGGCTTCCGCGGCAACACCGCGTTCGACAACCGGGACCTTTCCGAGGAATGCGGCTTGAAGGGAGGGGAAGCCCTCAGCGACAAGGCCCTCAGCAGCGCCATCTCCAAGCTGCGCACCTATTATCAGGAAGCCCGGTATCCGGATGTGCGCGTTTCCTATTTTTACCAGAAGACGGAGCGCCCCGGCTTTGTGGACGTGGTCTTTGACATCAATGAAGGCAGGAAGGCCAATATCATCAACATCGATTTTGTAGGCAACGACCACATCAGCGCCAAGGACCTCCGCCAGGTGATGAAGACCAAGGAGAAGGGCTGGCTGACCTGGATTACCAAGTCCGGCCGCATTGACCGCGAGCAATTGGAGGACGATCTGGCGGAACTGGTGACTTATTACCGCAACAAGGGCTACCTGCGCGTCAAGCTGGACAAGGTGGAATATTTTGACGCCGGCAAGGGCAACGAGCAGAAGCTGACGATGAGGATCACGCTTACCGAAGGGCGGCGCTACAAGGTCAATCAGGTCGCCTTCGGCCCCACCAAGGTGTTTACGGCCCAGGAGCTGATTCCCGGCTTGAGCATGTACAACGGGGATACCTATTCCGCCCAGAAGGTGGCCGACGACGTGACGATGATTCGCCGTTATTACGGCTCCCGCGGGTATGCGGACGCCGCCGTGCGCCCGGACATCCAGGAAGTGGGCATTGATCCCAGGACCGGCTACGGGCAGATCAACATCGTTTACCATGTGACGGAAGGCAGCCCCTACCGCGTAGGCAACATCCGCCTGACCGGGAACAACCGCACCAAGGATTACGTCATCCGCCAGGAACTACCCCTCCAGTCCAACGACCCCATGAACTCCGTGGACCTGGATACCGCCCAGAAGCGTCTCCAGAACCTGAACTATTTTGACATGGTGGACGTGGCCCAGGTGGGTTCCACGCGGCCCGGCTACCGTGACATCAACATTGAAGTGGCGGAAAAACGCACCGGTTCCCTGAACATTGGCGTGGCGTTCTCCTCCATTGAAAGCGTGTACCTGTTCGCGGGCATCACCCAGTCCAACTTCGACATGTATGACTGGTCCTCCTTCGTGGGCGGCGGCCAGCGCTTCGCCATCAATACCCGCGTGGGTTTTGAAACGCAGGATGCCAGCATCTCCTGGGTGGACCCGTGGTTCCTGCACCGCAAGCTGGCCTTCGGCACGGAAATCTTCTACAGCAATTCCACGTACTTCTCCGACTATTACGACCAGCAGAACTACGGCTTTGCCGTTTCCCTGCGCAAACCGATCGGGGAACTGGATTACGTGAAGCTGGAATACCGCCTGGAACAGTACCAGATTGACGCCAAGGGTAACGCCCCCATCTTCTTCTGGCTGCAGGACGGCGATTACCTGCGCAGCCACGTGGAACTTTCCTACACCATTGATACCCGTGACGCGCAAATCTTCCCCCGCAAGGGCGGCAAGTTTGAAGTGCTGGCCGGTTATTCCGGCCTGGGCGGCGATGTGAAGACTTACAACTTCGGCATCAACGGCTCTTATTACTGGAACTTGCGCGGAGACACCATTTTCAGCATCAATGCCGGTGCGGCCACCGTGGATTCCTACGGCGACCATGACGTACCCATTTTTGAACGCCTCTACCTCGGCGGCCCGTACAACATGCGCGGCTTCCGCTTCCGGGACGTGGCTCCGTACAATCCGGCTTTGAGCGGTGATGAAACGATGGGCGGCCGTTCCTCCTTCTTCTGCCAGTTTGAATATTCCATTCCGGTGATTGAAGAAGTGCGCGTCGCCGTGTTCTACGACATCGGCTTCGTCAACGGGGACGCCTTTGACTTCAGCGCATCCAAGATCGTTTCCGACTACGGGATCGGCCTGCGCCTGAACCTGCCCATCGGTCCTCTGGCGGTGGACTATGCCATTCCGATTCAGAAGAACAACGCCATTGACCGCGGAGGACAATTCCAGTTCTATCTCAACTATTCCTACTAATTTTATTCAATAATCCCTCTACCATTTGACGACATGAGCAATTTCCGCATCCTTATTCTGGTGTTCCTGGTGGTGGTGCTGGCCGTTCTGGGAATGATCTATGTGAACATTTCCTCAAGGATGGATGTGATTCAACAGCAGCAGATAGCCCCCGTGCCCGCTCCGGCAGCCGTCAATCCCTCTCCTTATCTTCCCATGCCCACGCAGACGCCCGGCACCGCCGTTCAGCCGGTAGTCGTGGCGGACCCGGTGGTGAGCGAGGAGCTGGCCCATGCCACGGCCGAGCTGGAACGGATGAAGAAGGAGAATGAAGATTTGAAGAAGCGCCACGCCATGGCGGAGGAGGAACGCGCCCTGCTGGAACGCCGGAGCATTGAAAAGGGAGACCCCCGCCTGCAATGGCTCAATGAGATCAAGGACGCCGAACAGGTGGGACGCGTGACGGAATACTACCGTGACGCCAACCTTGTCCTGTTCCAGTCCATCGGCCAGCCTGACCTGAAAGTGGGGCAGGAACTGGGCATCCGCAGGCGCGGAAGCATCTTTGTCTCCCTGATTATCGACGGAGTTGACCCGGACGGGAAGGTGTTCCAGTCCTACGTGAAGCGCAACACGCTTTTTGACAACAATGACAAGGAGCCCATCAAGCCGGGGGATGAAGTGATTGTCCCGCCCGCAAGCTGGCAGGAAAACATGATGGGAGAAGGCGAGCCCGGCGCGGCCCCGTCTGCCGCTCCCGCTCCTGCGGCGGCTCCCCAGCCGGTGATGATTCCCATGGAGCCGTAATGCGGGTCCGGATAGAGCCAAGCCAAATAAAGAAAAAGTGCATCTGAGAGAAAGATTGCAGTCGGGCGCGGGCCCCAGTCTGTCCTTTGAATTTTTCCCGCCCAAGAACGAGCAGGCTGCGGCGGCCCTGTACCAGACCATTCGTGAACTGGAACCGTACCATCCCAGTTTTGTCAGCGTGACATACGGCGCGGGCGGCTCCACCCGTGAGCTTACCCGGGAGGTGGTGCTGCGCATCCAGCATGAATCCCGCATTCCCACGGTGCCCCACCTTACTTGCGTAGGCCATAGCCGGGAGGAAGTATGGAGCATTCTGGACCAGTACGCCCAGGCAGGGGTGCGGGCCGTTCTGGCCCTGCGGGGAGATCCCCCGCGCGGCACGGAAAATTACAACCGTGATGCGGATGCCTTCCGCCATGCGGCGGAACTGGTGGCTTTTATTCGTGAATATAACGAATCCGGACGCCATCCTGATCCGGACGGGTTCGCCATAGGTGTGGCCGGCTTCCCTGAAGGCCATCCGTCCACGCCCAACCGCCTGCGCGAGATGGATTTTCTGAAAGCGAAGGTGGATGCCGGCGCAGACTACATCTGCACCCAGTTGTTTTTTGACAACCATTCTTTTCTGGATTACCGGGAACGCTGCCTGCTGGCCGGCATCAAGGTGCCCATTCTGGCCGGAATCATGCCCGTAACCAGCCTGTCCGGCATGAACCGCATGGCGGAGCTTTCCGGGGGCACGTGTTTTCCGGCCCGGCTGCTCAAGGCGCTGAAACGCGCCGGCTCCAATCCGGACGCCGTTCAGGAGGTAGGCATCCAGTACGCCTCCAGCCAATGTGCGGAGCTGCTGGATTCCGGCGTGGCCGGCATTCATTTTTATACGCTCAACCAGAGCCGCGCCACGCGGCAGATCTACAGGAACCTGGGCCTGAAGGATTCCCTCCAGCTTCTGGAACATGGCGAAGATAAGTAAAAAGCTGATTGATTTGGCCGGGACAACACGATAGAAACCTCTTCAACATATTATGGATATCAAGGATATTAAACGGGCCATGGACAACATGCCGATGGGCGACGGAAGCGCGTTTGCGGAAATCTCCGTCGGTCCGGCCAAGCATGAACAGTTTTTGGATGAACACTACGGAAAGGTTGCGCTGGTCGTGCTGCTGTGCGTTCTCGGAGCCGCCGGATGGATCATTTACAACGGCATGCAGGATTCCATGGAAAGAAAGGCAGGCGCCGCGCTGGTGGCCGCCATGCCGGAATCCCCCGCTACCGGGGAAATCTCCCTGAATGAACAGGGGCTTCAGCAGGTGGTGGCGGATTTTGACGATTCCCGCGCCGCCGTCACCGCCACCTATCTTCAGGCGGTCGCCCTGTGGAACGCCGGCAAGGAGGATGAAGGCGTAGCCAGGATGAAAGCTTTTATTGATTCCGCTCCCACGGAGGAATGGAAGGCCCAGGCTTCCGTTACCCTGGCATGCCGCCTGATGAACCGCGGGAAGGCGGATGAGGCGGATGGCCTGTTCCGTTCCGTGGTGGACGCGGGGGATCCCACTTTTTCCGGTTTTGCCACCATGTGCCTGGGGGACATTGCCCGGGCGAAGAAGGACAATGCCGCCGCGGGAGCCTTTTACCGTGAATTGGCGGAAAAGTTCCCGTCCAGCGCGTTTGTCCTCCAGCGCGGAGGCTACCTGCTGCGCAAGAGCCTGTTTGATATTCAGAGCCCCGTCCGCATCGAACCCGCTGCGGAGCAGAAATAATCCGGGCGGACTTTTCCGGAGCTTTCCGGAAGATGAACGCTTTCTACATCCGCATGTCTGTTCTTTTGCAGCGCATGCGGATTTTCGTGTTCAGGCGCGCCGGAACAGGGCGTTCCAAAGGGTCCGCTGTGCATAACAGGCGTCATGATTCCGGGAATTCCTCTCCGGGCTGTGACATGCTTAAACAAATCATGCGGGCACGCCGCGCTTACTGGATGCAAGCCGGGTTGCCGGCATTACCAATATTTCACACCATGAACAAGCATATCAAATCCCTCTGGCTCCTTCCCGTGGCCGGGCTGTCTCTTTCCCTGATGCCGTCCTGCACGACGGACAGTTACGGAAACAGCACCGTGACGCCTGGCGGGGCCGCCGCCATCGGCGTGGGTGCGCTGGCCGCCGGGGCTGCCATCGGCGCGGCGGTCCAGCATGACCGCGACAAGGACAGGTATCGCAATGACTGGCATCATCACAATCCTCCGCCTCCGCCGCCCCGTCCGCCCCACCGCCCCCATTGGAGGCGGTAAGGGAAAGCCCATGGCCCGCAAATCCTGCGGCGCTCCAGCTTTGCAGGAAGAGCGCGGCGCAACGTGGTATTTCCGGAGTCCGGTGGGTTCTCAGGACTGGCGGATGCCGCGGAGCGCCCAGGTCATGCGCTGCCTGGCGCTTTCCGGGTCATTGAGGATGGAGCCCAGCAGATCCAGCACGGGCCGCACGGCATTCGGGTCGTGCACCTGGAGTTGTCCGGAAAGGATAAAAGGAGCCCCGCCGCAGCAGACGAGGTAGATGAGGATGTTCATGGGGTCTCCCTGGAGCACGGAACCTTCCTCCTGGGCTTCCCGTATGGTTTCCAGCAGGACGAGGGGGTGGCGCGTATGGATTCCTGAAATGAAGCGGATGGCCGCCCGTTCTCCCGCCAGGGCGTCCAGCACCAGCTGGGCAATGAACTGGCCGTGGCGCAGCAGGAACTCCATGACGTCTTCCAGGATGGCTTCCAGTTTTTCAAAGGCCGGAAGATGAATATTGGCGTGGGTTCTGACGCCGGTGAACAACGGTTCGTACCAGCGTTCCAGCAGTTCGTTCAGAAAAGCTTCCCGGTTGCCGAAGTGATAGACAAAGCTCCCCGTATTGGTGCCGGCGCGCAGGGACAGGCCGCGGATGGTGAGAGCGCGGAGCCCGGATTCCCCGACGATCATGGCTCCCGTATTGAGCAGGTGCTCTCTGGTGGATTTCCGTTTGGGCATGACGGTGAAGCTTAAGCACCCATGTGTGCTCCTTATCGGCCCGGAAGGCAAGGACTTGTTACGTCTGTCATTGTAAAAGGCGGAACCGGGGCCTCGTCCTTCCCCGGTTCCGCCGCTGGAATCCCGAATGGATCAGGAGGTTGCTTCCAATTCTTTCCGGCGGGAGGAAATCCAGCGGGAGAAGAGTTTGGCTGTGGCCGGAATGATGAGCAGGTTCAGGATGGTGGCTGAAACCAGTCCGCCGAACTGAACGATGGCCAGCGGCCCGAGCAGTTCGCCCCCGGGCTTGTCAATGGCCCAGATCAGGGGGAGCAGGCCGAGCACCGTTGTAAGGGAGGTCATGATGATGGGAACCACGCGTTCCAGCGAACCTTCCCGGATGGCTTCCGCCGGGTTCATGCCCTTGTGTTCCAGCGCCCGGTACCTGTTGAGCAGGATCAGGCCGCTGCGGATGGCGAAGCCGATGACGGTAACGAACCCCACGATGGAAGCCACGGAGAGGATGGGCGGAATGTACGCGGCGCCGAACAGGGAGGACAGCGTGCCGGGGGAGGCCAGGAAGACGGCTACAATGCCGCCCACCAGGCACAGCGGAATATTCACCAGCGTCAGCATGGCGCGGCGGACGCTCCCCAGCGCGGAGGAAAGCAGCAGCACAATGAGCACCATCACGATGGCTCCCAGCACGTAAAGCCGCTGGGAAGCGGATTCCCGCGCCTTGATGGTGCCGTCATAGTCCACTGTGCAGCCCATGGCGTTCATCACCGGGTCCAATTGTTCCCGGCAGGCTTTTGCCAGGTCCCCCAGGTTGGAATTGGGGGAGGGGTTGCAGGAGATCATGGCCTTCCGCATGGTGTTGTCCCTCAGGATGAGGTTGGAGACCTCCTCCCGGTACACCTGCGCCACGTCGGCCAGGCGCACGGTCTTTTTATTGGGGGAAATGAGTTCCAGGTTCTTGATGTCTTCAATGGACGTCTTCAGCCTGGGATCAATGCGCAGGACAATGTTCCAGTGGTCCTGGTTCTTGATCACTTCCCCCAGCTTCTGGCCGTTCATGGCCGTGGAAACCTGTTCCGCGGCGTTCGCCATGGTCAGGCCGTGGGAGGCCAGGGCTTCCTGGTTGTACTGCACGCGGATGGTATCCACCATGATTTCCCGGTTGGCGCGCGCGTCCGCCACCTCCGGCATCTTTGCCAGAATCTCCTTGGCCTTCTGGGCCGCCAGGCGGAGCTGGGGCAGCTCCGTGCCGTAAATATTGATGGCGATTTCCGAGTTGGAGCCGGAGAGGGCGGAACTGATGCGGTGCGCCAGCGGATAGCCGATCATGGAGCTGGTGCCGGGAATATCGTCAATGCACTTCTTGATGGCGGCGCGCAGTTCCTTCTGGTCCTTCTCCAGGTCTACGCGCACGAGCAGTTCGGAGGCGCTGACGGGTTCCGCGTGTTCGTCGTTTTCCGCGCGTCCCGTGCGCTGGGTGACGCTGAGAACGCCCGGAATGCGTTCAATGTCCTTCATCACCGTTCGGGAGATGCGCTCCGTTTCATCCAGGGAAGTGCCCGGCACCGTGCTGACGAAGACCGTGTAGCAGTCCTCGTTGAACGGCGGCAGGAAGCTGGTTCCGAAGGTGGACCCCAGCCACAGGGCCAGCAGCGTGATGGCCGCCATGATGGCGCAGACCGTCTTGGAGAAGCGCAGGCAGAATTCAAGAATGGGCGCATAAATGCGCTTGATGAGGCGGGAGCTGAAGGAGTCCCCGCTTTCCAGCGTGGCGGCGTTTTTGCTCTTCTTGAACCACATGTAGCAGAGCACCGGGGTAATGGTGACGGCTACGATGAGGGAGGAGAGCAGGGCCAGCATGTAGGAGATGCCCAGGGGGCGGAAGAACTGGCCTTCCAGCCCGGACAGGAAGAGGACCGGCGTGAACACCAGCAGGATGATGACGGAGGAGAAGGAGATGGAACCCACGATTTCCCCCTTGGCCTCCATCAGCACCTCATACTTGCTCTTGCGCCTGTCCTCCGGCAGGGCGGCGTTCCGGTTCAGGTGCCGCCACGCTATTTCCACGAAAATGATGGCGTTGTCCACCACGTCCCCCACGGCTACGGCCAGGCCGCCCAGGGTCATGATGTTGATGGCCAGCCCGAAAATGGGGAACATCATCATCCCGAACAGGACGGACAGGGGCATGGAAATCAGCGTGATGATGGCCGTGCGCAGGTTCAGCAGCGTCAGGAAGATGACGATCATGACCACCGCTCCCGCAATGAGCAGGGTCTCCGTGCCGTTGTCCAGGGACATTTCAATGAAATCCGCCTGGCGGTAGGCGGTGGTGTGCAGTTTCATGCCCTTGGGAAGCTGACTCTGGCTGAACTCCTTGACGGCTGCGTCCACAGCCTGCGTCAGGGCCAGCGTATTGGCTCCCGGCACCTTCTGCACGGAAAGCACCACGGCGTCTTCCCCCATGAACCCGGCGTCACCCCGTCGCGGCGCGCCGTCTATCTTGACCTCCGCTACGTCCTGAAGCCGGAGAATGCCGGAGGCGTGGTCCGGAACCAGGGCGCGGTTCAGCTGTTCAATATTGGCGGTGCGGGTATCCTGCTGAATGGGGAGCTCCTGCCCGGCCACGTCCTCCAGGTACCCGGCGGGCACGGAAGACTGGGATTCCTCAATGGCCGTTTTCAGGCTGGAAAGGTCCACCCCTGCCAGCTTGAGCTTGTTGGGATCGTAAACCACCTGGTATTCCGGCAGGCGGCCGCCCAGCACCGTGACCTGTCCCACGCCGGGGATGGCCAGCAGGCGCGTGCGCAGCTTGTATTCCGCCAATTGCCGCATGTCCAGCGTGGAGGTGTCCTTGTCCCCCGTCAGGGCGATCAGCATGATTTCCCCCGTTACGGAGACGATGGGCGCCAGCTCCGGGGACGTGCCTTCCGGCAAGGACTCCCGGACCGCGCCCAGGCGTTCCGTTACGATCTGGCGCGCCTGGTAGATATCCTTGTCCCAGTCAAAGTCCACCCATACGAAGGAGAGGCCGCTGCCGGAGGAGGAGCGCACGCCCTTGACCCCGGCGGTGCCGTTCATGGCGGACTCAATGGGAATGGTGATATACTGCTCCACTTCCTCAGCGGTGAGGCCGGGGGCTTCCGTCTGGATGGTGACGCGCGGAACCTTCAGTTCCGGAAACACGTCCACGGGAATATTTTTCACCACGAAAATGCTGATGACCGCCAGCGCGAGCGTCAGCAGAATCACGGTAATCCTGTTATTCAGGCAGAATGAAATTAGAAAGTTCATCGAATTCCTGTTTCTATTAACCGTTCTCTAATCACGTTGAGCTGAAAATCAATGTTCCCCTTCGTGGAACTGGCCGTCCGCATGGAAATGCCCGGCCGCCTTCTTGCTCCCGGCGTCTCCCGTGGGCAGGATGTATTTCAATTCATAGCCGCCTTTGGTCACGATGGTTTGTCCCGGCGTCAACCCCTTGACGGGCGTTTTTCCCTGCCGTGCGGGCAGTGTTTCCACCTTCTTCATGACGAAGGTATCGTCCGCCGCCTTGATGAAGACCACGTCGTTCACCCCCACCTTGACGACGGCGCTGTTGGGAACGGGAATAAATCCGTCCGTGGCGGCGTCATGGGAATACAGGTCCAGCCGGGCAAGCTGTCCGGCATGCGTCCCTTCCGGCATGCGGTCCGGAACGAAGTACAGGGCACGGGACTGCGTGGCGGGGTCCACCTGGTCCGCCACCCGCAGGGCTCCGTCCAGCACTTCCGTATTTTTTCCGCTGGTCAGGGCCAGCTGGGCCTTCGCATAATGGACGGGGTCAGCCCCGTAAATGGTGGTGGCGAATTCCAGTTCCCCCTTGTTGGTCATGACGAGGGCGGGCGCGCCCTGTTCCCCCCAGGAACCCTGGGTCATGTTCACGGACTGGACGGAGCCGTCCGCCGCGGCGTACACGTAAAGGAGGTTGTTTTTCAACGCTCCGGAATCCGTCACCAGCTTCAGTTTATTATTGCTGGCGTCCAGAGCGGCCCGGAGGCTGTGGATTTCTGCTTCCTTGAACTGGATGGAGGTGTTCAATTCACTGTTACGGGTGCCGATTTTTTCCAGTTGGGCCCGGCGTTCCTTGAGGGTATTAAGTTCCGCCGCGGCGCGGTCCAGAGCGGCTTGCGCCTGGGAGGCGTTCCCCTCCATCTCCACGATGTCCGGTGAGGCCAGCGTGTACAGCAGTTCTCCCTTGCGTACCTGCTGGGCGGACTTTACGTTGAAGGTGACGCGCCCGGCGGCAGGAAGGGCGTACGTCGTTACCGCATGGGGAGGAATAACCATCTGGCCGTGAAGGGTCTTTTCCGCGCCGTGAGTGGCTTCCGTCACCTTTTCAAAGCGCATGTCCAGGGAATGGCGCGCCTTTTCATCCACATGCACGGGAATCATGTCCCCCGGCTGGCCGGAACCTTTCTCCGCGGCCTCTTCATGTTTGTGGTCGCCCGTGCAGGCTTCCCCCTCTGCATGCTGGTGGCCCTCAGGCTCGTGGTCGCCTGTGCAGACGGAGCCGTCCGCGTGCTTGTGTTCCTCATGGGCGTGGCCCTCGGCGCAGGTTTCCCCTTCCTTGTGCTGGTGGTCTTCATGGCCGTGGTCCGCCGTGCAGGCGGTGCCGTCCTCGTGTTTGTGTTCCGTAGGTGCCGGCTGCTCTCCGCGTGCGGGATTGAGGCTGAAAACGGGAGCCAGGCCCAGGATAATGGAAAAATAGAGACGTTTCATGTTCGTTAAAATGATGAAGATTTTTATTTGGATTGAAGGTTGGCGTGGGTGAGGTAGCGCAGCTGGGCCTGAATGGCCAGCAGCTTGTCCAGATTGTCCAGGAAAGCCAGACGGCTTTCATAAAGCTGGTGGCGGTTTTCCGCCAGCTCCAGCAGGGAGGCTTCCCCGATGCCGTGCAGTTTCTCCATGGTCCGGACGGAGGAGGCGAAGGACTCCATGCGCTGAAGCTCCGTCCGGCAGTGGCGGAGCACCATCTGCTGGCTGACGTCAAGCTGTCGGGCGTTGAACAACTCCGTTTTCCAAAGCTGGATGGTTTCCTGCCTGGACAGGTTCCGTGTGCCGCGCGCTTCCGCAATGGCCTTGCGGTTGCGGTTCCAGAGGGGGAGATTGAACCCTATTTCTCCGCCCACTTCCTTTTCCCCGTCGTCACGGGTGAAGGAGGGCCCGAGCTCCAGTTCCGGGTACTGCCGGCGGATCTCCGTCTTGAACAGGGTTTCCGTGGTGGCGTAGGTTGCCAGTTGGGCCTTGATTTTCGGGGCTGAGGCCAGGGCGGCGGGGCCGGGGGCCGGAACGGCGGCAGGCAGTTGGAAGCCCTGTCCCGTCAGGAAGCCGAGCTTCCGTGCCGCGGAGGGATGCAGCCCCATCAGCCTGACCAGCTCCATCTTCTGCTCCAGTTCCGTTTCCGTCACGGTCTGGAGTTCCCGGATGGCGTCGTTCATGCGCTGGGAAGCCACCTGGCGGGAGGAAAATTCCACTTCCCCTGCGCCAATGAGTTTTTCAATCACGCCGTTTTCCTGCCGCACCGCATCCAGGCGTTCCCGGATGACGGCCTTGCGGCGCTGGGTAACGGCCAGCTTGCTCCAGGCCTGGTCCAGGGAACTGAGAAAATCCAGTTCCGCCTGGCGGAGGGTCCAGAAGTCCGCCTCCTTGTACTGTTCCGCCACCTTTTTTTCCAGGGCGGGAAGACCCGTCACGGGAATGGTGAAGCCCAGGCTGCCGGACATGTTGAGCGTATTTTCCTGGAGGACTTGTTCAATATCCCAGGAAAAGGACGGATCGTTCCACCAGCCCGATTGTTTGGCTGCTTCATTGCTGGAAGCCAGTTTCAGGCGTGCCTTGTTCAGATCCGGATTCATGACCAGGCCGATCTGGCGTGCCTGGTTCCGGGTAACGGAGATGTGTGTGTCCACGCGGGATGCCTCTTTCCAGGAGGCTTCCTCCGCGTTCAGGTCGATGGGCGCGCTGTGATAGACGCTGCATGAGCTGAGGAAGGCGGTCAGGCCTAGCCCAGCGAAAAATGGTATGGATTTCATGATGAAAAAGAGAATAGAAATAGTTCGGTCCAATCAGGTTTGGACAATGCGGCAAATAATTCCGCGGAAACAAATAAGGCCGGACGCAATCAACAAGCAGCGTTCAGCCGGAAACGTCCCTGGGACGTTTCTGAAAAAGGGCCGTTAAATCAGCAGGGGAAGTTGAAAGCCTTCATGTATCGGGCCGTCGTCCCTGAAGGGGTCAGGGGGGGCGGGTATTGCGGAATCCGATGTTTGGCTTGTTAAAAGAAGAGACTGTGCCAGATGATGGAAATCCGGGAAGGTCTGCCAGATAATGCAGGGCTGGGGAAGCGGCGCATGAAGAACGGGCAGCGTCAGGTCGTCAATCTCCAGACGCTGGTGTTCGCAGAGGTGCCCGGCCAGCGGGCTGGAAGTGCTGCTGCCGGGACCATGGTCCCCACGGCATCCGCAGGGTGCGGCATCGTGATGGCAGGAGCAGGAAAAGAGGAAGACCTCCTGATGGCAGGGGCATACGGAAACCATGCCCGTTCCGCCTACAATGACCAGCAGAAGGGTGAGCAGCATGATGCCGTTGCGCAATGCTCTAACCATGGTATGCCGCGAATCCTAGAAAGGAGCCGTGAAAGCGTCAAGAGCAAAGTGGCGGATGTCGGAACCTTGAAGAAACCGGGCTGTTATTTCCCAGCCGCTTTACGGAGCAGGTCCACGGTGTGTTCAAAGGCTACGCCGCGCACGTCAATGATCTGGGATTTTTCCGCTACGGCCCCGGTGATTTCCTCCTTGAATTTTCCGGCCTGTTCCTCCGTGAACAGGTTTTTGGAGATCAGGGAGCGCGTAATGAGCTGGAGAACGTACTCCGTTTCCACAAAGGACTGGCGGCCTACCGCCTTTTTCATGGCTTCCATGAATTCGGGGGCGTGTTCAGGCGAGAGGGCTGCAACGGCTTTTTCATAAGCCTGTGCAAAGGTGTTCACCGGGGCCTTGGAAACTTCCGTCTTGGTCAGGTCAAAGCTGGATTGGTAGGCAAGGGCCCCTTCCTCCGCCAGTTGAAGGGCGTTCTTGCCGAATTTGTTGACGGCATTCATGTCCGCCCCTTTTTCCAGCAGCAGGGCCGCCACCTGGAAGTTGCCGCGCATGGCCGCCAGCATCAGCGGCGTAAAGCCGTTGCCTTCCCGGTTGTTGATGTCCGCCTTCTTTTCAATCAGCATGTCGGACAAGCGGTCCAGCCCGCTCCAGGAAGCCCAGTGCAGGGCGGTCCATCCGTCCTTGTCCTTCTGGTCGATTTCCACGCGGGGGTCTTCCAGCAGGCGTCCCAGGTAGGGCGCACGCTTGGCTTCCAGCTTCAGCGTGGTTTCAATGTTGTTGTAGTTGGCGTAGCACACCCACATGACGGGCGTTCTGCCGTGGGGGTCCGTCATGTTGACGAAGGCTTTTCCTTCCTTCGCCGCCAGTTGTTCCCCTTCTTCCAGAGTTTGGTCGAATTCCTTCATTCCCTTGACTCTGGCTTCCTGTTCCTCCTGTTCAGAGGAGGCATTGACTTCCTTGGCCTCCGCCTTTTTCATCACGGTGATGAGGTCCAGGGCCGGATTGGGGTCTCCGGAGAAGGATTTGGAAACCACCAGGCTAATCCCGCCCAGAATGGAACTGAAAGCCACCAGGATGAGGGAGTCCACAATGATGTTGCGCGTGTGCTGGTTCATCGTCTTGAGAGGTTAGGAGTTGGCTTCCGTGAGTTCTTCCGCCGTAACGGCGGGGTCCATTTCCGTTTCAATGGCCGCAATGGGCGGGGAGTCCGCATCTTCCTCCGGATGGTCGGAGGTGATGGTCTTGCGGGTCATGATGATGGCGATGGGGCTGATGACGGCCATGGCCAGGTAAATGGTCCACATGAATTCGGGTGAATCCCAGAAGCCGATGTGCCCGGTATCCATCTTGGCGCAGATGCCGTCGTAGCAGAGGTAGGCGACCAGCAGGCCGCCGATGATGCCGTTGATGGGCTTGGCAATGAACATGGGCAATGCCGCCAGGGACATGTAGGAGGCCACCTTGTCCTTGGGCGCCACGCGGGCCACATATTCCGAGAAGCGGGGGGAGAACAGCAGTTCCCCGAACGCGAACACCAGAATCTGCGTCACAATGGCTACCAGATACGCCTGGGAGCGCGTTTCAATGCCGGGCACCAAATAGTACCATTCAATGGGAATGGCCATGAAGACAAGGGAGAAAGCGGAAATGGACATGCCCACGATCATGAGGCTGACGGTGGAGAAGCGTCCCAGCACCGGAATGAGCAGGATGAGGCCGGAGACGATGATGGCCGGGTTGATGGCATTGATGGAGCCGATGGCAAAGTCATCATACAGGGTGCGCACGTAGTATTTGGGCATGACCAGGAATTGCAGCGTGAAGACGATGCGCACGCCCATGGTCAGCACCAGGAAGAGGATGAGCTTGCGGAAGGCGGATTCCTTCCACACTTCCCGGAAAAGCTGCAGGGGCCGCCGGAGGGGCGCTTTCAGGTTGGCCTCCTTTTCACTGGGTTCCGCGTAGTTGTCTTCGTCAATGAAGCGGGTGGTAATGCAGCCCAGCAGCACCATCAGCGTGCCGAAGTTGATGATCCAGTAGCCGCCGTCCACGGCGCCGAAGTGCTTGCGGAAGAATTCAATCAGGAATACGTTCGCGATCACGGCGGCAATGTTCATCAGCAGATAATAAATATTGAACCCCGTGGCGCGCGCATTCAGCGGGGCGAAGCGCCGGATGGAGGTCTGGATGACGGGTGACATGAACGCCGTGCCGAAGGACATGATCAGAATCCCCGTCATGACCACCAGCCTCCCGGAGTCCACGGTGGGGCTCAGATCCGGCCCGAATCCCATGATGAGACGCCCGGCGATGAGGATGATGAAGCCGATCAGGTACGTGCGCCGTATGCCGATGATGTCGCAGATGGAACCCACCGCAAAGACGAAGGCGGAGATGAACAGGGTGTACAGCCCCACCCACAGGGCCGCGTCCGCATCGTTGAAACTGCAATAGTCCGTCAGGTAGAGGACAAATACCGTAATCAGGGAGAAGTAGGCCATGCCGTCAAAGAACTGGACGACGTTGGTGAGCCAGAAATCTTTAGATACGGTTTTTAGGATTTTGAACTCGGAAAAGTACTTGATGATAGGGTTGGCGGACTCGTTCATGCAGAAGAGAGTAAATTTTGACGACGGTGGAAGAGTGGGTTACCCGCACCCCCGTTTCAAGTTTTTTTCTCTCAAAAGCCGGATTAACCGGAAAAATGCGCGCCGCCGTCACGGCGCGTCCCCTATCTGGGCAGAATGCGCCGGAAGCCCGCCACATTGCACCATGACAGCGCCTTCAGGCATTGTTCCACGGCCATGGCGTCAGAGGGCAGCAGGGGCCACAATCCGGCTTCCTTCAGCCCGGATTTGGCTATTTCCGCCGCCTTCCATTCACGGAACTGGGTGGGAAGGGCGGAGAAGGTGAAGAAGGCCCAGCAGGCCAGCCCGATAGCCAGCGCAATCTGGAACTTCAACAGCCCGGTGGCCAGCATCCCCAGCAGGATAAGAGCCGTGAAGAAGGGAATCATCATGGCGCGGCCGGAGGCGGTCTTGCGGGCTTTGGCCGCCGCAGGGTCTTCCCTGACCAGGCTGCTCATGGCCCAGGTGTGGGCCACGCAGGCCAGGCGCCCCGCAGTTACCTTGCCCTCCCAGGCGGGGGGCAGGCTGATGAGGCCGTTTTCATCCACACCGGGAAAACGGGCCTCCGCCAGTTTCCTCTGGCGCTTCTCCGCGCCGTCCAGGCGGTGAATCAGCCCCGCCGGACCCGGAAATCCCGGCAGTTCACGTGATTCATAAGTACGCAGCGGAATGACGCCCTTGGTGAAGCGCAGCGCGGCAATGACGCCGAGCACGACCACGGAAAGGAAAATCACTACTGCGAATAGCATAGACCGCTTTTTCTCATACAGCCGCCTGTCCGTCAATCTCCCCGGATGGCATGACCCGCGCTCTGGCGGTTCTCCGGGTGCGGATGGCCCTCTCCTCCGGGAAACGCTGGATTTGGATTGCTTTTGCGGCTCTTTTCATGTAATTGCTGACCGCAATGGTCCATATCCGGGAATGCATGAGGAAGTGGCTGCCGTTTGTTCTGATGGCGGCGGCTCTCGGAGTGTCTCCGGCCCAGGATGTGGCGAGTCCCGATGCCGCGGAGCTGGACCTGGACCTGGTTAAATTGAAGAAGGGGCCCAAGGGCAAACAGCGGGAAGCCATGCGGAAGGCCCTTCTGCTCGTGCATCTGAAGCAGAAGGAAACCTGGCTGGCGGAGTCCACGGGGGAAGCCGCCCTTCACCTGAAGGCGGAAATTTCCTTCCGGCGGTACCTTGCCGCGGTGGATATGGCCGGCTGCCCGGAGGAATTCAAACGCGCGTTCCGCCGTTATGCCGGACTGCTGAATTCTTTTGAAGAGAAAAATTTGAAGAGCGTGAAGGATTTCCCCCCGGCTCCCTTGCAGGAGGCCGGAAGGGAGCTTTTCCGGGTATTGCTGAACTACCGTCTGGAGCCGGAGCATCTGCTGGAGGAAATGAAAGCGCTGGTGGATGAAGAGGTGGAAGGTAAAGAGGAGCTTTCCCCGGAGCAGATGATGGACATTGTCCGGGAAGTGCGGGAAGCCCTCCAATCCGGCAGACGCCCTTTTCCTGCGGAAAGGGCTCCGGAGGACAGGGAATGAGGCATGGCCTGTTTTTCACCTGTAGTTTTGTTGAATCCATTCAACGGCTTTCGGGTTTTGCGGCAGGTAGGTTTTTAAAACTTCCCTGATACGCTCCCTGGATTGACGGTTCGCGGGGACCTCTCCGTCCATGGCGGCAGGCATGATCGGGAACGCTTTCTGCCGCTGCGCCTGTTGAAGATAGCGGGCATAGGCGTCCGGGTGCCGTTCCGCCTCCTCCCTGGACGGAATTTCCAGTTTTCCCATCAGGTAGAGCAGGTAAAGGGCCTCCGGGTTATTCAGCGCGGCTGCTTTTTGGTAAAACTCCATGGCTTTCCGTTCATCCCGCATGATGCCGTATTCTTCGTCTCCGCAGGCATACAGCCGTCCCAGTTCCAGGGAGGCGGGAGCATAAGACTGTCTGTCCGCCTGTATCAGATAGGCGAGGACTTCGGAAGGGTTTTCGGAAATGCATTCCGTGAAGGCTTCATACTGGGCCTGCGGGCTTCCATGGTCCGCCGCTTTTTTGATCCAGTAATTGTATTCATCGACTTTGAGATCGTTTTTGGAGATGAAGTTATGATCCGCCATTTGGCGCATGGCGGGAACGCAGCCAGCCTGCGCCGCTTTTTTCAACAGTTTCTCCTTCTGGTCAAATTGCTCAAAGGGGGAGAGCTCCATGTATTGCCGGTACAGTTCCTCGGGACAGGCTTCCCTCGGGGCGGCTATCCAGTAAATGCCCAGGGCGGCAGCGAGGACGGCGCCTGAAATGATTAATGCGGATTTAATGCTCACAATAGGTGAGCGGTTGCCCGGCAGAATTTTGTCTGAAAAAACGGTTGGAAAAAGGAGTGGGGCGCCTTCCGGTTACGGTTTCCAGGCGGCGGCCATCAGGGTCTGGAAATGGGGAGGTTCCGGTTCCCTGTCCACAATGTCCGTATGGATGTTCCGGAAGCCGGCTTCCTTGAGCATGCTTTCCAGAGCGGCGGGCGTGAAGCCCAGCCAGCGGTCCGCATAGAGTTCGCGGGCTTCCTCCTGCCCGTGCTGGAGCAGGTCCAGAACGACCAGGCAGCCTCCGGGTTTCAGGATGTTCCAGGCGGCTTCCAGGGCCTTGACCGGCTTTTGGGCATGGTGCAGGGCCTGGCTGAGCAGGGCCAGGTCCACGGTGCCGGGATCAATGGGCGGCGTTTCAATGTCGCCCAGGCGGTATTCCAGATTGTCCAGCCCGTGCTTGCGCGCCAGTTCCTGCCCCAGTTCCACCATGCTGGGGGAGTTGTCCACGGCGATCACCTGCTTGGCGCTGGGGGAAATGAGCTGGGAGACGAAGCCTTCCCCGGCGCCCAGGTCCGCCACCACGTCATAATTCAGGATGCGGAGCAGGGCTCCGGCCAGCGCCTTCCAGGAACGGCCCGGAGCGTAGTTCTTGCCCAGGCGGCAAACGACTTCATCAAAGTAGGCCTGCGTGCGGTTCTTGCGCTTGTCCAGAATGACCTGGAGGGCTTTTTTGTCCGTTTCCGCCTCCGGCAGTTCCTCGCAGGCTTTCAGGGCCACGTTGTGCAGGTCGTTGGCCAGGGAGAGGGTGTAAAAAACGTTTTTCCCGGAGCGGGTGTCCTCCACCACTCCTTCCTGCCGGAGCTGGGCAAGCTGCGTGGAGATGCGGCTCTGCCCCATGCCGAGAATTTCCTGGAGCTCCGCAACGCTCAGGGATTCTTCATTCAGAACGTTGATGATGCGCAGGCGGGTGGGGTCCGTCAGGAGTTTGAGCGTTTTTAGGATTGACTTCATGGTAGAATAATATATCAACGCATCGAGATTTATCGATATGAGTAAAAACAACCCTCACATCTTCACGTCGGAATCCGTTGGAGAAGGCCATCCGGACAAGGTGGCCGACTACATTTCCGACTCTATTTTAGACGCCTGCCTGGCTCAAGACAAAACTAGCCGCGTCGCGTGCGAAACTTTGGTGAAGAGCAACATGGTCATCATCGCCGGAGAGCTGACGACCAAGGCGGTAATCAATCCGGAAAAGATCGCCCGCCAGGCCATCCGGGAGATCGGGTACTGCAACCGGCAGGACGACGACGTGTTCCATGCGGATACCGTCTTTTTCACGAACCTGCTCACGGAACAGTCTCCGGACATCGCCCAGGGCGTGGACGCGCGGGAAGCGGAGGGCAAGGGCCACGCGGAGCAGGGCGCCGGGGACCAGGGCATCATGTTCGGCTTCGCGACGAACGAGACGCCGGAGCTGCTGCCGGCCCCCATCGTGTTCGCCCACAAGCTGCTCATGGAACTGGCCAAGCGCCGCAAGCGCGGGCATGTGGACTGGCTGCGACCGGATTGCAAGTCCCAGGTGGCCGTGGCCTATGATGAGGCCGGACGCCCCGTGCATATTGAGAACGTGGTTATCTCCACCCAGCACACGGAGGAAGTGGACCATGATACGATTTACAATTACTGCGTCAGACTCATTAAGACCGTGCTTCCTGCGGAACTGCTGGATGACAGGACGGAGTACTTCATCAATCCCACGGGGAAATTCGTGGTGGGCGGCCCCCACGGGGATTCCGGCCTGACGGGCCGCAAGATCATTGTGGATACGTACGGCGGCATGGGCCGCCACGGCGGCGGCGCCTTCTCCGGGAAGGACCCGTCCAAGGTGGACCGTTCCGCGGCGTACATGTGCCGCTGGGTCGCCAAACACATCGTAGCCGCCGGGCTGGCGGACAAGTGTGAATTGCAGGTGGCCTACGCCATCGGCTACCCCACCCCCGTTTCCATCCGGGTGGATACCTTCGGCACCGGAAAGGTGGAGGAAAAAGCCATTGAAAGCGCGCTGGAAGGCATTTTCTCCTTCAAGCCTGCGGACATGGTGGACCAGCTCGACCTGCTGCGACCCATTTACCGGAAGACGACGCACTACGGGCATTTCACCAATCCGGAGCTTCCCTGGGAACAACTGGACGAAACGCGCCTGGCCTCCCTGAAACAACTTCTTCATTAATCCAACGACAACGTTTACAGACATGTTTTCAGAAACGGAACAATACAAGGTGCGCGATATCAGCCTGGCGGATTTCGGACGCAAGGAACTGGACATTGCGGAACATGAAATGCCCGGCCTGATGGCCGTGCGTGAAAAGTACGCGGACGCCAGGCCCCTGGAGGGCGTGCGCATCATGGGCTCCCTGCATATGACGGTGCAGACGGCCGTGCTGATTGAAACGCTGACGGCCCTGGGCGCCTCCGTGCGCTGGGCCAGCTGCAATATTTTCTCCACCCAGGACCACGCCGCCGCCGCGATTGCCAAATCCGGCACGCCCGTGTTCGCCTGGAAGGGGGAAACGCTCCGGGAATACTGGGACTGCACCTGGAAGGCCATGAACTTTCCGGACGGTCTGGGGCCGCAATTGATTGTGGACGACGGCGGAGACGCCACCCTGCTCATCCACCGCGGGTATGAGATGGAGGAAGGTTCCGGCTGGGTGAACACCCCGTCGGAGTCGGAAGAAGAGGAAGTCATCAAGGACCTCCTGAAAAAGATCGCCGCGGAAACGCCCGGCATTTTCCACCGCTGGCTGCCTGAGCTGAAGGGCGTTTCCGAGGAAACGACCACGGGCGTGCACCGCCTGTACCAGATGCAGGCCGCGGGCCGCCTGCTGATTCCGGCCATCAACGTGAACGATTCCGTGACCAAGTCCAAGTTTGACAACCTGTACGGCTGCCGCGAGTCCCTGGTGGACGGCATCAAGCGCGCCACGGACGTCATGATCGCCGGCAAGGTGGCCGTGGTCTGCGGCTACGGGGACGTGGGCAAGGGCTGCGCCCAGTCCCTGCGCGGCATGGGCGCCCAGGTGGTCGTGACGGAAATAGACCCCATCTGCGCGCTCCAGGCCGCCATGGAAGGCTACCGCGTGCTGACGGTGGAGGACACGCTGGGCTGGGCGGACATTTACGTAACCACCACGGGGAACTGCGGCATCATCCGCATTGAGCACATGGAAAAGATGAAGGACCAGGCCATTGTGTGCAACATCGGCCACTTCGACAATGAAATCCAGGTGCACAAGCTCCAGACCTATCCCGGCATTAAACACCTGAACATCAAGCCGCAAGTGGACCGTTACACGTTCCCGTCCGGCAACAGCCTGTACCTGCTGGCGGAAGGCCGCCTGGTCAACCTGGGCTGCGCCACGGGGCACCCCAGCTTCGTGATGTCCAACAGCTTCGCCAACCAGGTTCTGGCGCAGCTGGAACTGTGGAATACCCGTGAAAACCGCCCCGTGGGCGTGGAAGTGCTTCCCAAGGTGCTGGATGAAGAGGTGGCGCGCCTGCACCTCGGCAAGATCGGCTGCAAGCTTACCGTCCTGCGTCCGGAACAGGCGGACTACATCGGCGTTCCGGTGGAAGGCCCGTACAAGCCGGACTTTTACAGGTATTGATCCGGCGGGGGGCTCCGTTTTCCGGCTGTTTCATCGGGAAGCTTTCCCGGTGGAACGGCTTTTTCCATTTTCGCGGCGGAGCAGGGGAGGGAATTCAGGTGTGCCCACTGTTTTTTCCGTGAAAAGATAAGAGGGGAGAAAATGCTTTCCGGCATTGGCCATTGTTGAAGGAGCGGGAAAATGAAGTCCGTTTCCGGCGCAGAATGGGGTTTTGGCTCCGCGCCCTGGATGGAGGGAATGAAAGAAATATTCTTCCGGAGTGAGCTTCATGTTTTGCTTTCCTGTTATATCAGCCAGTATTCCAACTCAACGTTTCCCCTTGAACACACCACTGCCGGAGAAAAGAAGAAGCCGGTTCCGGAACGCAGGGAGGAATTCGGGAAAATTAAAGTAGCACCGGCTTGTTTCCTGCTGGTATCATGCGGCTTGCTTGCAGGCTTAAAACAGCCCTGTTTCACGGGCGGGTTTGAAATCCGGTGAGACTCTGCAGTCCGGAACAGTTATGCTCCGGGATGGTGGGCGCAAATCCTGAATCAACGCTCCATCAGTTCTTTTTCACGGGTGCGTGTCGCCTGGGAGCCAGGGCCTCCCGGGCCTGATGGATATTCCCTCCGGAGCGCAGAGACGGTTATGCAAGCAAGAGCTTACGCCATGCTCCAGAAGGGGTTTCAGCCACGAGAGGCCGGAATCTTCCGTTCCCGGGAGCCGGAGCCGCAGCTTCGCCGTTCATCACCGTCGCGCCGTTCCCGTTCCTGCCTGCTCCATTTTTTTGTGTTATACCCTCCCGGCTTTTTTGAAATGAAAAGAAAGCTTATTTACGTCAAGAACGGCCTCTGTCGATGCCGGAGTATTGGCAAACGGAATTTTCCGAAAATGTTTTTCTTTCAAATGTGCAGGCTTGACCCCGGATTTCAAATCCGTAATGTATTCATGAAGCCGTTTTAATGGCGCATGCTCCCAGGGTGCAATCCATGTTTTTCCAATGCCTTCCGTTGAAGGGCGCGGGTTGCTCCCCTACATCAAACGTACCATGGATACTTCTTCCCGGAAAACGGCTCTCGTTGTGTTGTTCAACCACCAGTATGACCGCAACATTCCGGTAATCAGGGAGATTTATTCAAGGCGTTTTTCCGGGCTGCTTCAATTAATGCCCTATTACAGGGGGGACGCTCCGGACGTATGTTCTGTATTCGGCAATTCATTCCAGTTTTATAATTATATTTTACAGGCCCGGGAAAGAATCAGGAATCTGGATGGCGATTATATTCTCATCATCGGAGACGACCTGCTCCTGAATCCCCGGTTTGACGAGTTTTCCACGCCGTCTCTGCTGGGAATCCATGGGGAGGATACGTGCTACCTGGACGGTTTTGTGGATGTCTCCCTGCCGGTGTGCTACCGTGGAACGGTGGAGGCCCACCGTTTTTCCACGGCTCCCGCCGGCATTGATGCGGACAGCGTCAACAAGAATGTTCCGCCGTACGGGGAAGCCCGTCAGATTTTGAAATCCAGGAACCTCATGCAGCATGACGAGCTGTCCCGCGTGCGCATGTTCCTGCCCAAGTGGAGTCCCGGCGGCGGCATTCATGCCAACTGGAAGGTGCTGAAGGGCAGAATCTGGCATCTGCTGAACCACTGGAAGCACCGGATCAAAAAGTACCGGTATTCCTATCCCGTCGTCTTCGGTTATTCGGACATCGTGTGCATTCCGAAAGGGAAGTTTGACGATTTTTGCCGCATCCTTGAGGTATTTTCCGCATGGAACATGTTTGTGGAGCTTGCTATTCCCACAGCCTTGCAGCTCCTTCCCGGAACGCGGCTGGCTACGCTGGAAGACACGCAGTACAAGTCCGGAAACGTCTGGTTCCCGCAGGATCCGGAACATTTTGAGGCCATGAACGCCGTCATTGACGGGCTGGTGTCCTCTTCCGGCGGAGACCTGGGCAAATTGCTTGCCTCCTTTCCGCAGGAATACCTGTACCTCCATCCCGTGAAATTGTCCAAATTCGGTGCGCGTGGTCTTTAATCCATTGATTTTCTTTATTCCATGATGAAATATGCTGTGATCGGAGCCGGAGTTTCCGGATTGTCCATGGCCGGAATGCTCTTGAAAAAGGGGCATGAGGTAGTGGTTTACGAGAAGGACAGCCGCCCCGGCGGCCTAGTCAAGTGCGCGGAGGTGCAGGGCAATTTGTACCACCTGGTAGGCGGTCATGTGTTCAATTCCCGGCGGCAGGAGGTATTGGACTGGTTCTGGTCCCGGTTTGACAGGGAGCGTGATTTTGTTTCCGCCCGCCGCCGTGCCGTCATTTCCCTGGAGGGCGGGGCTGTGGTGGATTATCCCATTGAGAACCATCTCGACCAGTTTCCGGAGGCCGTCCGTTCCTCCATCGTCCATGAACTGCTGGAGCTTTACAGGAATCCCCCTGCGGAACCCAGTTCCCTGGGAGAATTTTTCCGGAACCGTTTCGGGAAGACCCTGAACGACCTTTATTTCACGCCCTACAACAACAAGGTGTGGCGGCAGGACATCAACGGAATCGCCATGGACTGGCTGGAAGACAAGCTGCCCATGCCGACCGTGGCGGAAATCCTGTTGAATAACATTGGTCGCGTCAACGAAAGCGCCATGGTGCACAGCTCCTTCTTTTATGCAAAGCGCGGCGGCTCCCAGTTCCTGGCGGATACGCTGGCGCGCGGCCTGAAGGTCAGGTACCGGGCGGAGGCTGCGGACATCCGTGCGCAGGATGGAAAATGGCTCGTGCAGGGAGAATTGTTTGACCGGGTTGTTTTTACAGGGAATGCCAGGCAGCTTGCGGACTGCTTTCCCGGCGTGGATGAACTCCGTCCGTTCCTTCCCCGGATTTCGGCATTGCGCTCCCACGGCACCACCTCCGTGCTGTGCCGGATTGACCCCAACGGCTATAGCTGGATTTACATGCCCTCCCCGGACCACCGTTCCCACCGCATCATCTGCACGGGGAATTTTTCCAGGAACAACAATAACGGAGACATTACCACCGCCACCATTGAGTTTTCCGAGCAAATGACGGAAGAGGAAATCAGGCGGCAGTTGGAGCTTATTCCCTTTTCCCCCTCCTACCTGGCCCATCACTGGGAGGAATATACCTATCCCGTGCAGGATGCGTCCAGCCGGGCCCTGATCCGGGAGCTGAAGGAGTGCCTGGAACCCAGGGGCATTTACCTGCTGGGGCGTTTTGCGGAGTGGGAGTATTATAACATGGATGCGGCTATCGGCGCCGCCATGGACCTGGATAAGCGGCTGGACGCGGAGCTTCAACCATAAGGGCGCCCCCCGCGGACGCGGGAATATAAAAAAGGCGTTTATCGGCAAGTATCCGGCCAACGCTGTGGATTGGTAATCCGCTGTCAATGGAAAATTTTAACGGAGAACGAATTCCAGATATTTGACGTGTAATAAAAAAGATTTTCCATCATCCCCGTAGGATGGCCTGAACAGACAACTTTTTCAGGGTTATATTTTTACAGGTTCTCTTTTATTTTCTCCAAACAAGCGGATTACCAACTCGCTAGAAAGGGCGTGCAGAAAGCATGGCCCATGTTCTACCCGGCCATGCGTTTACCCGGAATCAACGCGCATGGCTATTCGTTATTGTTCTTTCGCGACACGCGGCTACCGCTGGCGGCAGTGGATGCGGATGACAAGTTTAAAGCTGGCGGAGCCTTCCGTGGAATTGTCTTTCTGGAATCTTGGCCGCCTTCTGTCCGCAGGCATCAGGCGCGAAGTGCCCTGGTTTGACCCTCATTTGCATGGGGCCGGTTACTGGTGCTGGAAACCCTTCATCATGCTCAGGGAACTGGAAAGCCTGCAGGAAGGGGACTATTTGCTTTACACGGATGCGGGGCGTCCGCCGGGAACGCTTTTCCGCCATTCAGTACAGCCTCTTGTCCAATGGCTGGAGGAGAAGGGGCAGGATATCCTGCCGGGAGTGAATATCTCCTATTACACGGGAGATTTGTCAAGATGGTGCAAGCAGAGCGTTTTTGACGCATTGAATCTGGATATCAGGGATTTCGAGCATAGCCCCCTGATTCAGCCGACTCCGTGTTTCCTGAAAAAATCGGAAGAAAGCGTCCGGATTCTTCGTGAATGGATGGAACTATGCCGGCAGTTCAGCCTGGTGTCTTCCCCGACTCCGGAGGAAAAAAGCCGCTGCCGTGACAATTTTGCGGACCATACGCATGACCAGACGCTGTGGTCGCTTGTTGCGGCCATGAACCATCTGGATTGCCTTTATTCCGGGAAGGGAGTCATCCATCTTGACGGGAGGCATCCCTTTTTACGGCACCCCGGATTTGATGACAAGGATCCGGACTTCTTTTTGGGAGAGCTTGGAGCGGAGAGGGTGGAAAGGCCTTTGCTTACCTTTCTCTCCGGCGTTCACCATGCAATTGCTTTTTGCGAGAAGGCCGTGAATAAATTGTCCAAGATCGCCGGATTGGGCCCCCGCAAAGGTTTTTACGGGTAAAGACGGGGTGGAATAGCCGGGATACCCAGGGAATAAAAAGGCGCCGGAATCTTCCGGCGCCTGGGAAAAGTTCCGCTGGAACGGCTTCCTACCAGGAAGCGTCAAATTTGGGAATGGGCGTTCCCTTTCCTCCGGGGCAGTTTTCCGGGACCTTGTACGCCTTGCGGAGTTCGTTGTAGCGCTTCTTGAGCTGTTCCACGGTGGACTTGTAGGCGGGATCGTCAATGACGTTCTTCATCTGCATGGGATCCTTCTTCATGTCAAAGAGCATCCATTCGTCACTGGTCCAGATGTAGGAGAGCGTGTAGCGGTCCGTCCGGATGCCGTCGTGGCGCGGGGCGTTGTGTTCGCCAGGATTCTCGTAGAAGCAGTAGTAGATGGCGTCCCTCCAGTTGTCCGGCTTCTTGCCCGTGAAGGCCGTGGGAAGCAGGGAAACGCCCTGGAAGGTATCCATGTTTTCCGGGGTGTCCGCTCCTGCTGCGGAAACGATGGTGGGAGCGTAGTCGATGTTCTGCACCATGGTGGTATTGCGGATGCCCGCGGGGATTTTTCCGGGCCATCTCATGATGAGGGGCATGCGGAGGGATTCCTCAAAAATCCAGCGCTTGTCGTACATGCCGTGTTCGCCCATGTAGAAGCCCTGGTCGCCGCAGTAGATGACCAGCGTGTCTTTGGAAAGGCCTTCCTTGTCCAGGTATTTCATGAGGCGTCCGATGCTGTCGTCCACGGAAAGCAGGCAGCCCAGGTAGTCTTCCATGTAGGCGTGCCATTTCCATTCCGCGAAGGCTTTCGGGTCTTTCAGCTTCCCGGATTTCATGCCGTCCACCAGGGACTTGGTGCGCTTGGCGTAGTAGTTCGTCCAGGTTTTCTTTTCTTCCGGGGTCATGCGGTTCAGTTCGCCCAGGTCCCAGCCGTAGCCGGGGGAGACGATGCTCTTGCGCATGTCTTCCGGCACCTGGTCCTTGAGCACCTTGAGGTCAGAATAAATCGCCATGTGCCTGGCTACGGTCTGCTGGTTTTTCTTCAGGAATTCCGGGCGGTTGGCGTAGTCGTCATGGAAGTTGGCGGGCGGCGTCAGCTTGGACGTGTTTACCTTGCCCAGATGGCGCAGGGCGGGGCACCAGGCGCGGTGAGGAGCCTTGTGGCCTACGACGAGAAGGAAAGGCTTGTCCTTGTCCCGGTTTTCCAGCCATTGGATGGATTTGTCCGTGACCACGTCCGTGGCGTAGCCGGGGAAGCGCTTCGTCTGGCGCTTCCCGTTCGGCTTGAGGCTGATGAAATCCGGATTGTAGTAACTGCCCTGGCCGGGGAAGATTTCCCACGTGTCAAAGCCGGTGGGGTCTGATTCCAGATGCCATTTGCCGAACAGGCCCGTCTGGTAGCCGGCTTTTTGCAGCATCTTCGGGTAGGTGGGCTGGGAGCCGTCCAGCGGCCTCTGGCCGTTGAAGACGAAGCCGTTCATGTGGGAGTGTCTTCCGGTCAGGATGCAGGCGCGGGAGGGTCCGCACAGGGAGTTGGCGCAGTAGCTGCGGTCAAAGACCATGCCTTGTCTGCCCAGCTTGTTGAAGTTGGGCAGCGAGACGGGGGAATCGTTCTTGGAGGTGCCCAGCGTCTGGTAGGCGTGGTCGTCCGTGATGATGAAAAGGATGTTCGGCTTTTTATTCCCCGCAGCCTTGGTCTGGGCTGTGAGGGGAGCTGCCGCCAGCAGGACCAGAGTTCCGGCAATGATGGTTTTCAAAGGTCTCATATTGCATGGAGGATATAGGATGAAGCCACCGTGTCAATGTCATAGGATTCCTTTTGCCGGGATTTTCCGTTATGATATCATTTTCCCATGCATTCCTCCCCGTTGGAAGACACGCTGCGTTTGTTCGGCAAGGAGCGGTTCCGCCCCATGCAGCGGGAGCTGATGGAGTGCGCGCTGGCGGGCCGGTCCTGCATCGGCATTTTGCCTACGGGTTCCGGCAAGAGCCTTTGTTACCAGATTCCGGCAGTGCTGGGAGACGGGGTGACGGTGGTGGTTTCCCCGCTGATCGCCCTGATGCGAGACCAGGTGGCCGGGCTGGAAAAGCTGGGCGTGGCCGCGGCCAGGTATGATTCCTCCCTGGCGGAGGAAGAGAAGGGCGCCCTGCTGGACAGCCTGAAGTCCGGGGCCGTCCGCCTGCTGTTCGCCGCGCCGGAGTCTCTGGAATCCCCGTGGATGCGGCAGGCCATGGAGTTTGTTTCTCCCGGCTTGTTCGTGGTGGATGAGGCGCACTGCCTCTCGGAGTGGGGGCACAGTTTCCGCCCGGATTACCTGGGGCTTCCCGTTTTTTTTAAAAAGCATGGGTTCCGGAGCGTTATGGCCCTGACGGCCACGGCTACGGAACGGGTGTGCCGCGACCTGGCCGCCCTGTTTGACGTGCAGGAGGACTGCATCTTCCGCGCCGCGCCTTACCGGGCGAATATTTTCCGCCAGGCGGAAGTGCTGAAGGAGCAGGATAAAACCGCGCGGCTGGTGCAGTTTTTGAAAGAGGACGGCCACCGTCCCGCCGTGGTGTACATCCGCACCCGGAAGGATGCGGAGAATCTTTCCTATGAACTGGGGAAGGCCGGTTTTTCCGTCAAGTCCTACCATGCGGGCATGCCGCCGGAAACGCGGGGGCTGGTTCAGGATGAGTTCCTGGCGGGGGCGGCGGACGTGCTGGTGGCGACGATCGCCTTCGGCATGGGAATTGACAAGCCGGACGTGCGCTCCGTGGTGCATTACCATCCCCCCGCCAGCCTGGAAGCGTATGTGCAGGAATCCGGCCGTGCCGGGCGCGACGGGCTGCCTTCCTTCAGTCTGGTGATGCTGTCCGGGCGCGACGGCGTGGCCGTGGTCAACCGCCTGCATGCGGCGGAGCCGGAACGCCATGGCGTAAAAGGGCTGGCGTCCCTGCTGTCCCGGAGGGGAGAGCATATTGTGTCCCTGTATGAGGCCTCCGCGGTCCATGACTTGCCGGATGTGGCGGTGGACCGGATGCTCTTTGACCTGAAGCGTTCCGGTTCCGTCCGGGAACAGGGCATGGGGTACAAGTATTACAAGGTGCGCCCCCTGTTCCGGATGGAGGAAATCCTGTGCGGCCGCGATGGGGAGGAACGTTCCCGGCTGCAATGGATGGACGGCCACCGGGAGGGGGAAGTGGAGGCTCTGGCCGCGGAATGGGGGATTTCCTGGGAAGAAGCCGGCGCATGGCTTGACGAGCTGGTCCTTTCCGGGGAATGGAAGGTGGACCTGCGCCAGACAGCCCTTCACCTGCATTCGGAAGGGTTTGATGCGGAAGAAGCCGCGGAGGAATTCGCGCAGTATTTTTCCCGGTCCCGGCTGAACGGGCTGGAACGCTGGAAAACGTGCGTTTCCACGCTGACGTCTTCCGCCTGCCTCAACAGGAGCCTGGACGCCTACTTCGGCTTCCGGGAGCCGTCCGGACCCTGCGGGCATTGTCCGGGGTGCTGCGGCGCAGTACCTGCGGAGATGGAATTGGAGGAACCCGGACCGCTTCCGGAAGAACTGCGTTCCGCCGTCATGGAGCTGGCGGCGCAGAGGAAGCCCGCGCTGGCCCGCCCTTCCCAGTTGACGCGTTTTCTGCTGGGGCTGGCTTCTCCGGCGGCCATGCGCGCGCGGCTGTGGGGGCACCCCCTTTACGGGACGCTGGCGGACAGAAGCTGGGAGGACGTGTGGATAGAGGCCCGCGCCCTGTTGGGGAATTAGCGGTCAGCTGCCGCCTTTGGCGGCCTCATAAGCGGCAATGATGCGCTTGCAGGAGTTTTCCGCATGCAGCAGGGAGCACCAGTAGCGGGAAATTTCCTCCGGGCTGCGTTTTCCTTCATCCCAGGCGCGGATTTCCTCCAGCAGCGCCCCGGAGACGCTTTCCGGGGTGTCTTTTGGGCTGAGCGTGCCGGAATCATGGGAAACGTACCATTGCAGGCAGTTCAGCAGGGGCGTAAGGCGCGGACCAACGACGGAAGCCCCGGCGCAGAGCGCTTCCGCGGAGGCGACGTGCGTTCCCTCGGACCGGGAGGTGCAGAGGCTGATTCTGGCTTGGGAGTATTTCTTTTGCAGCTCCGCGTTGGGCAGGTAGCCGGCCAGGCGGATGCGGGCGCGGAGGTCTTCCGGAAGATTGCCGTGCCATTCCCGGAGGAGGGGAGGGATGTTCCCGTAGATTTCCGCTTCCCAGTGCGGTGCGCGGGGCAGGGCCTGTTCCAGCGTGGCCATCAGCAGGAAGGGGCGTTTGTAGAGAAGGTCGTCCCAGCGGCCCACGGCCATGATGATGTTGCGTTTCTCCCCGGCATAGCGGCAGGTGGAGGAAATGGGGTTGGGAATGAGGGCCAGTTTCCGGACGATGGATTTTCCGTAGAGCCATTCCCGGTCCTGAATGGATTTGACGGCTGCCGGCATGGGGAAGGCTACCATGTCCCCCTGGTCCAGGTGTTTTCTTCTTCCCCGGCTGGCCAGGTTCCAGGTGTGCTGTTTCAGCAGGCGCAGCAGGAAAAAGGCGGTGCCCCTGATTTTTCCGCGGGCGAAGACGTCCCTGGTCCACATGTTTTCCGCGATGGGGAGCCAGTATTGCCACGGAAAAAACAGTCCGGAGGAATCCATGTACACCACCAGGAAGATGCCCGCGTCATGGATGGCCCTGGCGATGGGAAGATATTTGCCCGTGCCCCAGGCGTACAGGACCAGTCCGTCAATGCCCAGGGATTTCCACCAGGCGGCGTCTTCCAGGTTGGCGTACTCCGTGCGGATGAGGTCGGGGTCGTCCCCCTCCTGGACGGGCGTGGGCATGATGGCCCTGCTTTCCAAGCCGATCCGCTGGAAGGCTTTGCAGAAAGCCCCGGAATCACGGGAAAAGAAGGTGTGGTCCCCTTTGAAGGGAACGGGAGTGCAGGTGTACCATTTCATGATGCCGTGATGTTGGGGGATTGACGGAAGAGGCGGAGTTCCTCAAGAAGGCTGCCCATGGACTGAAGCCATGCGGCGGGAGAATACGTGGAGGACAGGAGCTGCTGCCCGTGCGCGCCCATGGACGGCCAGCGTTCCTCTTCCTCCAGGGCGGTGCGCAGCGTTTCCGCCAGCGCGTCCGCGGAAGGTTCCCGGGCAATCCAGCCGTTCCGGCCGTGGCTGATGAGCTCCGGCAGGCCGCCGCGGGGGGTGACGATGACGGGCGTGCCGTGGAGCCATGATTCCAGGACGACCATGCCAAAGGTTTCCTCCCACAGGGAGGGCGCCACGGCCAGTCCGCAGGCGGCGCGCACGGCGCCCTGTTCCTCATGGGGAATGAACCCGGTCAGGCGGATGGATTCAAGGCGGCGGAAAGCGACGTAGCGCTCCAGTTCCCCGCGCAGGGGGCCGTCCCCCATCAGGTAGAGGGTGCGGCCGGGAGGGGCAAGGCGTTCCCACGCCTGAACCAGTGGGAGGACGCCTTTTTCCTGCGTAAGGCGTCCGGCGTAAAGAACGTCCCGGCGGGGGTGGTCCGGCGGGGGTGGTCCGGCGGGGGTGGTTTTTTGCCGGATGAAGTGGGGAATGACCCTGATTTTGTCCTCCGGTATTCCGGTTTGGATGAGGAGCTCCCGCTGGCGGCGGCTGACGGCGATGTAGGAGGAAAGGCGGTTCCAGGTGCCCATGCGGCGCGTTTTATACAGCGTAGCGGCCGCCAGGGCGGAATAGGCCGCGCTGCCGCGCCAGCAGGCGTGCAGGACGCCGGGAAGGTAGTTGCCGTTTTTACAGGAGAAGCAGGGGGAGCCGTCCCGGTAGAATACCCCGTTGAGGCATCCGGCGCGGTAGTTGTGCAGGTAGTGGATGACGGGAACGGATTGCTTCAGGGCCAGCCCGTAGACGCAGGGGGACATGGCCGGGAACGTGTTGTGGATGATCCACGCGTCATAGCGGTCTCTGCGCAGGCATTCGCGCAGCTTTTCCTCCACGTCCCTGTTGCGGAGCATGTAGCGCATTTTCGTCAGCGCGCCGTGGGGGCTCTGGAACAGCTCCGCGGTGGAATAGACAAAGGGGGTGACGTCCGCCACGGCACGCAGCTCTTCCGTGATGGCGCGGAAGCAGACTTCCTCCCCCCCCACGTCGCCGTAGCGGCTGAAAATATGTAGAATGCGTGGACGTTGCATGGCCGCGGCGGAACGGACTATCCCTGGAGTTCCCTCCTGAGCTTCTGGGGATCCTTCAACAGCTCCCTCTGGATGGCTTCCTGCTGCTGGCGCAGGCGGTCTTCCCGGGATTGGAGGGCTTTTCTCCCGGGGCCTACTTCGGAATTGACGAAGGGGTTGTTATCCCCCCATTTGGACCAGGGGCCGCGGGGGATGCGGTAGAATTCCACAAAGCGCCAGTGGACGACGGCCGTTCCGCCGGTGATGCCCAGGTAGTCGCGCACGGCGGGGGAGATGTCGATGCCCGCTCCCTTGTTTTGGGTGTTGACGGGGGGCTTGTCGCCGAAGACATAGGGCCAGTCTTCCGTGGTGAAGGGGCCGCAGTCCTCCCACTGGGCAAAGCAGGAGCGCTTGTTGTAGACGATCTGCACCCACCTGCCTTTGCAGACGGATTGCCCTTTCCCCGTGTATTCCCGGCGGAACCACGGGATGACGCGTGACGCCTCCGTCTTGTGCTCTCCCTTGCAAACGTCATTGTAGGGCAGCGCCACGTAAAAGGGATTTTGCCGGGGGACGAACGTTTTCGGGCGGAAGTCCACGGTGCGGCACACGGGGTCCGGATTGTCGAAACCGCCGAAGTTTTCCCGCCAGGCGGAGTCCCACGAGCTCTTGTGGTTGGCTACCGGGTTGCGCTCCGTGGAATCCTCCCCCACCCAGAAGACCGTGGCGGTGATATTGAGCCGCCAGGGATAGGTGCCGGGGCTCTGCCTGGCCGTCCTGGGAAGGATGCGGGGCTGGGGCGTCGGGCGTTTGCCGCCCGCGGCCGCGGCGGGTGATTTGACGATGACCCTGGGCAGCGGGTCCCGCTGCGTGGGGGTGATGATGACGGGGCCTTTGGGCCGTCCGGAGCTGTCCGCCAGGGCGCGGGTTGCGCTCCGGCCCGTCTGGATGTCCGCCCTGGCGGCCCCTGCCGGAGCCAGGGCCAGCAACGCAAGCAGGCATGCGGAAAGGAAGGAGTTCCCAGCGGAACCCTTCCGGAATGCCTGTTGACGTTGCCAGTGTTTTACCATCGGTGCAGTTGAGTGACGAAGCGGTGATCCAGCTTGCCGGGATAATCCGTGTTGAAGTGGAGCCCGCGGCTTTCATTGCGCCGCATGGCGCAGTCCACGATCAGGGAGGCCACCGCCACCAGGTTGCGCAGTTCCAGGATGTCCGGCGTGATGCGGTACCCCCAGTAGAAGTCCTTCACCTCCCGGTGAAGCATCCGGAGGCGCGTGGCCGCGCGGTCCAGCCTTTTGTTGGTCCGCACGATGGAGACATAATCCCACATCAGGCGGCGGATTTCATCCCAATTGTGATAGATGACGGAAAGTTCGTCCGGCAGGGCGGTATCCCCGTGGTGCCACGCGGGGATGTCGTAAGAAGTGGGGGCATCCTTTCTCAGCGGCTGGAGGGAGAGCATGGAGTCCAGCGCGCGCTTGGCGACCACCACGCATTCCAGCAGGGAGTTGGAGGCCAGGCGGTTGGCGCCGTGGAGGCCCGTGCACCCGGTTTCCCCGGCGGCGTAAAGGCCGTCCAGGCTGGTCTGGCCGTTGACGTCCGTCAGGACGCCGCCGCACTGGAAGTGCGCTGCGGGAACGACCGGAATGGGCTCCCTGGCGGGGTTGATGCCGTAGCGGCTGCAGGTCTCGTAAATCAGGGGGAAGCGCTCCTGGACGAAGCCCTCCGGCTTATGGGAGATATCCAGATAGACGCACATGCTGCCCGTCCTCTTCATTTCCGAGTCCACGGCGCGGGCGGTAATGTCGCGCGGGGCCAGGGATTTGCGGGGATCGTACTTGTGCATGAATTCCTTCCCGTCCGCTCCGATCAGTACGCCGCCTTCGCCCCGCACGGCCTCGGAGATGAGGAAGGAGCGCGCTTCCGCTCCTTCCGCGCGGGTGTTGAAGAAGCAGGTGGGGTGGAACTGCACGAATTCCATGTTGGCGATGGTGGCTCCCGCGCGCCAGGCCATGGCTACGCCGTCCCCCGTGGCGGAATCATTGTTGGTGGTGTACAGGTACACGCGTCCGCAGCCGCCGGTGGCGAGCAGCACGCGGTCTGACCGGAAAATTTCCACTTCCCCGGAGGCGCGGTCCAGCACGTAGGCCCCAAGCACGCGGTCTTCCGTGACCAGACCTAGTTTGGTCGTCGTAATCAGGTCGATGGCGAAGTGGTCTTCCAGCAGTTGGATGTTGGGGTGGAGCTTGGCCGCCTCCAGCAGCTTGGAGGTGATTTCCAGGCCGGTGGCGTCCTTGGCGTGGAGGATGCGCCGCTTGGTATGGCCTCCCTCCCGGGCCAGTTCGTAATCCTCCCCCTGGTTGCCGGGGTCAAAATTGACGCCCCATTCCAGCAGTTCCCGGATGGCGCCGGGGCCTTCCTCCACAATGGTGCGTACGGCCTGTTCGTTGCAGAGGCCCGCGCCGGCGTCCAGCGTGTCCGCAATGTGGTCTTCAAAGGAGTCGTTGCGGTCCCAAACGGCGGCTATGCCGCCCTGCGCCTTGGCGGAACTGCAATCCAGAAATTTGCCTTTTGTAA
This sequence comes from Akkermansia massiliensis, assembly GCF_023516715.1. Lineage (NCBI taxonomy): Bacteria > Pseudomonadati > Verrucomicrobiota > Verrucomicrobiia > Verrucomicrobiales > Akkermansiaceae > Akkermansia > Akkermansia massiliensis. Next base: position 234,302 of record NZ_JAMGSI010000002.1, on the reverse strand, counting down.
TGACGGCAACCTTGCCGTGTTCCGCCGCTCTCAAGGCGAAACTCAATCCGGCAACACCTGCCCCAATGACTAAAAAGTCGCTCGTCTTCATCTTGAATGGTACGGAACTGTAGCATAACGGAGACCCTCAAGTCACGCCCAATGATGGGGCGGCGGGGCATATTTGTCTGGAAAAGAAGCGTGAAACACGCTAATTCATGGGCATGAGACCCCAAGGGAACGAACAGGAGGCGCGCCGGAACAAGCATGTGCGCAGCGCTCCGGCCAAAATTGCCGTGAAGGCGCTGGGAGAGGATGTGCTGGACGGGATTCTGGACAAGTCCCCCAACCCCCTGCTGCTGATTCTGGACTGCGTGCAGGACCCCCACAACCTGGGAGCCATTCTGCGGACGGCGGACGGCGCGGGCGTGGATGCCGTAATCGCTCCGCGTGACAAGTCCGTGGGCATTACGGAGACCGTGCTGCGCGTCTCCGTGGGGGCGGCGGAAAAGGTGCCTTTCATCCAGGTGACCAACCTGGCGCGCACCATGAAGCAGCTCCAGGGCCGCGGCATCTGGATATTCGGCACCTCGGACAAGGGGGACCGCGACCTGTATGAAACGGATTTCACGGGGCCGGCCGCGCTGGTGATGGGCGCGGAAGGGGAAGGAATGAGGCGGCTGACGGAAGAGAATTGCGACTTCCTGATCAGGATTCCCATGAAGGGGAGCGTTCCGTGCCTGAACGTGTCCGTAGCTACGGGCGTGTGCCTGTATGAGATGGTGCGGCAGCGGCTGCGCTCCTGATTCCATGGTTGTTTTCCTCCTCCCTCCGTCCTTATGATTCAGGAACTTGACCTTGCTCCGGGAGAACGTGCCCGGTTCATTTCAGACGTCCACTTCGGCCATGCCAAGGCGCTGGCCCGGGAGCCGGAGGAGCTGGCTTTCCTGCTGGAGGGGTGCACTCATCTGGTGGTGTGCGGGGACCTCAGTGAAACCCGTGAAAGCCCCTGCCAGGCGGAAGGGCTGGAAAAACGCGCCCGTTTCCTGCAAATGTGCCGGGATGCCGGAGTGCAGCCCGTGCTGCTGGCCGGCAACCATGACCCGGATGAGAAGGCCGGACTGCTGAAATTGCAGGGGGGACGCGTCTGCGCCCTGCACGGTCATGCCCTGTTCAAGGAGGTGGCCCCGTGGGGATGGGAATATTTGAAAAACAAGCAGGCCTCCCGTGAGCTGATTGCCGCGTTCCCGGAGGCGGATACGGATTTGCGGCGGCGGCTGGAACTGGCGCGCGCCATGAGCGTGCTGGTTCCCCCCATTTACACGCGTTCCGGGGCGTGCCGGAACAAGCTGGTGCGTTTTCTGGCGCATTCCGCCTGGCCGCCGGAGCGGCCCGCGCAGATTCTTCTGGCATGGCTGACGATGATGCGGCGCATGCGGAAATTCACGGAACGCTTTTTCCCGGAAGCGGAAGTCGTCATCTTCGGCCATCTGCACCGCCGTGCGGTGACCGGGAAAAGGGGAGGGCGGCTGTACGTCAATCTGGGCGCCTGCTTCCACCATGCCGAGTGCTGGGCGGCGGACGTGACGGCGGAGGGGGGCGTCTCCATCCGCAGCTATACGCCTGAAGGGTATGACGGTCCGGCGGTGGTTCTCCGCTGACCGCGTCCCGCAGAGGAAGGAAAAAAGGGAAGGGGAACGCGCCCGTGTTTAGGCGATAATGTGTTAGAGCACCGGATGACTAGTCCATACAGTTTGTGGACGCGTTCCCCAAGGAGTTTGGCCGCGCCTGTTTTCCCTTGTTGTCGGAGGGACAATTTTTCCCGGAGCATTTCAGGGCGCAGCCCCGGCAGCAGCAGGGGCGCGAGGCGGAAAAGAACCTGGAGAAGAAGGACTCCGTTCTGGCGGGAACGCCGCCGGAGCATTTTCTTCCGTTGTTTCTTTCCGGGTTTGGGCTGACCATGAATGAAAGTTAGTGAGATCTAACTTGCCTTGCAAGAAAAAAGTTTGTCTCACCTAATATTTTTCAAGAAGAGGTTGACTTGACCGGAGCTTGGGTTATTGTTTTTGTTAGTTAAACCTAATAAGCATCAGTCATGATACGCAAAAACTTTCCCTCCCTGGAGCTGAGCAACAGCCTGGAGGATTACATTGAGGCCGTCCGCAACATCGAGCTGGAAAAAGGGTGCGCCGCCGTAGGAGAGATCGCGGAGGCGCTGAACGTGAAAAAGCCTTCCGTCTCCCTGGCCATGAAGCAGTTGAAGGAACGCGGCCTGGTTGAATATACGCAGTATTCCCCCATTGTGCTGACCCGGGAGGGCCGTTATTACGCGGACCGGGTTATTTCCTGCCATACCATGGTGAAAGAATTCCTGATCACGGTGCTGAAGATGGAGGAGAAGCGCGCGGACGAAGTGGCCTGCGGCATTGAACACATCATGACGCTGGAGGAAATTTCCCGGTTCCAGCTCCTGACGGAGCATTGCCGGAAGAGCGGAGAATAGGAAGGCCCAGGACGTTTTTCAAAGGGATGGTTCATTTCCACATGAACCATCCCTTTCCTTTTACTGCGGAGTGCCGACCGGGGGCAGGCAGCGGCGCGTGCTGCGCGCGCTGACGTACACCGTGGAGGCATTGTGGAGGAATGCGGAAAGGGCCGGGGTAATCAGCCCGAACATGCCCAGCAGAATCAGGGAGGTGTTGAACCCGACGATGAAGCGGTAGTTGCGCTCTATTTTTTCAAGGACGGCGCAGCTTAGTTCCCTTAAAACCGCCAGTTCACTCAGGGAGCTGGACAGCAGGGAAATGTCCGCTACTTCACGGGCGATGTCGGAGGAATCCTTCATGGAGACGGAGACGTCCGCGCAGGAAAGGGCGGGGGAATCGTTGATGCCGTCACCCACCATGCACACCGTTCTTCCGGACTGCTTCAACTGCTGGATGAAGCGCGCCTTGTCCTCCGGCAGAACCTGGGAGCGGTATTCCGTGATGCCCAGCTGGCGGCTGATGGCGCGGGCGGCGGACTCGCTGTCTCCGGTGAGCATGATGATGGAGGAAATGCCCTGCCGCTTCAGCCGGGCGATCGTTTCCCTGGCTTCCGGCCTGGGAGGATCGCTGACGCCGATCATGCCGATCGCCCTGCGGCCTATGGCCAGGAAGATGTTGGATTTGCCCCTGGCGTGGCTGCGGATAGTCTGCCGCTGTTCTTCCGTGAGGGGGATGCCTTCATCTTCAAAAAGGAAGTGGTAGCTGCCCACGAGGACCTTCTTCCCATGCAGGCGGGAGGAGATGCCGTGGGCCACGATGTATTCCACCTCCGCGTGCTCTTCCTCATGGTGCAGGCCTTCCTCCAGCGCCTTGCGCACGACGGCCCGCGCCACGCTGTGGGGGAAGTGCTCTTCCAGGCAGGCGGCCGTTTTCAGGATGTATTCCCGGCTGCAGTCGCTCAGGGGGACAATCTGCGTCACCTGGGGGCAGGCGGAGGTCAGCGTGCCCGTCTTGTCAAAAACGATGGTGTCCGCCCTGGCGAACAGCTCCATGAATTTTCCGCCCTTGATCATGATCTTGCGCGCGGAAGCTTCCTTCATGGCGGAGATGACGGAAATGGGCGTGGCGAGCTTGATGGCGCAGGAATAATCCACCATCAGCACGGAGAGCGCCTTGGAGATGTTCCGGGTGAACAGGAACAGCGCACCCGCCGTGAGCAGGGTGAGGGGAACGATGGAATCCGCGAGTTTTTCCGCCCGGCTCTGGATGCGGGCCTTCAATTCCTCCGAATGGTCAATCAGGGCGATGATGTTGTTGATGCGGGACTGGTCGCCCATGGCGTCCACCCGGATGACGAGGGAGCCTGTTTCCAGCGTGGTCCCGGCGAAGACGACGGAGCCTTCCTGCTTGGCTGCCGCTTCCGATTCTCCCGTCATGGCGGCCTGGTTCACTTCCGCCTCCCCGGACAGGACGGCGCCGTCCACGGGGATGACGTTGCCGGCGTCCACTCGGATCTTGTCCCCGGGCCGGATTTGTTCCATGGGAACCTGGCGCATGCCGTCCTTTTCCACCCTCCAGACCTGGTCCACGTTGATGCTCAGGCTGGCCGCAAGCGCCGCCCGGGTCTTCTTCCGCGTGTAATTTTCCAGCAGGTCTGAAATGGAAAGAAGGAACATGATGGAATTGGCCGTTCCGTAGGCCCTGGTGCCGATGGAGACACCGATGGATACGGCGTCCAGAACCGCCACATTGAGCCTGCCGCTGCCCAGGCCTGCCATTCCGCGCCGGAAATAGGAGCCGTAGTTCCAGAAAGCCTTGGCCATTCTGAGAGGGGGCGGCAGGAATAATTTGCAGAGCAGGAAGGAAGAAACTTTCCCGGCTATCTTAAGGGAAAAGGATTGGCCCAGTTTCCTGGCTTCCGCTCGTTCTTCCGGTTCATGGCTGCGGAGCGTTTCCGGCCTGAGCCTGTCCAGCACGCGGAAAATGGTCTGGGGATTCGCCCCTTCGTACAGGATGAACACCCCCCCGTTGCAGGGAGTGGCCTTGACGGAGCTGACCCCTTTCAGCTTCAGGAGCCTGCATTCAATGCCGCAGGCCTGGTCATGGTTGAACATGCCGCGGCCGCAGCGCACCCGGAGCCTGCCGGGCGTATGGTGGATAACCTGATAGTGCATCGGTTTGGAAAAATGAAAAAGGGGGAAACGCCCTTCTCCGTGCGTTTCCCCCGTTGGAGGCTGCCCGTTCCGCCGGCGGAGAAGGAAACGGACTGCCCCAGTATGATGATGAACAATGAGATTGTTACTGTTCCGGCTTGCGGTTTTCAGCGGCGGCCTCGTGGCACAAGTCCTGCGCTTCTTCACGGATATTGGCCAGTTGCTCCATGGCCTTCTGCTGGATGAGCATGGCTTTGGAAAGCCCCTGGACGGCCAATTTCCTGGTAGCGGGGCTTTTAACCACTTTCGTGCCGATGGCGGCGGCGATGACTCCGCCGACGAAGCCCCAGAGGCCCTTGTTGTTGATGTAACTCATGGTAATGTTTTTTGTTGGGTTCAGCCGGCCTTGGCGGCATGCAGCCGTTTCTTTCCCGGAAGGGTTGGATGATCTCCAATAGGCCTGCTTTTTTGTAACGTTCCGCAGGTTTCAGGTCAAGTTGAATTAGTTCCAACTAATTTTTTTACGGTACGTAAAATTATTTTAAAGATTTTTCAATACATTGATCATAAAAGAGGTATGAAACGTGCTTCATGGAAGGAGTTCCAAATTGGAAAAGGGCTAAGGGAGAAAAAGTGTTGACTCAATAGTTAGTTCTATCTAACTTTGCCGCGTTGCATGAACTTGACCCATACAGGACTTCACCGTTTCTTCCGCCGGATTTGCCGGTACCGGAAACTGGCCGGGCTTCTCGTCCGGCGTCCCAGATACCGCCTGCTCTGCGGGGACTGTGAGTTCTGTATGGGCGCATGCGGCAAAGCCGTGGATGCGCAGTCCGCCGCAGGCCGGGAGCAGGAATGCTCCTTCGCCATGGAAGGCTGAACATCCGCGATTGACGAGGAAGACTCAAGATACAGCATTACTATGAAGAAACGCTACATGATACCCGCCCTGCTGGCCTGCTCCGGCTTCTGCATGGCCGGTACGGCATCCGTAGCCACTACCGTCGCCGCTCTGGCTGCGGAAGAGGCTGAAGGCAAAGGTTCCATTCTGGACGACATCGACCTGTTCGGGGACGAATACGGCGATGAAAGCACGCCCATTCCGAACGATCTTCTGACCAGGGCCCTGACGGATCTGCATAAAGGCGCTTACGAGAAAGCCGGCTTCCAGTTCCTGGTGGAGCAGGCGTTCCTCTATACCAAGGGCCACCATGCGGCCGCGAACGAAGAGACTGCCGGTTCCAGCCAGAGCTGGTACAAATTCCACGCCCAGGCCGGGCTGCAGCTGTTCAAATCCAGCCGCAACCAGGGAACCTGGATCAAGAGCGAGCTCTCCGGCTCCGTGGCCCTGAACAAGCATACGCACCGCACCACGCTGGACGACTCCTGGGGCGCGAGCGGCCCCGCCAACTGCGACGTTTTTGAAGACGGCTACTTCTACCTGCCGGAACTCCTCCTTTCCCAGGGTTTCATGGACGGCCAGCTCGTCATCATGGGCGGCATGATCAACCAGACGAACTATTTTGACGCCAATACGTATGCCAACACCACCTTCGGACAGTTCGGCGGCGCTCCCTTCGTCAACAACCAGGTGCTTCCGCTGGGGGACTCCAACTTCGGGGTCGTGGGGCAGTACCAGTTCAATGAAAACTGGTTCATCCAGGTGGGCGGCAACATGATGGACAATGAACCCCGCCGCAACCCGTTCCACCACACGACCGGAAAATCCTTCAACCTGCTTGGTGAAATCGGCTGGACGCATGAAAAGGCCTTCGGCATCGGCACGGGCACGTACCGCCTGCAGCCGTTCATGTTCCATGCGGACGGCAAGAACCATGGAGGCGTGGCGTTCAACCTGGAACAGGACCTGGGCAGCAGCCCGTTCGCCCTGTTCGCCCGCGCCGGCTGGAGCAGCGCCGAATCAGGCAACATCTGCGGAGCGGAAGCCCAGGCGTCCGCCGGGGTCATTTTCAAGAAACCTCTGGAAGTCATGACCGGCTTGAAAGAAGCGGACGGCAACTTCTTTGGCGTAGGCTTCTCCGTGAGCAAGCCGGATGCCGACACGCTGGCGGAAACGCGGCCCGGGCATGACCGGGAAATGATTCTGGAATGCACGTACAGCTTCTCCATTACGCCGTACTGCCTCATCCAGCCTTCCTACCAGTATGTGAAGAATCCTTCCGGGCGGGATGACGTCAACTCCGCCAATATCTTCTCCGTACAATGCGTCGTCACGTTCTAGGCGGGAAATGTCCCGAATCTGTGGAAGCGCAATAATAATCAAGTCTTCCTTGTCCGTCTGCATGCAGAGAGCGGAATCCTGCGTGCAAGGGCATTGAAGGGGTCTGCATGACCTGGCGGCAACGTCGCATTCTCGATCAGGTAGGGGGTGCGGCGTTGCTTATTCTTTATCTCAAAGGAAGCGAGAGGCGCTTGAAACGCCTGTGTTCCTGAACCCCGTCATTCCGTTGTCCGGACTGGGGCGCTGCGGAAGAGGCCTGTACGGAGGAGGCCGGCGCCGTATTCCGCACCGGTTCCCTGCGGGCCGTATCCGCCTGACAGGAGGCTGCCAGCAGGCAGGCGGCTCCTATCATGATACATGTGTACTTGTTCATCATCTTATGTTGTGCGGCTGGTTGTAGCCGCTGATGGTTAGATTAGCACTTCTTCCCATCTGTTGAAAGTTCTTTGGTTTGACTAACAACAAGTTAGGTGAATTAAACACGAAGAAGAACGTTAAGGTCAGCGCCTTGCACGCTGCCGGATTTATGACAATTGATGACATTTCCGGCGTCAGGAAACATTTAAAACCATGTTGACTTGGATGGGAACTGTCTTAAACTGACAGAATGAGTAAGGTTCAATGGGAAATTTCAAATGATGAAGTGACCGACCGTGATACTGCTCTGCGCCGCTTGCAGGAGGGAACGACTGGCCATGTGGTATGCGCCCGTGACGGCGCGTGCCTCCAGTCCTACAAGGAAGCGGACGGCATCTACCACTGTGAAATCGTGTTCAAGACGGGCTCATGCTGCCCGCCGGTATTCGCCGCTCCGGAAGGGGTGACGGGGCAGGAGCTGGAAACGCTGTACGACCGTTTTGCCAGCGGTGACGACTTCTCCTTTGTGGAAAAGGAATGGGAGCCCCTGATGGCCGTGGAGTACCGCCACCGCCACAATGTGATGTGGTTCATCTTCCTGTTTATCGCGCTGGTGATTGCGGCCATGGCGGCGTACCAGCACGGCTGGATCGGTTAAGGAGGGAGCGCATGCGGCATGCGCAGAAGGAAAGAACCTGCAAACCGCGGGCGGTCTGCAGGTTCTGAAAGAAAGGGCTGAGACTGGGCTCAGTCCTGTTTTTCTTGATCGTCGTCGTGATGGTGGCCTCCGCAGCAACCGCCGCCGCTGCCGCACCCGTCACAGTTGCCGCAGCACTTGCCGCGCTTGCTGAACGTTTTATACAGCGCGTAGGCCAGGGCCAGGAAAAGGAGGGTGGCAATGATATATGTTCCCATGTTGGTGAGGGGGTTAGGAGTGGGTATGAGGGTTATTTGGAGGATGCGGAGGGTTTCTTCACCACCAGGTAAATGAGGCCCAGCAGGAGCAATACGGCGAGCCCCTGCCCGATGCCGAAGGAAGCTTCCGCATAAAGCCATGCTCCCATCTGGTAAATCAGGAAGGCCAGGCAGTACGCCAGGGCGCACATGTAGCCGATGGCGAAGAAAGTCCATTTGGCGCTGTTCATTTCCCTTCTGATGGCTCCCATGGCGGCAAAGCAGGGGGCGCAGAGAAGGTTGAAAATCATGAAGGAGAAGGCGCTCAGGAACGTGAAGGCTCCCGCCTGGACCAGGCGGTCCCCGGTTTCCCTGATTTCAGCGTCTTCATCTTCCTCCTCTTCAGCGGCGGCTTCCTCGGCGGCAGCTTCTTCAGAGGCGCCCTCCAGGGATGCCTGGAGCTCCTGGCCGGCGGGGGACATTTCCTGCGTTTCGGCGGGTTCTTCCTCCGCCTCTTCCCCGGAACTGCCGTCCGCATACAGGACGCCGAAGGTGCCGACCACGTTTTCCTTGGCAATCAGTCCGGTGATGGTGGCCATGGTAGGTTTCCATTCGCCCCAGCCCAGCGGCTGGAAGACGGGTGCGGCCACGTTGCCGATGGAAGCCAGCATGCTGTCATTCTGCTCCACGGAATCAACCTTCCAGTTGTAGCTGGAAAGGAACCAGATCAGGGCGCTGGAAACGAAGATAACCGTCCCGGCTTTTTGCACGAAGGCCTTGCAGCGTTCCCACGCGTGGATGATGACGTTCTTCCAGGCGGGAACGTGGTAAATGGGAAGTTCCATGACGAAGGGGGTGGGATCCCCGGAGAACATGGCGGTCTTTTTCAGAATGAGGCCGGAAAGGATGATGGCGCCCACCCCGATGAAGTAGGCTCCCGGGGCCACCCAGGAATTTTCCGGGAAGAAGGCGCCTGCAATCAGGGCGATGATGGGCGTTTTAGCTCCGCATGGAATGAACGTGGTGGTCATGATGGTCATGCGCCTGTCCTTTTCATTCTCAATGGTGCGGGTGGCCATGATGCCCGGAACGCCGCAGCCCATGGAAACGAGCATGGGGATGAAGGACTTCCCGGAAAGGCCGAATTTGCGGAAAATGCGGTCCATGATGAAGGCCACGCGGGCCATGTAGCCGCAATCTTCCAGAATACCCAGGCACAGGAACAGCACCGCCATCTGCGGCAGGAAGCCTAGGACGGCCCCCACGCCGGCAATCACGCCGTCCTGAATCAGGCTTTCCAGCCACGGGGCGCAGTTGGCGCTTTCCAGCAGGCCGCCCACCCATTCCGGAACCCATTCCCCGAAGAAGGTGTCATTGGCCCAGTCCGTTCCCCATGCGCCCACCGTCTGGATGGAAATGTAATACACCGCCCACATGACGACGGCAAAGATGGGGAGGCCCAGCCAGCGGTTGGTGATGATGCGGTCGATCCTGTCGCTGCCCGTCAGGCTGCCGATGCCGGCCTTGACGACGGAATCCGCGGTAATGCGTGAAATGGAATTGTAGCGCTCGTTGGTGATGATGGATTCGCTGTCGTCATCCATCTCCTGTTCCATGGCTTCAATGATCCCGTTGATGCGGGACTGCTCCTCAGAGGTGAGCGCGAGCTGGTCCGCGACTTTCTGGTCCCTTTCAAAAACCTTGACGGCAAACCATTTTTTCTGCTGGTCCAGGCATTTGCCGGTGATTATTTCCCCTATTTCCCCGATGGCTTTTTCCAGACGGTCCGGGAAGTGCACGGCGCGCGGGGCCCGGGCATCCTCCGAGGTGGCCGTTTTTACGACGGCGTCCACCAGTTCACGGATTCCGGTCCCTTTCAGGGCGCTGATTTCCAGCACCTGGCAGCCGAGATCCCGGGAAAGCTTTTCCGTGTCAATGCGGTCGCCGCGCTTCCGGACAATGTCCATCATGTTCAGGGCGATGATGACGGGAACGCCCAGCTCGCAAAGCTGGGTGGTGAGGTAAAGATTGCGTTCCAGGTTGCTGCCGTCAACCAGGTTCAGGATGAGGGAGGGATGGTCCGTGACCAGGTAATTCCGGCTGACGACTTCCTCCAGGGTGTAGGGGGAAAGAGAATAAATGCCCGGAAGGTCTTCAATGATGATGTTCTTGTGGCCTTTCAGGCGGCCTTCCTTTTTTTCCACAGTAACGCCGGGCCAGTTCCCGACGTACTGGCTGGCGCCTGTCAGGGCGTTGAAGAGAGTGGTTTTTCCGCAGTTGGGATTGCCCGCCAGGGCGATGGTAATGTTGCTCATGGATGTTTCCTTGTCTTGATGTATGGGTGCGCCGTCTTGCTGTCAGGTCAGGAAACGTGCGGTAATAAGGGCGGAATCAATGGATATGGATGTTCTCGGCTTCCGATTTGCGGATGGAGAGTTCGTAGCCGCGGACAGTAACTTCAATGGGATCTCCCAAGGGGGCGACTTTGCGGATGAAAATCTGCGTTCCCTTGGTGACTCCCATGTCCATGATGCGCCTTCTGACCGGGCCTTCCCCCGCCAGTTTCCCGACGGTCACGGTTTCCCCGATCAGGGCGTCTCTTAATGTACGGTGTTTGGTCATAGAATGATGGCTGATTGTTGGATGAGAAGGTTCAGGCCACGAATATCTTGCACGCAAGAGCCTTGCTGAGAGCTATCCGGGACCCCTTGACATTGACGATGAAGTTTCCGCCGTTTTCAGAAACGATGGAAACCGTGCTGCCGGCAACGAAGCCCAGGCTTTCCAGAAAACGCCGGGTTTCATCCCTGCCATGAATTTTGTTAACCTGGCGAATATCGCCGATGTTGAGCATGGAGAGTGGCATGGTGTGTGTATGAATCAAATCCGGGAGAAAGTTAGTTTCATCAAACTAGTAAGTCAATGATATTATGCGCCTGTGTTTTCAATTTGGATAAAAATTATTCATCATGAATCATTTACCCATTAGTCTAATCTAAGTATGACGCGGAGGAAAAGCCGGAAACGGGGGTTTTCCGGAAATAAGCCGGAAGGGGGAATACAAAAAAGCCGCGCCATGAAGGTTCATGGCGCGGCTGGAAAAAATGCTTTCCTCTGGCTCAGGAGGCGGGGCAGACTTCGCCCTGGACGGGCTTGCCGTTGTATTCCCCGGTCAGGGTTTTCAGGAAGGCCACCAGCAGGCTCACCTCCTTCTTGTCCAATTTGTCGTAGCCGAGCTGGTAGTGGTACATCTTGGTGATGGCTTCCTCCAGCGTCTGGGCGGAGGCGTCATGCATGTACGGCCAGGTAAGCTCCACGTTGCGGAGGGTGGGAACGCGGAACCTGTGCCTGTCTGATTCCTTCTTGGAAAAGTTCATCAGGCCGTTGTCGTCATTGGTCTTGGCGCGTCCGGCAAAGAAGTCTCCCTTGAGGTCGGCGTATTCAAAGGACTGGCCGCCCATGGCGGGGCCGGTGTGGCAGGTCTGGCAACCGAGCTTGAGGAAGAGCCTGTAGCCCTTCTTGGCATTCTCGCTGATGGCGTTTTCATCACCCTTCAAATAACGGTCGAACGGGCTGTTCGGCGTGATGAGGGTCTTTTCATATTCCGCGATGGCGTTTGTGATGGTTTCTCCGTTGAAGCCCTGGGGATAAACCTTCCTGAATTCCGCGGCAAACACGGTGTCCTGGTTCAGCTTGGCGGCGATCTGGTTCCAGTCGTCCGGATGTTCGTAACCCATTTCCACCGGGTTCAGGGGAGGTCCGCCCGCCTGTTCCTGGAGGTTGGCGGCGCGTCCGTCCCAGAACTGCTTGGTGTGGAAGGCGGCGTTGAAGACGGTGGGGGCGTTGATGCCGCCCTTCTGGCCGCGGACTCCGGTGGAGGTGGCCAGGTTGTCCGTGCCGGCCTTCTCCAGGGAGTGGCAGGAAGCGCAGGAAACGGTATTGTCTGTGGAGAGGCGCACGTCATGGAACAGCTTGTAGCCCAGGGCCACCTTGGCCGGATCCGTGGGAAGGGCGTCTGGAATGGGGGAGATGGCGGTGATGGCGTACTCCTTGCCCACCATGTCGCCGAAGATTTTCAGGCGTTCATCCTTGACCCACTGGAGCATGGCTGCTTTTTCCGGAAGGGTGAGCGTGCTGCCCCAGTGCACCATGGTGTAGGAGGTGGGTGGCATGGAATTGATCTGGAGCACGTGTTCCAGTTTGGAAAGGGTCACGGCAGTGGGCGGTTCATCCATGTTGTAGCTACGCTGTCCGTCCCGGATGTGGCGCGCCAGCAGGCCGCCGGAAAGGGTGTTCACCAATTCGGAAATGTGGGTGCCGGGCTTATGGCAGTCCGCACACTTGGAGTTCATGGTATGTGCGGTGATTTCCGCCGCCTGGGCGGATGTCAGGGGCTTGATATTCTGGTTCGGCAGGAACAGGGGCGCGACTGCCGCCGTCACGATGACCGTGCCGCCCAGAATGGCCCCGGCCGTGATGAAGGAACGTGTTTTGCTCATGAGATTCTCAATGACGTGGAATTGCCTGTATGGTAAAAGGGAAGGGTTAATATATCAAGATTTATTCTAAAGTTCGCCGGCCTTTCTCAAATCTTCGTTAATGGCCTCCAGCACGTCCGCTTCCGGGGTGAAATTGGCGGCATGGTAGGAGCTGCGGACCAGCGGCCCGGACGCCACGTGCCTGAAGCCCTTGGCTCGCGCGACCTCCTCATAACGGACGAAGTCGTCCGGATGGATGTATTTGACCACCGGCAGGTGGTTGCGGGAGGGGCGCAGGTACTGCCCCAGCGTCAGCACCGTGACGCCGTGCTCCAGCAGGTCGTCCATGGACCGGAAAAGCTCGTCTTCCGTCTCTCCCAGGCCCAGCATGATGCCGCTTTTGGTGGAAACCTTGCCGTCTACGCAGTCCAGCGCCATCCGGAGGACGCGCAGGGAGCGCTGGTACTGGGCGCGGAAGCGCACGATGGGCGTCAGGCGTTCCACCGTTTCCAGATTGTGGCCGAAGATGTGGGGGCGTGCCGCCATCAGCGTCCGGATGGAGGAGGGCTTCTCATTCAGGTCCGAGGCCAGCACCTCAATGATGGTGGAGGGACTGGCTTTTCTGACGGCCCGGATTACTTGGGCGAAGTGGGCGGCGGCTCCGTCCGGAAGGTCGTCCCGGGTGACCATGGTAATGACGGCGTGGCGCAGCTTCATGTGCACGACGGCGTCCGCCACGTGCTGCGGCTCCTCCGGGTCCAGCGGAAAGGGCTTGGCGGTTTTTACGGCGCAATAGGCGCAGGCGCGCGTGCACCGCTCCCCGGCGATCATGAAAGTGGCCGTGCCCTGGTTCCAGCATTCGTAGCGGTTGGGGCAGTGGGCTTCTTCACAGACGGTGAACAGGTGCTTGCCTTCCACAAGCTGCTTGACGTCCCAGAATTCCCGGCCGTTGGGCAGGCGCACCTTGATCCAGGACGGCTTGCGTTCCGTCCCTTCCGCAGTCTCGTTGTCGTTCCGGTGTTCCATAGCCCCGCTAGCTTGCCGTGAGTCCGCTGCTTTGGCAAATGCAAAGTGCTTTATTCGGGGCCGTCTTCCCCGTTTTCATCCGGGATTGCGGGGGAGTCCGCAGCCAGCTTCTTCCGTTCTTTGGCCGCCAGCCGCGCCGCACGGAAAAATTCCTGGAGGTGGTGCAGGCATTCGTCCCCCAGAACGCCGGGACGCACCTCGCACTTGTGGTTGAGGGGAGGGTTGGAATCCAGCAGGTTGATCCAGCCTCCCGCGGCTCCGGTCCTGGCGTCCGGACAGCCGAAGACCACCCGGTCCGGGCGGCAGTGGACGATGGCCCCCGCGCACATGGGGCACGGTTCCTTGGTGACGTACAGGGTGCAGCCTTCCAGCCGCCAGTCGCCCAGCGCCTCCTGGGCTGCCGTCAGGGCGATCATCTCCGCATGGGCCGTGGCGTCCTTGAGGGCCTCCACCTGGTTCCAGCCCCGGCCGATCACGCGGCCGTCTTTCACCACGATGGCCCCGATGGGCACCTCCCCCTTCACCAGGGCTTTTCTGGATTCTTTCATGGCTTGGCGCATGAACCATTCGTCCGAACCGGGCATTTCCATCATCACGGCGCCTATCATGGACTGGACGGCGCATCCCTGGCAAGCCCTTTCTGGAGGATATTTATTGTATTTTATACAAGAAGTTCGGCATGCCGCGGAAAGGGATGGGTGTGAATGCGTTTTTGCGTTGATTCCAGGGGGTGCGTGGCATAAGTATGAACCATGAGCTTTTCAGAACCCTGCACATTGGCCGTGGACTTCGGCGGTACGAGCATCAAAATGGGCGTGACGGCGGGGGACCGTATTCTGGCGACAGCGGACCGCATTCCCACCGCCATGTTTGAAAGTCCCCAGGCGATTATTGAGGCCATGATTGCGGCGGCCCTGAACCTGCGCGGGCAATTCCCGTCCGCCTGCGTGATGGGCATGGGGATGCCGGGATGGTGCGATTACTACAGGGGGACTCTTTACCAGCTTACCAATGTCCGGGTATGGGACCATGAAGTTCCGGTGAAGGAGCTGATGGAGCAGGCGCTGGGCCTCCCCGTCGTGCTGGACAATGACGCCAACTGCATGGCGTATGCGGAATGGAAGCTGGGCGCCGGGCGCGGCATGTCCAGCCTGGTGTGCCTGACCATGGGGACGGGCATTGGCGGCGGCATTGTGGTGAATGACCGCATCCTCCGGGGGAAACGGCTTTCCACCGGGGAGCTGGGCCAGACGAGCATCCATTACCAGGGCAAGCCCGGCCCGTTCGGCAACCGGGGAGCCATTGAAGAATACATCGGCAACAACGAACTGGCGGCGGAGGCGGTCAAACGGTATGCCGGGGCGGGAATCGTCAAAACCGTGAACGAATGCACGCCCAGGGACCTGGACGAAGCCGCCCGCGCGGGCTGTCCCATCGCCCTCCAGCTATGGGAGGACACGGCGGAAATGCTGGCCTGTCTCATCATGAACCTGATGTACACGCTGGTGCCGGACGCCTTCATCATTGGCGGGGGGGTAGCCAAGGCCGGAGACCTGCTCATGAAGCCCCTGCTGAAGAACCTCAGGGAGCAATTGTTCCCCATGCACATGGAGGAGCTGAAAATCCTGCCCGCCAGATTTGGCGCGGAAGCGGGGCTGCTGGGCGCCGGCGCCATGGCGATGGACGAATTCCTGGGGCAGGGAGTTCTGGAACGTTTTAAGAAAGAAGAAGTAGCAAAAGCTCTTTGTTAGATTGAACTAACATAGGGCTTGCCATAGCGTAGACGCAGGCGTACAAGCGGAACAGGTCATGAGTACGGAACATCCCCACGAACATTTTTCACAAGGAGCTTCCTGCTGCGCCGGAGGGTGCTGTTCAGGAAGCTGCTGCGGCTCCGGAGACGCCATCAGGCCCGTTCCCGCCGTGCTGGGCATCGCTCTGTTTGTCGCCGCCCTGGTGATGGGAAGCGATTCCTGGAGCGGCATGGCTGCATATGCGGCGGCCTACCTGCTGATAGGCTGGGATGTATTGAAGGCGGCTTTTCTGGGGTTGAGGCACGGGCGTGCCATGGATGAAAATTTCCTGATGAGCATTGCCTCCCTGGGAGCGATGTTCCTGGGGGATTATTCCGAAGCCGTCGGGGTGATGCTTTTCTACCGCGTGGGAGAATATCTCCAGGAGCGCGCGGTGGGCAGTTCCCGCCGGTCCGTGAGCGAACTGATGAACCTGAGGCCTGAATCCGTCCATGTGAGAGAGGGCGGCACTGTCCGTGACGTTCCTCCCGCGGAGGTCCGGCCCGGTTCCGTGATTGAAGTGCGCCCCGGAGAGCGTGTCCCGCTGGACGGCACGGTGACGGAAGGGAATTCCGTCCTGGATACCTCCGCCATGACCGGTGAATCCCTTCCGGTGGAGGCCGGGGCCGGAAGCACCGTGCTGGCCGGGTACATCAACGGACAGGGCGTGCTGGAGGTGCGCACGGACCGGGACTGGCGGCATTCCGCCCTGGCGAGGGTCCAGGAACTGGTGGAAGCCGCTTCCGGCCATAAATCCCCCCTGGAAGGAAGGCTGTCCACGTTTTCACGCATCTATACGCCGCTGGTGATCTCCATTGCCGTTCTGGTGTTCCTGCTTTATCCCTTCGTCACGGGCGGAAGCTGGACGGACGGCCTGTTCCGCGCGCTGGTGCTGCTGGTGATCTCCTGCCCCTGTGCGCTGGTGCTGTCCATCCCGCTGGGCTTCTTTGCCGGGATAGGGCGGGCGGCGCGGCAGGGAATTCTGCTGAAAGGGAGCAACTACCTGGATGCCCTGCGGAAAGTGAAGACGGTGGTGTTTGACAAGACCGGAACCTTGACGGAGGGCGTCTTTTCCGTGGATGAAGTGCTTCCACGTGACGGAGTAACGCCGGAGGAATTGCTGTACTGGGCGGCGCACGCGGAAAGCTCCGCCTCCCACCCGCTGGGG
Source organism: Akkermansia massiliensis (assembly GCF_023516715.1). Taxonomy (NCBI): domain Bacteria; kingdom Pseudomonadati; phylum Verrucomicrobiota; class Verrucomicrobiia; order Verrucomicrobiales; family Akkermansiaceae; genus Akkermansia; species Akkermansia massiliensis. The sequence goes on along the minus strand of NZ_JAMGSI010000002.1, from coordinate 217,726 downwards.
CGTTCCATCGTAAAGGCGTATGAAGGCAGCCTGTTCCCGGACCGTGTGGCGGAGCTGGTGGAAGTAACGGGGGGCGGCGTTTCCGCCCGTGTGGAAGGGAAGGCTGTGCTGGTGGGGAAAAAGGCTTTTCTCCAGGAGGCGGGAGTAGAGGCAGGGGAGGAAGAGGATCGCGGCGTAACCATTTACGTGGCTCTGGACGGCGTTCCGCTGGGACGTTTGCGTCTGTCTGACCGGATCAAGCCGGGGGCGGAACAGGCGGTGCGGGAATTGAGGGGGCTGGGCGTTTCCAACCTGGTGATGCTGACGGGGGATTCCTCCTCCGCCGGTGCGGAGGTGGGGCGCAAGCTGGGGCTGGACGAGGTGTTCAGCGGGCTGATGCCGGCCGGCAAGCTGGAGCACGTGCGCCGGCTGAAGCCGGAAGAAGGCCTGCTCGCCTTTGTGGGGGACGGCATGAATGACGCTCCTTCCCTGGCTGCCGCGGACATCGGCATAGCCATGGGCGGCGTAGGGTCTGATACGGCTCTCCAGGCTGCGGACGTGGTGGTGATGAAAGGAGACCCCGTTGCCGTTCCGCAGGGAATGGTTCTGTCACGGGCGACGGAGCGCATTATCGTGCAGAACATTGTTCTCATCCTGGGCGTCAAACTGCTGGTGATGGTGCTGGGTATTCTGGGGCTGGCCGGTATGTGGGCCGCCGTCATGGCGGATGTAGGCGTCTGCCTGCTTGCGGTGGGCAACTCCATGCGTATTTTCCGGGTACAACTGGACGCGTGACGGAGGAGAATCCGTTCACTCCACCCCCTTGTTCCGGGCGGAGCGGCTCCCGGCAAACATGCTATCCATGCTATCCATGATGTCCATGATGTCCATGATGTCCATGATGTCCATGATGTCCATGATGTCCATGATGTCCATGATGTCCATGATGTCCATGATGTCCATGATATTGCCGCGGAATCCGGAAATGACGGGGAACATCTCCATAAAAAACCTCCGTCCCGGCGAGGGAACGGAGGCGGTAAAGACGGAAAAAGGGAGGTGAACCTTAACGCAGCCCTGTCAGCAGGAGTTCCGCATTGTTCTGTGTCTTGGAGATATTTTGCAGGAGGGCCTGGAGGCCTTCCCAGCCCGGCTTCATGGCGAGCTGGCGGCGAAGCTGCATGATCTTGACGAACTCCTGTTCGTTGTACAGCCTGTCGTCATTGCGGGTGCCGCTCTGGGAAAGGGAGATGGCCGGATAAATGCGCCGTTCGGAAAGCTCCCGGTCCAGCCGGATTTCCAAATTGCCCGTTCCCTTGAATTCTTCAAAAATCACTTCATCCATTCTGGACTCCGTATCCACCAAGCACGTGGCGATGATGGTCAGGCTGCCGCCTTCCTCCACGTTGCGCGCGGCGGAAAAGAACTTGCGCGGTTTTTCCAGCGCATTGGAACCCAGGCCGCCGGACATGATGCGTCCCCCCGTCTGGTTGGCGTTGTAGCCGCGGGCCAGCCGGGTAAGGGAGTCCAGCAGGATGACGACGTCCTTGCCCATTTCCACCAGCCGCTTGGCTCTCTCAATGACCAGGTCGGAAACCTGGGCGTGGCGGCGGGAAGGCTCGTCAAAGGTGGAGGCGTACACCGGAGCATCCACGGTTTCTTCAAAATCCGTTACTTCCTCCGGGCGTTCGTCCAGCAGCAGCACGATCAATTCCACTTCCGGATAATTGGCCCTGATGGAACGGGCGATTGTTTTCAGAAGAACGGTTTTGCCGCCGCGCGGGGGCGCCACGATCAGGCCGCGCTGGCCTTTGCCGAAGGGGGTCATGAGGTCCAGCACGCGCATGGCGGCGGAATTGACCTCCTTGTTTTCCAGAAGGAGGCGTTCCTTCGGGAAGAGGGGGGTGAGGCGTTCAAAGTCACTGCGCGCCCGGTACTCTTCTGCGGGGATGCCTTCCACGCTGATGACGGAAGAGGCGGAAAGGTACTTGTCATGGGGACGCAGCTTGCGCAGCCTGACCTTGATCTGCTGGCCTACGCGGAGGTGCAGGGGCTTAATGAGGTTGCCGCCCAGGTAAATATCATCCGGAGAGGTGCGGAAGCTTTTGACCGGATCCCTCAGCATGGCGTAATTGTCCTTGGCCTGTTCCATGACTCCGGAGACGACTACTTCATGGCCCTTTGCCAGAAGCTGCTTTCCCAGCTCAAAAATCAGTTGGGACTTGGTGAGGGAGGCCGCGTTCCGGATAGGGAGGCTTTCCGCCATCTCCTGAAGATCGTTCAGGGGGCGTTCCCGCAGTTCATTGATGTCAATCTGTTCCGGAACGGGAGCGGAGGCTTCCTCCGACCGGGCCGGGACTGCCGGAGCGCAGGCCGTATCCCCTGCGTTTTCCTCCGGAGCGGCAGCCGGATGTTCCTCAGAAATCCCTTCCGGTGCGGGAAGGGGCTTGGGGGGAGCCGCCTGCGGATCCTCTCCGGAGGGGAGGGGCTTGTTGTCGAGTTCTTCAGTCATGAAAAAAATGTTGGTAGAGTCTTTGGATTTGCTGGCGGAGCAGGTCCGGCGGTCCTTCGTTCCAGAGGACGAAATCGGCCGCGGCCACTTTTTCCATGATAGGACGCTGGGCCGCCAGAATGGCTTCAATCATGTCCTCACGGAATCCGTTCCTGAGAGCCAGGCGGGTCTTCTGCGTTTCCCGGGAAACGGCCACCACGCACACGGCATCCTGGTGGTAGCGCGCCGATGTTTCAAAAAACAGGGGCACGTCAATGACAAACCCGGCTACCGCCGCATTCTGACGTGCCGCCCGCATTTGCGCAAGACATTCTTGGTGCAGCAGGGGGTGAATGATTCCTTCCAGCGTCCTGCGGCTTTCCGGATTCCGGAAGACAAGCTCCCGCAGGAAGTTCCTGTCCGCGCGGCCGTCTTCATCCACGCTGGCGGGTCCGAAGGCGCTGGAGAGCCTCTCCCTAAGCCTGCCGCCGTCCAGCAGCCTGCCTGCCTCCGCATCACAGTCAAAAAGGCGCAGGCGCGGCCCCCCCTTCTCCATCAGCAGGCGGATGGCGGTGGACTTTCCGGTGGCGATTCCGCCGGTCACGATCAGCGTCTTCATGAGGGAAGGGAAAAACCGGGTATGTATGGGACATAAAGAGCGGGTGAAAGGTTCACCCTTTCACCCGCTCCAATATGGACGTTATGCACGCCGCCTACATGGGAGGCAGCAGGCCTTCGGAAGCAGGCAGTGCGCTTTCCGGAGCGGCCGCGGTGGGAAGGGCGTTGCCGCGTACGGGCTGGCCCGTGGCGTCAATGATCTGTCCCGTCACGAAGATCATCAGATTCTTCTTGATGTGGTTGTCGGAGTTGCTGCGGAAGAAGCGTCCGATGAGAGGCAGGTCACCGAAGATCGGCACCTTGTCTTCCACCGTCTGCACGTTTTCCGTGATCAAACCACCGATTGCCACGGTGTGGCCGTCGTAGATGAACAGGGACGTTTCAACGGAACGCTTGGAGAAGATGGGCTGCTCAATGCGGTTTTCCGTCAGAGTCAGGGACATCGGCTTGCCGTCGGAACCAACGCCGGTGGACTGGATCGGGCTGCCGTAGTTCACGAAGCCTTCAAATTCCACGATGCTGGGCTTGAAGTTGAGGTCAATGATGTACTTGTTGTCACCAATGGTGGGCACAACTTCCAGGGTCACGCCGACGGGCTTCATTTCAAACACGCCGGGAGTGGCGGGAGTGACGGGGAAGCTGGTGACCTGGGCCTGGTTTTCGGTGCCTACAAGGTCATCCAGAACGTTGTTCCGGTTATTGTAGTTGCCGCCGCCCCAGCTGCTCACGTTGTTGGGAAGTTCCGGGGGTTCGTATTCGGTGGGGTACCAGAATTCGCGGATGATTTCAATCTTGGCGGTTTCACCGGACTTGGCGGTCACGCTGGGAGCGGTGAGAACGTCGGAACCCTTCTTCTGGGACAGGCCGCGCATCAGCATCTGGAAGGCGCCTTCGTCATAGATGCCCGTCAGGGACATGATGCCGGGAGCCGGATTCTTCTTGGTGGCTTCAGTGCGGTTGGTGCTGTTCAGCAGGTTGTCCACGGAGTTCTTGGCAATGGCGTAGTCGCCCGTGCGGTTGCCGCCGGTGGCGAGGCCGTTGATCAGGCCGTTGCCGTCCGTATTGGTGCTGTTGTTGTTCACGGGCCAGCCGCTTACGCCGCCAGGGGACTGGGTGAAGTCATCAGGAACGAGGCCGGTGCCGTAGTTCGTGCCGCCGCCCAGGAAGGTGCTGCGGTCGTTGCTGACGGAGAACGGCGTAACGATCCAGTCAAAGCCGAGTTCTTCCGTGTTTTCCTGGGTCACTTCCACGAACTTGGTCATGATGCGCACCTGCTGGGATTCGCCGCGGGTGTTTTCAATGAGCTGTTCGATCAGGTCCAGGTTGCCGGAGGTATTGCGGACGACCAGGGAGGAGTTGCCGTTGACAAGGAATGCCGTGGCGCCTTCCGGGAAGCTGATGCCGCTCTTTTGCAGCAGGCTGCGGATGGAGGGCATGGGCTTGAGGCCGGAGGAGCTTTCACCGCCGCCGCCGAAGGGGTCTTCGCTGACGTCGCCGCCGCCGTCGCCGACGGTGGTGCGGAGAGCGGACTGGAAGCCCGGAGGCACGGAGAAGGTGCGCTGGTAGAGATCCACGTCATTGCCGCCGGCAGGAAGGATGGTGACGGCATAGTCTTCCACCTTCTGGCGCAGGCCGGCGTTGCTGCAGATGAAGCGGAGCACTTCCAGCATGGGAACGTTGGTCAGCTTGAGCTGGCCGATCTTGCGGGTGCGGATGCTTTCCTGCGGAGCGGCAACCGGAGCGACTTCCGTGACGTCCGTTGATTCCTCGCCGAAGCCGCCGTCGTCAGCTGCGGGAGCTGTCGGAGTAACGGCTGCGGGCTGGGAGTCGTTGATAACAAAGTTGATGCCGCGTTCGCCGTTCGGGCCTACCGTACGGTCCAGTTCGATGGACTTCTTGCGCAGGTAGTCGATGGCGTCTTCCACGGTGGTGTCTTCAAAGGAGACGGAGGGGATGATGATGCTCTTGAGCTTCATCAGGTTGGCCGTGGCGCCGTTGACATCCGTGATCGGGGCGTTGTCCGCTCCGTCGGCTCCCGTCGGGACTTCCATCGGAATGGGGCGTTCCCACATTTTGTCTACTTCCGCAAGCATGGTGCTGCGGGTCTCGTCGTAGGCGGCCGCATAATAGGCCATTCTGCGGCGGTTGACCGTTTCCTGTCCGCGGCGGGCTGCCACGTTGTACGGGTCAATGGAAAGAACCTTGTTGAATTCGGCGATGGCTTTGTCGTAGTCGCCGAGGTCATAGTAACCATAGGCCATGTGAAGGAGGGTGTTCACCTTTTCCACGTTCTTGACGTGTTCGGGTGTAAGCGCCGGATTCGTGCGAATCGGGTCCTTCATGTATTCGAGCGTCTGCTTGGCAAGCTTGGCGCTCCGGGGATTGAGCTTGATGGCGTCCTGGAGAAGCTTGTCGGCTTCGTCATAGCGGCCCACTTTGATGTATTCCTGAGCAACGGCGATGCTGGCGTCGCCAATGTGGTTGGCGATGGCTTCCTTGCGCTGGTCGTTGATCGGCGCGGAGGGCAGCATGTTGTAAGCGGCATTGTATTTGTCCAGGGCTTCCTTGTACTTGCCTTCGCGGTACAGGTTGCGGCCTTCTGCAAGGAGCTGCATGGCTTCCTGGGTCTGCGCTTCGCGGCGGGCCATGGCTATGCGCGCTGCATCGGACTGGTAGTAACTGCCCGGTCCGGCGTAGGACGATCCCAAGGCACTGGAGGTTCCGACGGCGCCGCCATCACCAGCCTGCGCAAACGGGCAGGAGGCAGCAATGGCCATCAGCGCGATCAGGGAACGCTTCGGTTGATAAAGTGGTGCGTGGTCCATAGTTAGGTTCTTCTTTTTACATGTTTTTCGGATTTGTGAAGCTTTTTTTTCAGAAAAGTTTAAATCCGGGTCTATTTTTTCTTGCTCAGTGTTGTTTGTTCTCCAGTGGTTTTGTTGGCAATGGTTACGGTCTGCGTAGCATTATCAACGGTTTTCAGCGTATAGGTCTGTTTGGTGTCTCCCGGGATCTGGAAGTCGGCGCCTTCCTCCACTTCAAAGCTGGTATCCCGTTCGGGGCCGGCGGCGATAGTAAGGTTTACTTTCTTATCAATGATTGGAATGACGTATTTTGTGCCGCGCCTGATGGTGTAGGTTTGGCCGTTTTTGGTCGGCTTTAAATCCTTGACGACGGCTTCCTCGTCCGTTTCCACCATGTCCAGGCTGGGGTTCTTGAATTCCTTGCTGGCGACGCTGACAAGCTCGAACCTGGGTTCGTCTTTCGTGTTCTTGCGGGTGCCGAACTTGCCGTTGGGCTGGACAATGTTTCTCCAAAGCTCCTGCCTGGCGCGGTTCATGCCCTTGAAGGTGAAGTCATTGCCGTCCGACTGCGTGAAGGCCAGGTAAAAGCCGAACTGCTTGATTTCGTCCACAAAGAGCTTGTTGACGAGGGGTGGGTGGCTGTTCGGATCATTGGGATGCGTTTTAGCCTCATATTCCTCCTGTACGGTGAATCCGTCGTTGTCAGGGTCCCGGGTGAGGACGTCCGAGTAAACGAACTCATTTTCCAGACCGTTGTCCAGGAACCATTTGTTCGGGATGTTGCCGTGGATGGGAGGTCCTGAAATAATGTCAAAGGGTTCCATTCCCCCTTCCTTGATCCAGAGATTGGGAGCTACGAAGCCCACGTACTGCTGCGTTTCCTGCGCAATGGGCTTGAGCTCATGGGAGGCGGAAAGCTCCTGATTGACTTCCGCGGCTTTCTTGATGCCGGGAGGAGGTTCAATCGCCTTTTCCGAAACCTGCGTGGTGAACTTGTACTTGTCATTCAGTCCCAGAAGGGTCACCGTACCATAGACGGCTACCCCCAGGCCCAGGACGATGCCGGAGGCCAGCAGGATTTTGTCGTAGTTTTGTTTTTCAGACATGTTGAAAGTATTTGCTGCGGTTGGTTGCCGTAATTAATCTTCAGACGGTTCCTGTGCCTTGGGCTGGTTGAAGTGGACCAGGTTGAGGGAGACCTGGACAAAGATTTGCTCCTTGCCCATGTAAGGTTTGATGAGTTGCTGGATGGCCGGTGCTGCGGGCGCAGCCGCTTCATCAGCCGGCGTCAGGGATGCCGCTCCCGCAGCGGGCTGGGCGGCGGCAGGTTTGGCCGCTGCCGGATTGGCGATGGGGGGAGGCATCATACGCTCGTTGCGGATCCGGATGGAATTAACCGTGAACAGGTAATCCTGGGAGTCCGTAATAGCGTTCATGGCTTTCAGCACGCTTTCCCGGTTGCCCTGGAAGGCGATTTCCAGGGGCATGGGAGTCCAGGGTGCCTGGTTGGGCTCGTCAGCGTCCTCTTCCGGATTGTTCGCCGGATTTTCAATGGGGAGCTGGGGACGGTACACCTTGATGAATTTGGACAGTCCGCAGTCCGTCAGCTTGTTGACGAGGCTGTTGACGGCTTTCAATTCAAAGCCCAGCGTGGAGGCCGCCTGCACGGACGGAGCCTGGGTGCTGTAAACCTGGAAGCCAAGCCAGGAGGAAGTGTCCGTGATCAGGATGTTCTTTTTCTTGCAGGAGGCGATCAGGGCGTCCCTGAACGTTTTCAGTTCATTCTGGAATGCCGTGGGCGTGGTGGGAACCAGCGCGGAGGAAGCAAGGAAGGGCTTGTATGCCGTTTCCAGGCTGGTGACCGCCTTAGCATAGCGGTTCAGTTCCTTTTCCAGCTCCTCATTGGATGCGCGGCTCGGCGTGATTTCAGCGGCGTTGGCGGATTTGATCTCCTTGGAGGCGACGCTGATTTTCTTGTCCAGCTCGCTGCGTTTGGAATTGACGATGTACCCAGTTACGGATAACCCCAGGAATAAGAGAAGCCCCACGCCCGCCACCATGGCGGCGGGCTTGTTGTCTGTAATCCAATTGCTCATAAAATATGTCTTGTTCGGGTTGGGTAATCTTATTTGTTAAAGTTCACGGGAATGGGAGTTTTTAACGGAAGCACCAGCTTGAAGGGGACAAAGGCCCCTGCCGCTGCGTCTACCTTGGCGTCCTTGGCTCCCAGCTCCATGATCTGGCGGGCTTCCAGCTTTACGTCTCCGGGCTTGAAGGTGAACAGGGATTCCTTGTTCCCGTCTATTTTTGCCTGAAGGTCCTGGATGATTCTCTGGCCGCCCAGACTGCGCCGGACAAACCCGGTCAGGCGCACGGCGTTAACGCTGTAAACGGACGGTTCATCTTCACTGGAGGTGTTCGCGGAGGATTCCATCCTGATGTCGTCCACCAGGGACGTGTTTTTATCCGACGTGAAGGAATCCTTGATAACGGAGTAGCCTGTGATCTGGGTGGTATCCTCCGGATTGAAGTGGGCCAGCGGTTCGAAGTCCGTGAACCAGTAGGGATAATCCTTGTGTTCCGACTGTTCCAGCAGGTGCTTGATGATGTCCGCATATCCGTAGCGCTGTAGTGTGAGCTGTTGGTAGGAGGCCAGGGTGGCGTCCAGTTTTTTCAGCTCCTGTTCCTTCTGGCGCAGGGCGGATTGCTCCGACTTGATGGAGGTGACGGTGGGGTGCACGCCGGCGAGGGTTTCCTCCGCCTTCTGCACGCCCATATATCCGGTGACGGCATAGGCTGCGGCGCCGAGAACGGCGATGGCGGCTCCGGCGATGATGGCGGGCATCTTCTTCTGGTTGGCGCGCTTTTTGGCAATTGCCGTGGGTTCCAGGTCAATGTTGAGGGAAGCCCTGCCGATGGCGTTGACGGCGGTGCCGATCAGGCCGCCCAGGATAAAGGCTTCACGGGAGATGGTGTTCACGTCCACGCCGGAACCCACGCCCACGTTGTGCATGGGGTTGAAGAAGGAAATCGGAATGCCCAGCTTGTCTTCCAGGAATTCCTTGGTGTAGGGCAGGGACGCGCCGCCGCCGCACAGGTAGGCCTTCACGGGAGCGCTTCCGTTCATCTGGGCGCGGTAATGGTTGGTGGTGCGCTGGATTTCGGAAGCCAGCCTGGTCATGGCCGTGCGGATGACGGTAGCCAGGTTGGCCGTGGCGGGATCCAGCCCCTCCGTCTGTCCGTTGCTCATGGAAACGAGGCCGCTGGTGGTCTTCAGGCGTTCCGCCTCCATGAAGGGAACGTTGAATTCCCGGGCGATGGCGGAAGTGACGAAGATGCCGCCCGCGGAAATGCTGCGGGTGAAGAAGCGGCCCTGTTCGCTGTAAATCAGGTCCGTGGACTTGGCGCCGATGTCGATGAGCATCACCGGCTCTTTTTCATCCGGGTAGCTGTCCACATACGCGTTGTACAGGGAGGTCAGCGCGCAGTCCACCTTGCCGGTGGAAAGGTTGTGGGAGACGATTTCGTCATTAAGGGAATCCAGATCTTCCGCCTTGATGGCTACAAGGACGGCTTCCCGTTCCAGGCCCTTGGCGGGGAGGAGGTGGTAGTCCCACACCACTTCATCCAGCGGGAAGGGGACGTGCTGCTGGGCTTCAAAGCGGATGAGCTGTTCCACATCGGTATCGTCCAGGGCCGGAAGCTTGACGAAGCGGATGAAAACGGATTGCCCGGAAACGGAATAGTTGGCAACGCTGCCTTTGACATTGAGTTCCTGGACGAGGTCGGCGATTGCCTCCCCTATTTTCGTCAGGCGCAAGCCTTCCGCCGACGGGTCCAGCACTACGAGGCGCGTAGCATAGCGGTCCAGGATAAGGGCGTCTTTGGAGGTCTTGGAAAAGACGCCCATTGAAACTCTCTGGGAACCTACGTTTAATGCGACGATTTGTCGTGAATTAGCCATGGGTGATTTCTGTTAAATAAAAAATGAGATGAGAAAAATGTTGATGGGGCTTTATTCGCCGTCCGCAGCCGGAGCTTCCGTGGGCGTGCCGAACGGGGCCGGGCTGGGAGCCGCCTGCTGGCTGTTGGGCCTCATGATTTCCGGATAACGGTCATACCAGTACACGGAGAAGGGCGTTTCATCCTTGTTCAGGAGGGGATAATAGGAGGTTTCCACGATGCTGGGGGACTGGATGGTCCACCATTTTTCCATCTTGCCGCGTTCGGAGGAATAAGTGGCGACGATTTTGCCATTGTATTCCACCACCACGCCCTGGTACTTCACCCACTTGCCCCTGCCGCCTTCCGAACCGGTGATGCGCTTGACGGAAGAAGGGGAGAGATAGACGGAGGCATACGTGGCTTCCCCTACCGGAACATTGACGTATTTTACTTCCTTGTACAGTTTCAGGTACTGGCGGGCACGGTCCGGGTTGACTACGGCAATATAGAATTTGAACGTCAGGGAATCAATGTAGCCGGACTTGGGCACGGGAGCGGCTTCCACCTTGAAGGGCATTTCAAAATCCGCCCATCTCTTCGGCTTCGGGAGCGGCCGGGGGTCGTCCTGGGTCATGACATTGGGGGACTGGCGCATGTACAGGGACAGCTTTTCCAACGTGACCTTCACCTGCATTCTGGGATTGCTGGTGGTTTGCGCCGATGCCGCAGGAATGAAAAGCACCGCAGCCAGCATGGCCGTGATAGTGTTAAGGATGGATTTCATAGCACAATTCGATTCCCTGATTAGTTACACCAAAAACCGAACTGTGGCTAGCAAAAATCTCTTGTTTCTTTCCATGTAACGGGTGTTGCGCAGGATGAGGCTCAATCCGGAGGTTCCCCCCGTGCGGTCAAGAAAAAATCATGCGGCATGGCTGCGGGCTTGACCTGGAAGGGGTGTTTTCACATGCTCGGCCCATGGCGATTGATTCGGATCTGCTGAAAAAGTTTTCAGAAGCCCACGGTATTTCAGGGCATGAGGATGAAGTACGGAACCTTGTGGCGCAGGAACTTGAAGGATGCGGGGAATTTTCCTCCGACGGTTCGGGAAGCCTGTTCTGCACCAATGGCGATTCAGGCCCCCGCGTGATGCTGGCCGCCCACATGGATGAAATCGGGTTCCTGGTACAGAACATCACGGCAAACGGCTTTCTTCAACTGGTGGGGATAGGCGGCTGGTGGCCGCATACCCTGTTGAGCCAGCGTGTTCTGGTGAAAACGCGTTCAGGCCGCAGCGTTCAGGGGGTGATCGGTTCCAAGCCTCCCCATTTTCTGCCGGAAGGCCAGCGCAACAGCGTCATGAGCATGGAAGCCCTGTTTGTGGACGTGGGCGCTGAAAGCGCGGAACAGGTGAAAAATGAATTCGGCATTCATCTGGGTGATCCCGTGGTGCCGGACGCGGCATTCTCGCCTCTGGAAAATCCGTTCCGGGTCATGGGCAAGGCCTTTGACAACCGTGCCGGCCTTTCCGTGATGATAGAGGCCTTCAAGACATTGTGCCGGGAAGGACACCCCAATACACTGATTGCCGCCGCCACGGTGCAGGAGGAAGTGGGGACGCGTGGCGCGAAGACGGCCGGAGTCGCCATGCGCCCGGATTGCGTGATCGTGCTGGAAGGCCCCCCCGCGGACGATACCCCCGGTTTTACCGTGGCGGATTCCCAGGGTGCCCTGGGCGGCGGCGTGCAGATCAGGTTGTTTGACCCTACGGCCATCACCAATCCCCGTCTGGCCGCCCTGGCCGAGAAAACGGCGGCGGATGCAGGCATCCCCTTCCAGCTGACGGTGCGCCGTTCCGGTGGAACGGATGCGGCGGCCCTTCATCTCTCCGGCAGGGGAGTTCCCACGATCGTGCTGGGAATACCCACCCGGTACATTCATGCCCATAACGGCGTGCTGGACCTGCGGGACTACCGCGCGGCGGTGGAACTGACGGTGGCGCTGGTGCGCGCCCTGGACCGTGAAGCCGTGGAAGCCCTTACCCATTATCTGCCCTGAAAGGAACGCCCATGAATTTGACCGCTTACGTACACGACCTGGACCCCGTCATCTGGCAGGTGACGGACTCCATTGCCCTGCGCTGGTATGGCGTGGCCTACCTGATGGGTTTCATCGGCGGATACTTTCTGCTCTCCTGGCTGTCCCGCCGGAAGCTGTATCCCATTCCGCAGGACAGGCTGGCGGACTTTGTCACCTATGTGGCGATCTTCGGCGTCCTGATCGGCGGACGGCTGGGATACGTGCTCTTTTACCAGATACCCAACCACGGCTGGTCCCAGTTCCTGGCGGACCCGCTCATGGCCCTGCGGGTATGGGAAGGGGGCATGGCCAGCCACGGAGGAATGATCGGCGTGGGGCTGTACACGTTCTACTACGCGTGGAAGCACCGCGTCAAGTGGGTGGCCCTGCTGGACGGGCTGGCCATTGTGGCCCCCGTAGGGCTCTTCTTCGGGCGCATGGCCAACTTCATCAATGGGGAACTGTACGGGCGCATTGTATCGCCCGGATCCGCCCAGGGAATGATCTTTCCGGCGGAACTGTCCCAGGACCCGGACTTGTTCGTCCGCGTGGCCTCCCGCATCTATGAAACGCCCGGATTGCTGGACAAGCTTTCCCTCTCCGGAATAACCGTGCCGGACCGCATGACTGCCGCCTGGGTGACCGACCGGGTGAGGGATACGCCCGCCATCAAGGAAATCGTGGGGCAGATGATGCAGGACCATGCGCGCTATCCTTCCCAGTTGTATGAAGCATTTGCGGAAGGAGTGCTTCTCTTTGCCGTTCTGTGGTTCATCCGGGTGAAATTCCCGCGTGCCTGGAATGGCGTGTTCTGCGGCATCTTTGCCATTCTCTATGCTGTCGGGAGAATCGTTTGCGAGGAATACCGGGAACCGGACTCCCCCTTCTCCATGGGATTGACCCGCGGGCAGTTCCTCTCCGTCTTCCTCGTGCTGGTGGGCGTCGCCTTCTTCGTCTATGCCTTTAAAACCAGGCAGACGGTGCAGGAATGCACCTTCTATGATCCTGAAAAAAAGAACAAGGAGGAATCAGCCGGAAAAGCCGCTTAAAACGGGTCCAGGTCAACTTCCCCCGTCTTGGGAATATAACTGGAAGGTCCGCCCTTGAAAATGGCGGAAATTCCGCTGGCGAAAAGCTGCAAATTCTGCTGGTCAAAGGCGAAGCGCTCGAACTCCTTCACGGAAAACAGCGTGATGGGGTCCGTATTGTAGGCCTTGAACTCCATGATGCTGGTGCCCGTGCGCATGTCTGACAGGCGCCCTTCAATGCCTACGTCCCCGCTCATGAAATTGCCGAGGATCAGGGAAGTGCCCGGAAGGGGGGACGCCAGGGAAACCAGGTCGGACATGATATTGCCGCCTACGTCCGTAGGCTTCAGCTTGACCATGGCGATGTAAAGAGTCACGCCGCCCGGTGCGGGGCGGTCAACCAGCTGCCACTTGATCCTTCCTCCGGTCTGTTTGGATTTATTCTCCAGCACCCTGCGGATATCTTTCTGAAGCTCCGTCCTGAACTGTTCCGCCAGGGCCGGGGCCTCCTTCGGGAATCTGGCCTTGATATAATCAATATTGATGGGGGCCACATACACCTTCAGGCGCGGGGAATTCCAGATGGCCTGCTCTGTGGGGTTGTACCAGACGCCCTGGAAGCAGCTCTGTTTGGAATCCGCATGAAGAGGATGGGTAATCAAGGGGGAAACGGGCATGTGCTGGGAACTGGAACAGGAAAAAACCAATCCCGTTCCCAGCGCCAGCAGGAGCCGTGAAATAGCACCGTACATGCAGGATAAGACGGCGCCCGCATGTCCGGTGTTCGAGTCATGACCCGATTGTCATCAAGAGTTTTCCCCGCCGGGGGGAAATCAGGAATGGGAAGGGTCCTCCTCCAGAATTTCCGCAATCTGCCGGGCAAAACGGTCCAGGTTGTACTTGTCGCAGGCGAACTCCTCAAAACTGTTGCAGGAAAAAATATTGATGGGATCCCTGTTGCGCCCGTAAAATTCCTTCAAGATCGTCCCGTTGTCCAGGGAAACGATGTTGCCTTCAATCCCTACCGCTCCAGAGGCGAAATGATTGATAATGAAGGAAACGCCCGGAATCGGCGAGACGATTCCCACGCCCAGGGCCACGACTTTTCCCCCAACGTCCGTGGGCTTTAATTGGACGATCGCCAGGGAAACCTTCACGCCGGGCGTGCGCGGGCGGTCGCTCAGCACCCAGCGGACATGATTGCCGGGCTTCTCATTATTGCGGTCAATCAAGAGGCGAACCTCCTTTTGCAGGGAATCCCGGAATTCGCGCGCCAGGTAGGGGGAAGCCTCCGGGAACTGCTGCCGGATGGAGCTGATTTCCACGGGGGCGATGTAAACGTACTGCCGCCTTTGCTGTTTCCAGAGGAATTGCCCGGCGGAGGGATGGCACCAGACGCCGCCGAGGCTGCCGCGCGCCTCCTTCAGCTCCGCAGCATGAGTAATGAGCGGGGAAACGGGCCGGTAAGGACCGGCGGAGCAGGAAACGCCCGTGAAAAGAATAGCTGCGGCGGAAAAAACAGCACGGAAAAGCATAAAGCCCAGAATGAACAAAAGAATGCCGGGCCGCAAGAACTTAATATGAACCGCAGGAAGGCCGTTTTGTGTCCGGATGCATGATTGACAAGCTGGAAAAGCGGGGCATGCTGTCGGTATGAGATACGAGCCGCTACCTTCCTCCTTTTTTGCCGGCAATCGTGCGGAACTGGCTTCCCGCCTGCCCGCCGGCAGTATGCTGATCCTGCATGCCAACGACGTGTTCCCCACGAATGCGGACGGCACCTTCGCCCTGCACCAGAATGCCAACCTCTTTTACCTCACCGGGATTGACCAGGAGGAAACCGTCCTCATCATGACCATCCGGGAGGACGGCTGGGATGAAATCCTGCTGTTGCGTGAAACGAATGAACAGATCGCCATCTGGGAAGGAGCCCGTCTCACGCAGGATCAGGCGAGGGAATTGAGCGGCATCCGGGACGTGCGTTGGACCAATGAATATGATACGCTGCTGGATACCCTGGTTCCGGTCGCCACCATGGTCTTTGTGGAAGCCAACCAGCATCCGCGCTGCACCTGCCCGGTGGAAACGCGCAATGCCCGCATGACCAAGGAACTGAAGGAAAAATTCCCGGATGCGGTTCTGAAAAACGTTTATGAAATCATGGCGGAGATGCGCCAGATCAAAAAGCCGGAGGAAATCAAGGCGCTCAGGAAGGCTTGTGACATTACCAATGAAGGCTTCCGGGCGCTGCTCCGGTTCATCAGGCCGGGGGTGGGGGAATGGCAGATCGAGGGCTTTCTGGCTAACGAATTCATCAGCCGGGGGCCGCGCAAATTCTCCTTCCTTCCTATCATTGCCTCCGGAAAGGACACCTGCGTGCTGCACTACATCCAGAACGACAAGAGGTGCGAGGACGGCGGCCTGGTGCTCATGGACATAGGCACGGAATACGGAAACTACAACTCCGACATGACCCGCACCGTTCCCGTGAACGGAAAATTCACCCCACGCCAGCGCGCCGTGTATGAAAGCGTGCTGAACATGATGACCTATGCCAAAAGCATCCTGAGGCCCGGCATCTTGAAATCGGAATATGAGCGCCTGGTGCGCGTCTTCGCTGCCGGAGAACTCGTCAAGCTGGGGCTTGTCACGCCCGCGCAGGTGGCGGAAAAACCGTCCGATCCTCCCATCGTGCGGAAATACTACATGCACGGCTGCTCCCACTTCCTGGGGCTGGACGTGCACGACGTGGGGGAAACCAACCCCGTCGTGCTGCCGGGCATGGTCTTCACCATTGAGCCGGGCATCTACATAGCGGAGGAAGGCATCGGCATCCGCCTGGAAAACGACATCCTGATCGGGGAAAAGGAAAACATTGACCTGTTGGGGGACGTGCCGCTGCTGCCTGATGACATTGAACGGCTCATGGCCCGGTAAAATGGGCCGGATTCGGTTCTAAACTTGACAATGAGGCCCGCGTGGGTTTTCATTCCCGTCCCATCATGTCGAAGAAACTCAAAATAGCACTTCCCAAAGGCAGTTTGCAGGACTCCACCGTGGAATTGTTCCGCAAGGCCGGCTACAATGTATACGTGTCCAGCCGCGGGTACCGCCCGACCTGTGACGACGACGATCTGGAACTCTTCCTGATCCGCGCCCAGGAAATCGGCCGTTACGTCAATGACGGTTTCATCGACTGCGGCATCACCGGACGCGACTGGATTTATGAAAACCGCGCGGACGTGGAAGTGCTGACGGACCTTCAATACTCCAAGGCCACTTCCAAGCCCACCCGCTGGGTGCTGGTGGTTCCGGAAAACTCCCCTATCACCTGTGCGGAAGACCTGCAGGGCAAGCGCATCGCCACGGAAGGCGTGGGCATCACGGAACGCTGGCTTCAGGAAAAGGGCATCAAGGCCCATGTGGAATTCTCCTGGGGCGCTACGGAAGTGAAAGTGCCGGAGCTGGTGGACGCCATTGTGGACATCACGGAAACGGGCAGCTCCATCAAGGCCAACAAGCTCCGCATCGTGGACACCTTGATGACCTCCTATCCCCAGTTCATCGCGAACCGGGAAACGATGCAGGACGAATGGAAAAAGCAGAAGCTGGAAAGCCTGGTCATGATGCTCAGGGGCGCTCTGGAAGCCCGCCGGAAAGTGGGTCTGAAAATGAACCTCCCCGCCGCTTCCCTCAATGGTCTCGTGGAAGCCCTGCCGTCCCTGCGCCGCCCCACCATCTCCCACCTGGCGGAAGAAGGCTGGCTGGCCGTGGAAACGGTCATTGACGAATCCGTCGTCCGGGATATCATTCCGCAGCTCAAGGCCCTCGGCGCGGAAGGCATCATTGAATACCCGCTCAACAAGCTGGTCTATTAACTTTTTTCTCACCACAGTAAAACAACAAACGAACCACAATCATGGGATCGCTCAAAAAACGCCGTAAAGCAAAAATCAACAAGCATAAGCGCAGCAAGCGCATGCGTCAGAACCGTCACAAGAAGCGTTTGCGTTACAAGTCCTAAGGTTTGTGCGCTTCGCTGCTCAAACTGGCAGTCTATCCGATTTCCGGAAAATCCCGGCGTCCTCCGTCCAGCGGAAGGACGCCGTTTTTCTTTTCAATGGAATCAGCGTTGGCTAAAAGGAAACTTTCCAACACAAAAACAATATCTTTAGTGAAGAGAAAAAGACAGCATGTGTCTTTATTCCATTGTTTTGTGATGCGGGTTGATGGTGCTCTGCATAAGGGAATAAAAGGACAGGTCAAGATGATGAAGCGATGCTGGTGTCGTCTCCCTCCCAATCCGTAAAAGAAGGTTTTCCGCTCATCCCCCGCACTCCATTCCCCTTCGCACGATTGCTGTCAGATTATATCGTTCCGAAGTGAAAGATTAGATGTGGAACTGAGCATGGGAAATTCGGAGAAAGTCTAGTTCACTTTGAGCAACTCCTAACATAAACGCAAACATCTAAAGAAAGTAATAGAGTTCAGTAAAGAACAAATCTTTTCTTTTTCTTTAAACAAATGAAAATAGAGTTATCTGGTCTAATTTAGGAGTTTAAACGTAGCAAATCATTTTAGGAAAAGAAATTGTAATGCTTTGTTGGAGAAATATAGGAGAGATTCAATGAACTGCCAAACGCTCTCTGTCATGCTGTCAATTTATTTAGAATTGAGCTTATCAATATCGTAATCAAGCGGATTGAGATGGGGTTTTGCGGATTGCTTAATGTGGGCATCATATTCTTCAGCCTAAGGTAATCTCCTTTTTCTCGTCCCCATATTCCTGGCGAATCCAATATTGTCTCAATTTTATTCTAAAATCATTGACTTTTTGCCTGAATTCTGATTTTTTTGTATACGTATTACAACCTATACTTCTATGAAACGGTCAGGACAGTTATTCATGTGGGGAAATTTTTTCTTCATGGCAATTGGAGCATTTTCTTTAGGGTTTGCAGAAGATGGAGATTTAGAGGACGAAGGGAGGGATTTATATATCAGTTCGAAGACACGCAAGTATTCTGCTGAATGTATGATCTTTGATCTGGATAGAGAGGAAGATCAAAAACGAGAAGATATTGGAATTGGAGAAGAAGCGGATTTAGAGTTGGAGGGAAAATTACTTTCTCTTGTTAATAAGGATGAGATAGAATGGAAACTTTCCGAACAAAGTGAAAAATGGGCAATACTAACAATTAATGAAAAGGATAAATTTAAAGCTGTTTTAACGGCTAAAAAGGATCCTGTTATCAAAGGAGAGGTAAGTGTGGAAGTTAAAACTAATTTGGACGATAAGCCCAAGCCAAAAAAATTTAATGTTCTGGTACCAAACAAAATAGAAGGGATAAATCTTTCTGAACGGAGTCCTGATGGTCCCCGTGATGGGAAAGTGAATGAAGTTGGGGCTTCCACTCATTTAGCTTTAGTCTTTCAGCCGCGGACGGTGAGCTTTTCAAATATAAACTTTATAGAAAGATCATTGGATAAACCTGAGGATCTTCCTGAAGGATTGGCTCCTCATATGCCTAATCCAAATCCACAACGAATTGATGAGTATAATGGACATATGAGTGATTTAATTGGAGTATATCCACCGAAGGAACATCGGGAAAATTCAATATTATTATTCCAAAATCTTCCATTGCCATTATTTTATTTTTGGCGTTGCGGGTTTTACACTGTTGTCAATGGGAAAGATTGTTGTTTAATCGATGATGTAGTGTATATTCAAACATTTGATGAAAGTTATGATGGGAATCGTATAGATGGGTTGAAAAATTTCAAAGTTAAAATTTGTAAATTTGGATGTTCTGTTGAAAGAAGTACAGGAGGGGACGCCATTCATATAGATACAGGAACGAGAGATGATTGATCTGTAAGTATAATAATTCAGTTAGTCAAACAATCTGTTATGAAAGTAATATATATATTATCATGTTTTATTTTAGTTTTTTCGACTGTAAGCGAGGCCAAAATATTTGATAGTTCTTTAAAAAAACCTCTCCTTCATGAAACTAATGAAAAATTATATCTCCTACTATCAAACGCTGAAAAATCAGCCCTGCAGGGGGATATTTTTAAATTTTATGAACAAGCTAATAAAATACTGCCTGATATAAAAAATGATTTGCAAAAAGGGATGTGGCTTTTTTATTTGGTTGCCGCAGTTCCCTTTATTGATGACACTGTAGAAGGTAACGGAGAATGGCTATGCGAAAATTCTGATCTTGATTATGAAGTGAAGGAAAAAATGATTTTATCATTTTTTCCGAAAGAAATTAGAAAATCTAACGGAACAAAACTTCATGACGAGGCACTTGTGATGAGAGAATTGTTTCTGTTATATTCATCCATAATATTGAATCAATTTCGACAAGAATTGAATCCTCTTTTTCTTTATACATATAAATATAATAGATTTTTATATTTATATAACATGGATCTTAGGCAGGATAGAGATAGATTTACAAAATATTGTAATTACATGAATGTTAGAATTGGGAGACAAAGAAAATTGAATTCAATCATCAATAATATGGAAGAGGATTTTGTAGGAATGTTAGTCCAATTTTATCCGACTAAAGCTGTACAGGTGAAAAGATATCTTAAATTGGCGGGATATGGTGATGATGAAATTCCTGATTTATTGGATAGGACAATTGGACGAGTTCCTCAAGCTTCCTACTTGTACAAGGGTTTTCCCAAGCGCAGAAAATAATTGGTAAAAAATATCCTCATAGATAGTTTTCTTATTTAGCCTATTTATGTTTAAACTCTTATTCCTCTATTTGTTCTTCTTGCCAGCGGTTGTTGCTGGAGATTTGTCCCATCAGCGCCTGGCATGGCAGGTGGAAGGAGGGGATGTGCGGAATATTGCCGGGCTGTGCCGGCAATATGTTCAAAAGAAATTGGAGGCGGAAAAAACGTTTTCCGTGGAATCTCTGTTGAAGGACCGGGAGGTGGCGCAGGCTTGCTACATGGCCCATTTTTTTGCGTTGGTGGGGAAGGAAAGGACTTACATCCTTCATGAATTGAAGGACAAGGAATTTGTGCAATGGTTGCTGAATCACCCGGAGGTGTTTGAAAAACTGGCGTTTGCCAAGGCCTCGGGAAAGAATACGCTGGCTGTATTGCGGAATATCTGGGTGAAGGAAGGGAAAGAGCTTTCCGGAGTTGGCCTCAACATGGCATTGGGTGCGGCGTTGATTTCTACGTCCCGGGAGCCGGAGGCATGCGAAGCCCGGTATGATTTTTACAAAAAGTCTTTTGCGGAGAAAAAACTTTTTCCGCAGTTCATTACGCTGGAACCGTGGGAATTCGGCATTCTTTTCCGGGGCAGGGAAAGTATTGAGGAGCTTGCCTGGGCACAGGATTACCTGGCTGGCAAAAAGAAGATCAAGGCGGGGAACGCAGGGTATGCCTGTTGCGGTCTGATCCCCTACCGGATGAAGAATAAGCAGGGAATCAGCGTGCATGCCGGTGGAGCGTTCTACGATCATAAACCTATTTCTTTGCAAATTTACGTGGAGTATGGGGGTGTGTGCGGCGCCGTTTCCAAAGGGGCGGCCGGGTTTGTGAAGGCGAAGGGGATTCCTTCCTACACGATCGGCCAGCCAGGGCATTGCGCCTTTGTGTGGAAGGGGGCAGACGGAGAATGGAAGATAGGAAATAACATTTATGGCTGGATATGGTCGGAAGGCGGGTCCGGAGGACCGTGGAAAGGTTCCGTTTCCACGATTACAGAGCTCCCCCGTTTTTGGAAGGGGAAGGATGCCGCTGCATCCAATCTCTGTTATTATTTATCCCTGCTGGCTGCCGATCCACAGAAGGCGGAAGCACTGCTGAAAGAGGCATTAAGACGGAATGCCTCCAATTATCCCGCATGGCAGGCCTTGATGAGAAGGAATGTCCGCCTGGCGGAGAAAGATAAATTGGCTTTGCTGGAACAATTCAAGGAGGCTTTTCCCGGAAATCCCACTCTGTGGGAGTATTTCATGAAGAATGAACTGGGGCTTGATTGGAAAAAGGCGAATGGCTATGCCGTTTATCCAAGATTGCTGGCGCAAAATGAATCATGGGATTCTGTAGACGCGTATATGCGCAATTTCTGTGCTTTAGCCCGGAAAGATATTCCGGATATGGCTGGAAAGTTGCCTTATGGGGTGAAAACCAAGAGAATCTTTTTCAAAAACTGGCTGAAATTTTACCAAGAGAACAAAATCGACCGGAAGGTGAGGGTACAAACCTGCGCTGTGCTGGAAAAGGCGCTTCCTTCGCTCTTGAGTCATGAAAAAACGGCATTGCAGTTTCTAGGGTTTTATGGGCAGGTGCTTGATTTATGGAAAGACAAGCAATTGTCGGCCCGGGCCGATACCTTCCTGACGGTATGGTTGAAGGAAGTAGACAAAGCTTCCGTACGGAAGAAGATGGCGGAAATAGGTCTGAAAGTAGCCGAGCATCTGGGAGACAAAAAAGCGCTGGTTCGTTATGCGGAGACTCAGGCTGGATATTGAATAGCGTGATTCTTTCTATCTACATAGAATAATCGTCTTTTCTGGACTGGTTGGTGATCAACATGGTTTGAGATTATTCAAACTTATACGGTCAATAGTCTGGTAGATGAAGAGAAGTATCTATGTAATTATTGTTAATTTTATGTTGCCAGGTATAGTGGTTTTTTCTTGGATTATCTATTTTTTGCTCTATCATATGCTTTGATGAAATGACACCTGGTGGCAAGTTTACTCGTATTGAGTATGTTATCTGTAGGTCCTGCCAAGAATGCAACCAACCCTTGTAGAGTGGAATTAGTAGGTATCATGTTTTTTACCACTCCTATTGGTTCGGAGGTTCCCAACATAGCAGGTTCCCAGGATGAATTGGAGATTGATTGGGAGAGTGCTGCAAAAGATTTACTGGAAGAAAAATTAGGATCTGTCGTTTCGGTGAGAGTGGATACAATTTCATTGTTGGCATTTATTAATTCAAATGGGAAATTTTTTGCAAATGTCCATTTAGTGTACGCTTACAGATTTCTTCACCATCATAAACCTGTTACTGCATGGAAATTGAAACAACAGAATAACTTGATGGATAACGGTATAGACTATTATCAAGTTGGGACGGCTGGAGTAAGAAGTGCTAAAGCGGCCGTTTTAAATGCTAAAAGAAAAATTCTTAGTGGCTTGGAAAAAGAATTGAAGGAACAATGTAAAGAACATCAGTAAATAATTATGAAATATTTAATGCTATTTAATGCTTGGATTTTTTGTTTTGCAGGCATTGCAGATTCAAATGCCGTCGAAAGCAATATTTCTGTACTGGAGGGAATTGGTTATGAAATGACCAATCCCATTTCTGTAAAAGGAGTTAAATCAAGAAAAGAACTTGATGAATATTGCCGGAATTATGTATCACAACATCTTCCTTCTTATGAGATAGGAGATACGATGATTTATATTTTAGGACAAGATACTGTACTTGAATTGGAATGCCGGGAGAAGGAAGGAAGCGCAAAAGTTTCATTGTATTTTAACATCTCGGAGTATATGGATAAAGTTAAGAAACAAAATAAGAAGTCTAACTCTAAATTCTTAAAATCCGTGAAACCGATGGATTTCCCGGAAGGGATTTCCTTACGCAAGCCTATTGTATTAAAAAAGGCTGTCACCCGTGAAGAAGTACAGAAACAGCAAGAGCAATATTTGGAAAAAAAGTATCCGGGTTATAAAATCACCCGAAAGGAAACCTGGATTTTCCATAAGAAGTTTTTGGAGAGGGTGAGTTTGAAAAAAGATGACGAGGAATTAATCGTCAATTTTGATGTTTCCGATTATATGAAAGAGTATGAAAAGAAGCATCAGTTAAAGAAAATTCAATTGTCTCCTGGTGTAGAAAGAGTGGAACTGCAACACGCGCCCATTCCGTGAACCGTGAAGCAATTCCGCCGGGTTGGAGAGTCTGTTTTTTCTCCCGGATTCAACAGCAATCATATCAGGCTGTGCCGCATCGGAATCTTATGCCTCCTTTTCTTCCCGGAACCGTTTCAGAGGAATGGTGATGGTGAAGACGGTTTCCCGGTGGGGAGTGCTGGAGACGGTGATGGCGCCGTCGTGAGCCTCCACGGCGCGTTTGACGATGGAAAGGCCCAGGCCCGTTCCCTTGATTTCCGAGGAGTGGTGGGTTTCCACCCGGTAGAAGCGGTTAAAGAGGAAGGGAAGGCTTTCCGCGGGGATGCCTACGCCCGTGTCCGTGACGGTGATCACGCAGGCTTCCGGTGTTCTGGCCGCGGCCACAGTGACGGAAAGGCCCGGTTCCGTGTTTTGCTTGAGAGCGTTTTCCACCAGGTTGAACAGAACCTGCGTCCAGTAGAAGGGGTCCCCGTAGAGTTCCCAGTCCGGCGGAATGTTCATGTGCAGGGCGGCCTGTTTTTTCTCCCGGATGGAGTCCAGGCGGGAGAAGACATCATCTACGCAGGAGGTGAGGTGGAACCATTGTTCCTTCAGGATGGCCTTGTGGCCTGATTCCAGCTTGGAGATCATGAGCATGTCTTCAATGATGTTCATGAGCCGCTGGCTGTTCTGGTGCATGACGCCGATGAATTTGCGCGCCAGTCCGGGGCTTTCCTCCATCAGATTGTCTTCCATCAGGTTTTCCAGATATCCCACGATGATGGTGAGCGGGGTGCGCAGCTCGTGGGAGGCGTTCGCCACGAAGTCCCGGCGCATCTGGTTGGTGAGGTAGTTTTGCGTGACGTTGCGCAGCAGGATGCGTTTTTCCTTGATCGGGGTGTCCGTGATGGCGCTGTCCAGGTGCCACGCCGTGATGCCGTTTTGCACTCCGCCGGGGGAGTTGGCGGCGCTCAGCGTAAATTCCTTGGTGACGGGGCCATCCGTGTCAAAGGCTTCCTGAACATGCCCCAGCAGTTCCTGGTTGCACACCAGGGCTCCCACTTTGCGTCCTTCCAGCCTTTCTTCCTGAAAGAGTTCTTTGGCCAGCGTATTGGCCAGCACGATGTGCCCGGCGGGACCGATGAGCAGGAAGGCCTCACCCAGAGCTTCCAGAAAGCGCCGTTTGTCCACGATGGCCTGTTCCTGGGCTTCCTCTCCGCGTTTCAGCAGGCGTTGGGCGTCCCGCAAGGCCTTTTTCCGGGCTTTCATGGCGGACCGGCATACCTGGACCAGGTGCCAGTTCAGGTACAGGGAGGCCAGAACAAGGATGATGAGGATGTAGTCGATGGCCGACATGGAACCGGAGCGTTAGACCTCTTCCTCCGGGGGACGCCGCCCCGGCAGGGTAAAGCGGTAGCCGATGCTGCGGACGGTTTCAATGCAGTCCGCATAGGGTGCCAGTTTCTGGCGCAGCCGTTTCATGTGCGTGTCCAGCGTGCGGCTCTGGGCCTGGTGGCTGTATCCCCACACGCAGCTGAGCAGGTCGTTGCGGTTCAGGGTCTGGCCTTCCCGTTCAATCATGTAGATCATGAGCTTGAATTCCGTGGCCGTCAGGTCCACTTCCTCCTTGTCGATGTAGAATTTGAGGGCGTTTTTGTCAAACGTGAAGGGCCCGTATTCCGCGATGACGCTGCCCGGCGTGTGTTCGCACCGTTTCAGCACGCTGCCTACGCGCAGCACGAGTTCCTTGGGGCTGAATGGCTTGGTCACATAGTCGTCCGCTCCCAGCTCCAGTCCCTGGATGCGGTCTTCCGCCTGGGCCTTGGCGGTCAGGAAGATGACGGGAATGTTCTGCGTGCGGCTGTCCCGGCGCAGCTCTCTCAGTACGCCGTGGCCGTCCATGCCCGGCATCATCTGGTCCAGCAGAATCAGTTCCGGCCTGTCCCTGCGCGCCACTTCCAGCGCGGTCAGGCCGTCATAGGCCGCCAGGGGCGTGTGGCCTGCGCGTTCCAGGTTGTAGGCCACGAGGTCTGAGATGGCGTGATCGTCTTCAGCGATAAGAATGGTTGCCATGGCTGTTTTTTACGATGAAGGAA
Organism: Akkermansia massiliensis; assembly: GCF_023516715.1. Classification (NCBI taxonomy): domain Bacteria; kingdom Pseudomonadati; phylum Verrucomicrobiota; class Verrucomicrobiia; order Verrucomicrobiales; family Akkermansiaceae; genus Akkermansia; species Akkermansia massiliensis. Next base: position 192,793 of record NZ_JAMGSI010000002.1, on the reverse strand, counting down.
GGGGCGGTGTCCCGATATTAGATGTGACGATTCGTTCACATTTCCCCGTCCGGAAGGGTGTTCCGGACAGCTAAAGTCTTTCCTTATGCAAACAGACTGTAACGGAGGCGTTTCCGTTTTGCAAGACTGGCCTAGATTCAACTTCTCTTCCCTGCGTCATGTGATACACTTGTGCCGCAACAGTTATATTGTTATGCGAAGCGATAGAGTTAAAGCAGGGTTCGAGCGTGCGCCGCACCGCAGTCTGATGCGTGCCACGGGGATGACGGATGAGGATTTAAGCCGTCCTTTCATTGCCATTTGCAATTCCTTTAATGAGGTGATTCCGGGCCATGTCCACCTGAACAAGGTAGCCGCCCTCATCAAGGAGGAAGTGCGCAAGGCCGGAGGAACTCCCGTGGAGTTCAACCTGCCCGGCGTTTGTGACGGCATTGCCATGGGCCACGGCGGCATGAAGTTTTCCCTGGCCAGCCGTGAGTTGATCGCGGACAGCGTGGAGACGATGCTGAGCGCCCACGCGTTTGACGCCATGATCTGCATTCCGAATTGCGACAAGATTGTTCCCGGCATGATCATGGGCGCCCTGCGCTGCAATATTCCCACTATTTTCTGCAGCGGCGGCCCGATGGCCGCCGGCATGGCGGAGGACGGCACCGTACTGGACCTGAACAGCGTGTTTGAGGCCGTCGCCCGCTTCAAGGCAGGCAAAATCAATGCGGAGGAACTCCATTCCCTGGAATGCCGCGCCTGCCCCGGCGCCGGTTCCTGTTCCGGCATGTTTACGGCCAATTCCATGAATTGCCTGAGCGAGGTAATCGGCCTGGCCCTTCCCGGCAACGGTTCCCTGCTGGCTACTTCCGAGGAACGCAAGGAGTTCTGGAAGCAGACCGCGCGCCGCGCCGTGGAGATGGCGAAGGCGGACGGTCCCCTGCCGCGCGACATCGTGAACCGTGACGCCATCGACAATGCCTTTGCGATCGATATGGCGATGGGCGGCAGCTCCAATACCGTGCTTCATACGCTGGCTATCGCCCGGGAAGCCGGCGTGGAGTATGACCTCCAGCGCATCAATGACATTTCCAAACGCACCCCGAATATCTGCAAGGTGGCCCCCTCTTCCCGCTTCCACATGCAGGATGTCCTGCGCGCCGGCGGCGTGAGCGCCATCATTCATGAGATCGCCAGGATTCCCGGGGCTCTCCACCTGGATTCCATGACCGTGAGCGGAAAGACGCTGGGTGAAACGGTTGAAGGATGCGGCATTACGGATGAAACGGTAATCCATCCGCTGGAAAAGGCTTATTCCCGTGACGGCGGCCTGGCGATCCTGTTCGGCAACCTGGCCCAGGAAGGCGCCGTAGTGAAGAAGGCCGGCGTGCATCCGGACATGATGAGCTTCCGCGGACCCGCCGTGATTTTCGAGTCCCAGGAGGAAGCCTGCGAAGGCATCCTTGCCGGGAAGGTGAAGTCCGGCGATGTGGTCGTCATCCGCAATGAGGGACCCAAGGGCGGCCCCGGCATGCAGGAGATGCTGGCCCCCACGTCCTATATCATGGGGCAGGGCCTTGGCGCGGAAGTGGCGCTTATCACGGACGGCCGTTTTTCCGGAGCCACCCACGGAGCCTGCATCGGCCATATTTCCCCGGAAGCGGCGGAAGGCGGCCTGATCGGCCTGTTGCGGAACGGGGATATTATTGAGTATTCCATTCCGGACCGTACGCTGAACGCCCATTTGAGCGAGGATGAGATTGCACGCCGCCGTGCGGAGTGGCAGCCCACGTACAACAAGGTTTCCTCCTCCTGGCTGAGCCGTTACCGCCACCTCGCCACGAATGCCAGCAATGGCGCCGTTCTCCGGCGCGGGGAATAATGGCTCCCTTTTAAATGGCAGCCGCTTTCCCTGGTGGGAAAGCGGTTTTTTTATGCCTGCCTCCGGTTCACAGGCGGCTGGCAAGCGGTATGGCCGGATTAGCCTGCCCGGCAGGAATGAGCGGACGCCGGTACATTCATGCCGGAGGCGACCGCCATAAAAGGTCTGTCCGGTTAAAGCGGAACCGCTTCCCTCAACAGGAAGCGGTTCCTAATCAACAATTCATACTTTCCCGGGAAATTTTTCTATTTGGAGATTTTGAAGGGGCCGCCCATTCCTTCCGGGGAGAGAACGGTGGATTCATATTTGGTTGCCGAGTAGTAGCCCTCCGTTGCGGAAGTAAAGGTCATTTCTCCGGAGCTGGTGATGGTGGAGGGATGTTCCCCTCCGTCAGTCAGCGTCATGGAGAACCGGGCGGAAGCCGGACCCGGCGCATAGGAGTACGTTCCGGAAAAGCGGCCGTTCCCCGTTTCCAGCGTAGTGGGGGAGATGATTTTGTAGGAGACTCCATGGCCGTCCGTCATGCTGATGACGGAGCCTGTTTCCAGTGTTTGCGGGGGCTGGACTCCGGAGGAGTCCGATTTGCCGGAGCTGCCGCCGCAGGAGGCCAGCAGGACCGCACAGCCCAGCGTCAGGATGGGGCGGATTATTGTTGAAGAAGGCATGAAGAGAAGGGTTGAGGATTGCCTCCCCGGTCCCGTGGGGAACCGGGGAGACTGGAATAGGAACGCCCGTTAGAATGAGTAACTGACGGAGCCGTTGATTCCCTGGGCCGTCAGCCCGGCCCTGCTTTCCAGGGAGTACCCGATGCGGGCTCCCCATCTGCTGCCGAAGGCGGCGCTTACCCCTGCGTTGACGCGCAGGGCGGTGCGGCCTACGTTAACGCCGCGCGCCGTCCAGGTTCCCAGCTCACTGCTGACGGTTCCCTTGGGGTTGAGGCGGCTGAGGTCCTGCGCCACGGCAACCGTCACGCTGGGCGTCAGCGTGGTTTTGGCGCCTGCCGCATAGGTGCGGGAGAGAGTGACGCCTACGGGCAGCGTCCAGTTCTGGGCGCGTGCTCCGCTGAAGGTCCGGGCCAGGTCTCCGTGTTCGGAGAAGCTGTCCGTCTTCCCGGTCATGAATTCCAGCCCGGCAAACGGCGCGATGACCAGTTTGCTGCGGAGCTGTTCCGTCCAAGTGGCATAGACGGCGGCTCCGAAGGAGTCGGAATCAAATTTCCCGCTGGCGGAGGTGTCCGCCATGCGGGCCTTTCCGTCAAAGGACGTGGTGCCGAAGGCGGCATAACCGTCCAGGGCCAGCTTGGAAGCCCCTGCGGGCGTGTAGCGGCCGTAAAGCATGGCCATGAAGGAGTCCGCGTCATAGCTGGACAACCCTCCCTTGTCCTGGAAGGTTCCGTAGGACTGGCCGATGGCTACCCCAGCCAGGGCGGAGGAGGAGAGCTTGCAGTCCGCGCCCACGGCATAGCCGCCTGCGTCGTATTTGTAGCCGTCGATGCCGCTCCGTGCGCTCTGGTTCGTCCAGGAACCCAGTCCGCCCACCCATACGGAGCCGCGGCCTGAGGCCACCGGCGCCATGGCGATGGGGGAGCCCTTCGCGTCTGCGGACTGGATCGGCTTCGCCGCCGGAGCGTTCAGCCCCTGTGCGGCGGAAATGGCTCCCTGCGTCCTGCCCAGGGCGGCAAAGCCCTTGAGGGCGTCATTGGAGGCCCACGCCGCGTTGACCACGGTTTCACCGCTGACGGATTGAATCATGGCTGCCGCCGCGTCCGCGCTGGAGGTTCCCAGGAGGGTTTCAAAGAACCTGTGTGCGGCTGAACCGTCCCGGACTCCCGTCCGGGCCTGTTCCATGCCGGCTGCCGCGCCGGAGACGTTTCCGGAATATCCCTGCATGGGGGCGGCTACTCCGTGCATGTTCTGCGTCAACCGGATGGTTCCGTCTTCATGAAGTGCGGCGTTAGTGGAGACAAAGGCGGAGTTGAACAGGGGCAGTTCGCTGACATCGGCTCCGGTGATGGTGATGTTGCCCACGGAAGAAGTTCCGGCTGCGGTGTGGGTGAGGTCCCTTCCGTCGCCCGTTTCACCGGCATTCCAGAGCTTGATGGAGGAATGGCCGTTGAACGTGATGCCATTGAGGAGGAGGGAAGAGCCCTCGCCCATTTCAATCACGGCGTTTCCGTTGAGTTCCAGCGTGTCGCCGGCCAGGGTGGAATCCTCCGTCAGAATAACTCCTCCTCCGTTGATTTCATAGTCCGTCAGGTCTTTAACGCCCAGTTGCGCGCTTTCCAAGACCATGGTGTCATCCAGATGGCCCACGATCAGGGAACCGGCTCCGGAATCCTGGATGAATGTTCCTCCGAATCCGTTGTCTTCCGTGTCCCGGCCGCCGTAGAGCAGGTCGCCGCTGCCCGTCTGCACCAGCGTGGCGGAACCGCGCGTCCACGGACCGCCGTCAAGGGAGTAGTAGTCCGCGTCGGAAATCCCGCTGTTGATGATGGTGACATCGTCCGCGGCGGAGTCCACCAGGATGACGGAGCCGTCTTCGGCGAAAATGTCGTTGGCTTCTTCCCCGGCCATATTGCCGTCAAAGAAGGCTCCGGAGCCAATCAGAAGAAGACGGTCTTCCATCAGATGGATGGCCCCTCCCAGTCCGGCGGCGGTGTTGTCCGTGAAGGTGACATTTTTGCCTATCCAGATATTGGCGCCTTCATTTTCAAATAAGTCGTCCACATTATCGCCCTCCTGCATTGCAAGATTGGTCGTCAGCTCGGAGGCGATGGCTCCGCCGTTGGCCCCGGCCGTGTTGCCGGAGAAGACGGAACCGTTCCCTACCGTGATATCCAGCACTTCCGTGGTCAGTTTGGAGGTGCGTTCCCCGTTTTCATAGGTGATGGCCTCGGCAATGTTGTTCTGGGCGAAGACGGCTCCGCCGGACCCGGCGGCCGTATTGCCGATGAAGCGGTTGTTTTCTCCAATGAGAATGTCTCCGTGCGCGTAGAGGGCGCCCCCTCTGGAAATATCCATGGCGGCGGACCTGCCCGGGGCCTTGCTGTTCATGAACGTGTTGCTGCGGCCCGTGGTGATTTTGTTTTCACGTTCCGTAACGGTAACGGTTCCGTTGAGGATGTCTCCGTTTTCATCCGTGTCAATGATGCTGGCGTGGACGAGGCTGTTATCCGCATCGCTGAAGGCGCTCATGTGGTAGACGGACGCTTCTTCCGTTCCCTGATAGGTCACGTTGTCCCCTAGTATGATGGTGTTTTCCGCGGCTACGGTGGTCATGGTCAGCGTAGCGTTGTCGCCAATGACTACGTTCCCGCCATAAGTTCCTTCCGTGTATTCGCCGGAGGCCAGCACATAGTCGCCGTCCGCGTTCTGCTTGAGCGTTCCTTCAAAGGAGATGGTTCCGCGGGAGGAGGCGCCTTCGTCGTCAATGGCTCCCACCGTATCCCCGGCCCAGATATCGGCCATCTGGCTGCCGGAAAGGTCGTTGTCCCCGGTGATTTCAGTATTGCTGCCGATGTAGATGTCTCCGCCTTCCGCATAGATATCCACGTCGTCCAGCGTGGAATTGGCCCCGATGGAAACGGTGGCCTGGTCTCCTACTGCGGTGGTTATGCGGACGGTACGGGTTCCGTCTTCCCCTTCAGCCATGGAGAAGGAATTCAGTTCCACGGATACGGCATCCAGCGTGACGGATGCCAGCTTTGCCCCTTCTCCGATGAAGATGGAGCCTTTCGCGTCCATGTCATAATTTTCAATGGAGCTGCCGCTGCCGATGGCGATGTCGCCATACAGCCCCATGGATTCTTCCGTGCTGGTTCCCGGCAGGTAGGCCCCGTCTTCATCTTTTCTGGTAATGCCATGGGAAAGGACGAGGGCTCCCGTCGTAATTTCCGCCCGGTCCGTGGCTTTCAGGATGCTGTTGTTTCCCAGCAGTATTTCGCCGCCCGTGAACCGGTCTCCATCGCCTGCGGTGCTCAGATCGGTATCCGTCATCGTCACGGCTCCCGCGCTGAAGTCAATTCCTCCGCGGGCGCCCACGGATTCCGACTGGCCGATCAGAGTGCCGGACTCTTCGTTTTCGTAAACGGACGTGGTGTTGACGGCGCCTGTGGAGACGAGGGTGGAATCAGCCAGGGCAATATCTCCATGGGAGACAATTTGGCCGCGGACTCCGTCATTCATGGATAAATCCATTTCATTGATTTGGACGTCTTTTCCCAGCTCCATGGCAATTTCTCCCGGTGTGATAGTGACCACCGTGGAGATAAAGGCCCCTGTTTCTGGGTCCAGTCTGGTTTCTATGGAGGTGGCGTGGCTGGTGACGACGTCGTTCCGGTTGAGAATGGCTCCGTCTCCCGCCACCAGCTTGTTGTTTTCCAGGACAAGCCATGTGCCGTCCAGGGTGGAGCCGTCTTCTATGGAAAGGGTGTTTCCGGCGTCGCTCCGCCCGCTGAGCATTCCTTCCGTCATGCTGCCCACGCGGACGGTTCCTTCACCGTCCACATTTAGATCCTGCATCTCCACGGCGGACATGTCCTTGTAGTTGAAGTTGGAGATTTTTCCATGCCCGTCTGATTTGAGGACGATGGCAGCGTCTGCGGGCAATGCGCTCAATTCTATTCCTTCAAAATCGATGGAGCCGGTAATGTTCAGCGTGTCTCCATTGGCCATCTGGTTCCAGGCGGCCTGGAATTCTTCCAGGGTGGAAGCTGTATATTCGGCGGCGAAGGCCTGGCTTCCAAGGACGCACATGGCTGCCAGCAGAGCCCGGCGCAGCGGGAGGGGTAAACGAAGATTCATGATTTGTTATATTCAGATTAATTTAAAGAAAAGTGGAAATGGGTGCCTTTTCCCTGCTGAATTTCTATGTACAGGATTGTTAATCCTGTGCGTCTGAATATATTCCGTCCGTTTTCCCGCCTCCGGCGCATGAACGGCGCGTTGTGCGGCGGAAGATTGAATCCACGGCTTATCTAACAAATAGATTTTTATTTGTACATAAGAAATTGGCCGTTAAAAGGGATTAATAGATGAAAATATTGTAATTTTTTTCTTGCTAACAGGATTAACAATCCTGTGATGTATCATGCATTAATATCAAAAACATGGTGTTCGGAATGGCGAAACATGGAGAAAACCGGAATAAATATTTGGCGGCGGAAATGTTGTTGAAAGGAAGCGGTTTGAATATGCTGGATGCAGCCAGTCTGGCCGTGGAATTGCTGAGCCTGTGCGGGGGGCGCCGCAGCATGCGCCGGGCCAGAAAGGCAATTTTCCTGGGAGCGGAGGAATTGAGGAAAGGGGAAAAGACGGTTTCCTTTTCCGCCGCCGTGGAGGAGACGCTGAGGGCGAAGCGCGGGCTTCGTCCCACAACGCTGCGTGATATCAGGTATTTCACCGGAGCCTTGATGCGGAGGTGTCCGGAATTGAAGGATTTTCCGGTCCGGAAACTGACGCCGGAGCATTGCGCGCGTTTTTTGGAAACTGCGTTTTCCTCCCGCAGACAGCGTTACAAGGGCCGTGCAGTGATGAGCGGCGTGCTGTCCCTTTCCCTGCGGCGCGGCTGGTGCGGGGAAAATCCCATTGTCCGGGTGGAACCTCCTGCGTTCCGTGAACGGACCATCGCCGTTCTGGTCCCGGAAGAAATAAAAAGCCTCCGGGATGTGGTGGAAATTCCTGAATTCCGTGACTGCGCTCCGGCGGTCTGGGTCATGCTGTATGCCGGCATCAGGCCGGGGGAAGTGATGCGTCTCCGCTGGAATGACGTGGATATGGAAGAACGGGTCATTTCCGTAAGGTCCGTAGCCAGTAAGACGGGGGGAGCCCGGCACGTCACCATTCATGCCGTGCTCCGGCGGCTTCTGGCGGAATACGGGGCAGGGGAGCGGGATGGCTTGCTATGCCCTCCCAACTGGCCGGTGCGCTGGAGGCTGCTCCGGAAAAAGGCCGGGTGGGGCGTGCATCACCGCTTCGGGGAATGGAGCGCGGATGCTCTGAGGCATACCTATGCTTCCTATCATGCCAAGTGGTTCCGGGATTTTCCCCTGCTTCAGATGGAGATGGGGCACCGCTCCTCCTCCCTGCTGCGGGCGCGGTACCTGAACATGGAGGGAGTGAGCCGCGACAGGGCACGCCTGTTCTGGGAAGTGCCGGAACACGGAAGGAAAAAGCGGATCGTGCATTGCTGAAAAGGGAACGGACCGTTCCGCAGGTTTTCCATGAAAAAACAGCCGTTCAGCTACCGTGGCGGGAGAAGGGCGGCATGCAGGAATTCCCGGTTTTATTCCCTGGGCAGGAAGTAGCCGCGCTGTTTTTCCGAGATGGGCATGCCTAGGCGTTCCATGACGGCCAGCATGTCTTCCCAGACCTTGCGTTTTTCCCGCGGGCTGTCTGATCTCAACAGGTAGCTGGGATGGTAGGTAACGCGCACGGGAATGCCATTGAGGTCGTGGAACCTGCCGCGCATGGAGCTGACGGAACCCTGTATCCCCAGCAGCCCCACGGCGGCTGTCCCGCCCAGGGCTACGATCATCTTCGGCTGGATGACCTGGATTTCATTCATGATGATGGGCAGGCAGGCTTCAATTTCTTCCGGCGTGGGGGCGCGGTTGTTGGTCCGCTGGTTAGGCAGCGCAGGACGGAATTTGACGATGTTGGAGATGTAGACCATGTCTCGGGAGAGTCCCATGGCCTTCAATATCTGGTTGAGTTTTTCCCCGGCGCGGCCCACAAAGGGCTCCTGCTGCACTTCTTCATAATAGCCCGGCGCTTCCCCGATGAGCATGAGCTCCGTATGGGGATTGCCCGTGGCAAAGACCATGGTGTCCCGCAGGGAATTGAGCTCCCGCGCCGGCTGCCAGTTCTGCGCCAGATCCCGCAGGTATTGCAGCTTGTCTTCCATCGTCCCTTCCGGGAGAGCGACGGTGGAGGCCGGTTCCCGGCTCTCCGGAAAGAGCTCCGGCGGTTCCGGTGCCCCGGAAGATACGGAGGCCGGGGCAGGTTCCGCCTGGGGCGGCGGTTCAGGAGAAACGGGGGGAGAGGGTGGAGCTGCGGGAACGGCAGCGGCGGGGCGGCTTCCCTGTTTGGCGGTCACGTACCACGTCCTGAGAACGTTTCTGGCTTCATCCGTCAGGCTCGTGCGCGTTGTTCCCTGCTGGATCAGGGAATCGAGATAATGGCGGAAAAGGCTGTTCGGCGTGGCGGTCATGGGAGGATAAGGCCAGATTAGTCCATGAGAGGCCGTCTGTCACGACGATTTGCAGGGGCCCTTCTTTCCTCATGGAGCGCTCCGCTCCGGGAAATGACACGGTAAAAGATGGAATCCTTTGTGAGGGAAGAGGCAAATTGGGCTTCTCCGGTTCAGGCGTGGAAATGGCCTTGGGCAGCCGGCTCTCTCAAATTTTATTTAATCTTCCTATGTCCTTTTCTGAAGAATTAAACGGTCTGATGGACCATCCCTCTTCCCTGGTGCGCCGCTTCATGGCATTGCTGGAACCGGTGGACGACGCCCGCCTGGAGGCGATGGCGCAGGAGAGCCGCCGCCTGACGCGCCTGCATTTCGGCCGGACCATCCGTCTCTTTGCCCCCATTTACCTGTCCAACGAATGCATCAATAATTGCAAGTACTGCGGTTTTTCCCGGGACAACCCCATCATCCGCACCACCCTTACGGTGGATGAAGTGGTGCAGGAGGCCCGCTACCTGCACGGGCTGGGCCTGCGCAGCATCCTGCTGGTGGCCGGGGAGCATCCCAAGTTCGTTTCAGACGGGTACATGCAGGAATGCCTGGACGCGCTGCATTCCTTTATCCCCTCGCTGGGGCTGGAAATAGGACCGCTTCCGGACGACCGCTATGCGGAAATCGTCCACCATGGGGCGGAACAACTGGCCGTGTACCAGGAGACCTACAACCGGGAGGTGTATGAAACCCTGCATACGGCGGGCATGAAGAAGAATTTCAACTGGCGGCTGGATTGCCCGGAACGCGCCTACCAGGGCGGCTTCCGCCGCATTCAGATAGGCGCCCTGTTCGGCCTGTCCCCCTGGCGGCGGGAGGCCATGGCGCTCGCCGCCCATCTGGACTATTTGCAGAAGCATTGCTGGAAGTCCGCGCTTTCCGTGGCGTTCCCGCGCATGCGTCCCTACGCCGGGAATTACGAGTATGAACCCGATCCGGAACTGATGCTGGACGACCGCCATTTTGTCCAGCTTATGGCCGCCCTGCGCATCTGCTTCCCCAGGATAGGCATGTCCGTCAGCACCCGTGAACCCGCGCCGATGAGGGATGCCCTGATGCATCTGGGCATGACCCACATGTCCGCCATTGCCCGTACGGAACCGGGGGGCTACACGGGGGTGGGAACGGCCACCGCCCATTTGACGGTGCGGGGAAACCAGGTGGACCTTCCCGAGGACCGGAAAGGGCGCTGCAAGGCAACGGAGCAGTTTGAGATTTCCGACCAGCGCACTCCGGAACAGGTGGTCGGCGCCATCCGGAATGCGGGCCTGGAGCCTGTCTGGAAGGACTGGGACGCCGCGCTGGATGTGGTGTAAAGGGAGTCCGGATGCCCGGCGGCCGCTCTGCGGAATGACAGCCATACTTGCGTGATGCTGTGATGGAGCATTGACGGCATGCCCCGTCTGTCATATTTCCGGGGACGATGATTCGTTATTATTGGGGGAGGTTTTGGCCGTTCCTCCTGCTCGCGTTCGGTATTGAGGCGGTGGAAAACCTGTTTACGGTGTTTTTTGAATACCGCAACATGGATTTCGGGGTCATTCCCCTTCTGAAGACGGCATACATTTTCGTGACGGAGTTTTCCATCACCATGTGCTACTGGCTCATCCCTTATGCCGTTTATTTGTGGATTCTGCCGCGCGGTAGGGCGGGGGGAAAGGCGGACCGGTGGATCACCTGCGCATGGTTTTTCCTGTTTGTGCTCGCCAACCTGTTTGAGGACGTGGCGGAAGCCTTCTTCTGGAATGAGTTTGAAGCCAGCTTCAATTTCATTGCGGTGGATTACCTGATTTATACCAAGGAGGTGATCGGGAATATTTATGAATCCTACCCCATCATCCCGATTCTTATCGCCATTCTGGCTGTATCCGTCCTGGCCGTCTGGGGGATGAAGCGTTTTCTGGTTCCCCGCCATGGGGAAGCTCCCGCGGGGTGGAAGCGGGGCTGCGTGGTGCTGTTCCTGCTGGCGTGCATAACGGGAGGGTATTGGCTGGTGGACATCAAGGATGCGGATGCCGTGAACAACCGCTATAACTCGGAAATGGCCAAGGACGGCCTTTACAGCCTGTTCAGCGCCTTTCTCAAGAATGAACTGGACTACCGCGATTATTACAAGACGCTGCCGGACGCGGATGCGGCGGCGTTTCTGGCCCGGGAATTCACGGCGGATGACACGTCCGTGCCTGACGCCGCATCAGGCAGCGTGAAGAGGCGGGTGCGCCCCTCCGGGGAAGCCATCCGGCCCAACGTCGTGGTTGTGGTCATGGAGAGCATGGGGGCGGAGTTTTTAAACGAGTGCCGGGAGGACGGCGCGAATGTCACGCCGTGCCTGAGCCGTCTGGGCAAAGAGGGCATTTTCTTCCCGAATACCTATGCCACGGGCACCCGCTCCGTGCGCGGGCTGGAGGCGGTCAGCACGTCCATACCGCCGCTGCCCGGCATGTCCATCCTCCGCCAGGAGGGGAATGAGCATTTGCAGACCATCGGGTCCATATTCAGGGACAAGGGGTATGACCTCAAGTGGATCTACGGCGGCTACGGGTATTTTGACAACATGAATTACTTCTTCGGGAACAACGGCTTCCAGGTTCTGGACCGCAATTCCATGGATGATTCAGAGGTGACCCATTCCACCATCTGGGGCGTCTGTGATGAAGACCTGTTCCGCCGCGCCGTGCGTGAGGCGGATGAGTCCTTCAAAAGCGGCTCTCCTTTTTTACAGGTGGTGTTCACCACGTCCAACCACCGCCCCTATACCTATCCGGAAGGGCGCATAGACATTCCTTCCCATACCGGGCGCATGGGCGCCGTCAAGTACGCGGATTATGCCGTGGGGGCCTTTGTGGAGGAGGCCAGGAGCAAACCGTGGTTTGAGAATACGCTGTTCGTGTTTGTGGCGGACCATGGCGCGGGCAGCGCCGGGAAACAGACGCTTAATCCGGAAACGCACCGCATTTTCTCCATTTTCTACGCTCCGGCCCTGCTGAAGCCGGAACGGATTGAGACGCCTGTCAGCCAGATTGACGTGCTGCCCACCCTGCTCGGCCTGCTGAAATGGCCGTATGATGCGGCGTTTTATGGAAAGGACGCCTTGAAACCCTCCTACCAGTCCCGGTATTTCGTGAGCAATTACCAGTACATCGGCTACTTGAAGGGAAGGGACATGGTGGTGCTTAAACCCCAGCGCGGCGCGGAGTTTTTCCGTGACGGGGAGCCTGTGAAGCCGGATGCCCGGATGAAGGAGCTGGAAAAGGAGGCGGTTTATTATTATCAGCACGCTTCCGGCTGGCGCACCAGTTTGAAGGAATAAGCCCTTTCCCGTGATGCGGATGCCGCCGTCTCCGCGGCAATCCGCCAAGGGAGGGGAACCGGTTCAGGATTTGGGTTCGTCCCTGTAATCCTGGAGGGCGTCCCAGTGGAACGTGAAATGCTTCTGCATGTGCAGCCCGTTGGCGAGGATGAACATGAGGGAAATGCGGAATTCGTTGTTGGTCAGCCCGTCCAGTTCCTTCTTGTCAATCTTCATGGAAAACTTGCCGCTCTTTTTCCCCAGGCGCTGGGAGAAGGAAACGGCGTCATAGTCCTGGTTGACCGCATAGGGCGGGTCCTGGACGTAGACGTTCAGCGCCTTGACGGTCTGGGGGCTCTTGTAGCTTCCGGAGATGAGAATCTGGTCTCCCTTGAAGGAAATGGCCGTGTCCTTGATTTCCACCTCCGGCCTGCCTTCATAGAATTTCTGTGCCGGAGTGACGGAGAACACTTCACAGGCGTCCAGCAGGGCGCAGCTGGCGGGGGTCAGGAAGGTGGGACTGGTGCCGAACGTGTAGTTTCCCGCGCCCATCAGGGCCGTGCCGTACTTTTTGCCGTCCGAGGCGGTCTGGTGGTTATGGGGCAGGTTGAGGCCGTGGCCCAGCTCATGGGCCAGGCCGCCGTACCATTTGGTCAGCAGCTGCCCTTCCCTGGTTTTCTGGCCCAGGTGCTTGATGTCAAAGGCCGGATAATCCAGGGCAAAGCAATTGCGGCCCATGCCGTAGAAGGGAACGCCGCCGGGATTGTCGGGGCCGTTCTTTTCATCGTTCCAGGTAGGCATGATGACCAGGGTGTGCTGGCTTTTTTTCCTGTCCGGATTGGCCTTGAAAAATTCTTCAAGCTCCTGCGCGGCCTTCCAGCCGCCGCCGTTTTCATACGGATAGTGCGCCGCCGGGTTCTTGGCCTTGTATTCAATGATGTTCACGCGGCCGGGGGATTTGATGTCCAGGCCGAAGGAGCGCGCGCCGTAGCCGTGCCGCTGCATTTCCCTGCCGTAAAACTGCTGGAGGTAAAGCAGCAGTTCGCTGAGGCGCCGTTCGTAATCCGGAACGGGTTCCGTGTCACTGCCCAGAAAGTAAACGACGTTGAGCTGCTGGGCCGTTTTTTTCAGGGCAATCCGGTCTTTCAGAACGTCCGGAACGGTGACCCCGGCAGAAGATATTCCGGAAGCCGTCCCGAGAAGGGCGAAGGAAAAAAATGCGGAGAGAAGTCGTTTAAACATGCTTGCCTACGGTAGGCGCGCGCCCCTCAAAGACAAGGAAATTTACTGTCCGCGCTACCATTTGCGGAACAGGCGCCGGGTCAGGAGGAAGAACGGCGGAAAGGGGTGCGTCATGCCGTGAGGGTAAGTTGAAAAGGCTGAAAGATAGAGATTGCGGCGGCAGTAAATATATGACATCCTCATTAAAGCATGCATCTCCAATCTCTATTTCTATCTGCCGTTGCGGTGAGCTCCGTTTCTCTGGGTTGGGGGGCCCTGGACAAGCCTTCCGCCTCCAACCTGATCTGGTCTGATGAACCGGCCGTAGTTGTTTATCCGCAGGAGGACAAGAACCCCGACGGTAATTTCGGCAAATACAAGAAGCCTTCCGCCGTTTGGGAAGCGGAAGGGTATCCCATCGGCAACGGCCGCGTGGGGGCCATGATTTTCAGCGCGCCCAACCGCGAGCGGTTTGCCCTGAATGAAATCAGCCTGTGGTCCGGCGGCCCCAATCCCGGCGGTGGGTATGGTTACGGGCTCAATGCCGGGACGAACCAGTTCGGCAACTACCTGCCTTTCGGCGATTTGTTCGTAGACTTTAAAAAGGGGGACCAGCCAGCCTCCGTTTCCGTGGAGGATTTTACGCGCGCCCTGGATTTGCGGGACGGCATCCACAAGGTGAATTACAAGGCGGATGGCGTGACGTATGACCGCGAAGCGTTCGCCAGCACGCCCGCCAATGTGCTGGTGCTGGAGTACAAGGCCAGCAAGCCCGGCCAGTTCAGCGCGGATTTTTCCATCAACAGCCAGCTTGAATCGGCTATTTCCGCCAAGGGCCCCGTCATCACCTGGAAGGGAACCCTGAAAAACGGCATGAATTATGAAGGCCGTGTCCTGATCCGTCCCAAAGGCGGTACGCTTTCCACTGCGGACGATAAGATTTCCGTGAAGAACGCGGATTCCTGCATGGTCGTCATCGCCATGGAGACGGATTACCTGATGGACTATAAGAAGGACTGGAAGGGAGAGGCCCCCGCCAAAAAGCTGGACCGTTATGCGGCCAAGGCGGCCTCTGCGGATTATGCCGCCCTGAAACAGGCGCACATCGCCCAGTACAAGTCCATGTTTGACCGGGTAAAGGTCAACTTCGGCAAGACGGAGGCGGATGTAGCCAAACTGCCCATTCCAAAGCGGCTGGAAGCCTATAAGAAGAATCCGGTTGATCCCGATCTGGAAGAAACCATGTTCCAGTATGGCCGTTACCTGCTCCTGTCCAGCTCCCGGCCCGGCACGCTTCCGGCCAACCTCCAGGGGCTCTGGAATGTTTATCTCAATCCGCCCTGGGCCTGTGACTACCATAACAACATCAACGTGCAGATGGCGTACTGGGGTGCGGAACCCGCCAATCTTTCCGAATGCCATGAGGCGCTGATCAATTACGTGGAAGCGATGGCGCCCGGCTGCCGGGACGTCTCCCAAGCCAACAAGGGTTTCAATACCAAGGACGGCAAGCCCGTGCGCGGCTGGACGGTGCGTACCTCCCAGAACATCTTCGGCGGCAACGGCTGGCAGTGGAACATTCCCGGCGCGGCGTGGTATGCGCTGCATGTCTGGGAACATTACGCGTTCACCGGTGACAGGAAATATCTGGAAAAGCAGGCCTATCCCCTGATGAAGGAAATCTGCCATTTCTGGGAAGACCATTTGAAGGAGCTGGGCGCCAGGGGCGAAGGCTTCAAGACGAACGGCAAGGATCCGAACGAAGAGGAGAAGAAGGACCTGGCTGACGTAAAGGCCGGCACCCTGGTGGCCCCCAACGGCTGGTCTCCCGAGCACGGCCCGCGTGAAGACGGCGTGATGCACGACCAGCAGCTCATCGCGGAACTCTTCACCAACACCATCAAGGCCGCCCGCATCCTGGGCAAGGACGCCTCCTGGGCCAAGAGCCTGGAAGGCAAGCTGAAGAGGCTGGCCGGCAACAAGATAGGCAAGGAAGGGAACCTTCAGGAATGGATGATTGACCGCATCCCCAAGACGGACCACCGCCACACGTCCCACCTCTTTGCCGTTTTCCCCGGCAACCAGATCAGCAAGCTCAAGACGCCCAAGCTGGCGGAAGCCGCCCGCCTCTCCCTGGAATGGCGCGGCACGACCGGAGACAGCCGCCGTTCCTGGACGTGGCCGTGGCGCACCGCCCTGTGGGCCCGCCTGGGCGACGGGAACAAGGCTCATGAAATGGTGCAGGGACTTCTGAAATTCAACACCCTGCCGAACATGCTGACCACACACCCGCCCATGCAGATGGACGGCAACTTCGGGATTGTGGGCGGCATTTGTGAAATGCTGGTGCAATCCCATGCCGGCGGCCTGGACATCATGCCCTCCCCTGTGGAGGCGTGGCCTGAAGGCTCCGTGAAGGGACTAAAAGCCCGCGGCAACGTCACGGTGGACTTCTCCTGGAAGAACGGCAAGGTGAGCAACGTGAAGCTGTATTCCGACCAGCCCAAGGTGCTGCCCGTGCGCGTCAACGGAAAGATGACCCGCATGAAAACCCTGCCGCTGAAACCCGGTGCGGAAGCTCCGCAGGCTGCTGCCAGGTAAAAGGAGGCGATTCCGTACCCGGTTTCAACTCCGGCAGGAAAATGACCATGGCTTCCAGCTCCCTCTTTATGGGGGCTGGAAGTTTTTTATTTTTCCGGCTTCACTGCGGGAAGAAACCGGCGTTTGGTTCAAAAAAGAGCGGAAAGGCACGGAAATGAGTACTGCCCGGAGAAAGGATTTTTTCTCTTAACGGAAAGACGGCGGGAGACATTCCGGGGAATATCCGGAGGAATTGGCGTGCCTGCTTATGGAAAGAGGCGCAAGACGCTCATTTCTTTCCCATGCGCCCGATCAGCGAGCAGACGGTGCAGGAATGGAGGGAGCACAGGTCCTCGTGAATTTGAAGCAGGGCCTGGTGGTGCCACGCCTTCGCAAGAAAGGCTTTCGCGTCCGGCCTGCCGCCCAGCAGGGATTGGTGGACGGAGAGCACTTTTGTTCCCGCCTGTCCGGCCCGGAGGGAGAGGTAATGCAGCCACGCATGTTCGTCTCCTTTCGCCGGGAAAAGGTGGTTGACGGTAAAGTCCAGAATTCTGTCCCGGCCCATCAGGGCCATGGGGCGGGGGGACGGTGCGGAAGGCAGCGTCACATGGGTGCTCCAGTAGGGGTGCCTGAGGGAGGAAAGATAGTCCGCCAGTTCTTCCGCAGGGCCGGAATGGCAAAGACGCTTGAACGTGGCAAAATCCGCTGCGATGACGGCCAGCGCCCCCGCGCGCCTCTGCGGATGGTTGGCCGGCCTGCTGCCGGAGAACGTCCAGGGGAAGGAGCGCTCCGGCGCCAGTTCAAACTGTTCCCGCAGGGGCCACCATTGGGTCCAGAGTTTTTTATGATGAGCCACGGCTTCCGCCGTGCAGGAATCCGGCAGGACGGGGAGCAGGAATCCCGCCGTGCCGAAGAGGAGGGCCTCCGGGCATTCCCGGATGGCGCGCAGGGGGGCGCGCAAAGCCAGGTGCAGCATGGCGTCCTTGTTGGCATGGTAGCCCAGCGTTTCCGCCAGGCTTTCAAAAAGGGTTTGCTCTTCTCCTGCGTATTTGGCGCGTTCCGCATGGCGGCGGTGCTTGTTCCGGAACCGGTAGGCCGCTGCCGACTCAAGGAGGGTTTCCAGAAGCTCCGGAGGCATGGAGGTTAACAGGTCGGCGTGGCGGCAGTGGCGCACCGGGGCATTGCCGGAAGGGGCCGTTTTTGCCCGCGCCAGCGCAGCGGGAGGAATGACGGCCAGGGGGATGCGCTTGTGCCTGGCGTTGCGGGTGAACCATTCCCTGCGGCTGGGCGCGCAGGCGAGATGCAGGATGACGCCGCTGAATGCCGGGTTGGAGCCGTGCCCGTGGCGTTCCCAGTCTTCCGGAGCGGGGTCCAGTTCAATGTCTCCCGCCTGCGGAACGCCGTTGATGCGGATCCTGGCGTTTAGAAAATCCGGTCCGGCGGATTTGTTCCAGTCACCGAAGTCCAGAATGCGGACCTCCCTGCCCAGGTCATCCGTAAAGGAGGTTCCAAATGCGCCTTCCAGCAGGAGAAGCTGGAGCGTTCTCTCGTCCGGAAGCCCGGCAGGGAGGGAAAAGTCGGGTTCCCTGACGGCGCCTTCCCCTTCCTCCATTGCTGCGGAACGGGCGTCTCCGTACAGGGAGGCCATGGAGCGCATGTCCATGTTGGATGGGGGAAGGTTATTTATCCTTCTGCCGTTCCAGTTCTTCCTTCAGGCAGTCGGTCACGTTGCGGAATTTTTCTTCGTTCTCTTCGCTCAATTCGCTCAGGGTCAGATGGGAGTTGAGAACGTGCAGAGTCTGGTCCTTGGCATCCAGATGAACGGTGGGAGCGTTCTCCGAGCCCAGGCTGGCGCGTATCTGGTCCACTTTCCCCCTCCAGGGGGCTGTAGGCGGTTCAATGCTGAGCAGGGCGTCCAGTCCCAGGCTTTCCAGCGCGCTCAGGCAGCGTTCGCTGGGGGAGGCGATCTGGACGGAGCCGCCGATGGGCAGCAGCCGGCGCGACAGTCCCGCAAGAGTGCCCATGAAGGTGGAGTCAATGCCGGAGCAGGTTTCCAGGTCAATGACGATCAGGCGTCCTCCGGAAGCGATGTAATCATCCCCCAGGGATTTGACGGTCGGGCTGTTGGCGAAACTTCCGCGTCCGGAGCACCGGATCCAAAGAAATTCGTCAAAAAGGCCGAAAAGGATGGAAGAATTGTTATTCACGTCGTTGGAAAATGGAAACCGTATGAATAACAAGAGAAGACGCCGCGGTCAAGTCAGGATTTAACATGCGCGCCGCCGGAAGAAGGCGTATCCCCCGTGTGCGGGGCCTGCCTCCGGCGGCTCTCTTCCCGTTGTGTGGAGGGAGCGCCGTGCGGTTCAGAAATTCCTGGCGCCTTCCCCCGTGCCGGGGAGGAAGCGGTAATACACCTCCAGCATCAGCGTAGCCAGGCACTGGCGGTAAATTCTATCGTTGGCATGCCGGTTCTGGCTGGTCTGCACCACTCCGCCGGGACCTCCGAAGCCGTTGGGCATAAAGCTCCCGTCGGAGGCCTGGGCGCCGAGGGTGGAATCACGGAAGGCCCTGTTGTAAGCCTTCCAGACGTCACCGCCGCGGTTCATGGCCGCCTGCACCCCGTAGTAATGCTGGTAGAGATTGGAGGAAGTGTTGTTGGCCTTCCAGTTGAACGGCTGGTTGGTATTCTTGAGCATCCAGTCCAGCCCCCTGCGCGCCGTGCTGTCCGAGCCGCTGCCGCACATTTGCAGGGAAAGCACGCCCACGCCCACCAGGGAGGCCCGTGGTTCCCGGCCGTTTTCCTGGTAGGAAAAGAGGCCGTCCGGAAGGGCGGTTTTGCGGCAGTACATGGCCGCCTTCCGCAGGGCCGCGCGTATCTCTCCCCTGGAAGGTTTGATGCCGCCGTGTTCGGCTGCCTTCAGGGCCTGCACGTTCCAGCCGGTGACGGAAAGGTCCGTGTGGGCTCCGGGCTGGGTGTTGTAATTGTAGGCCCAGCCGCCGTTGGCATTCTGCCCCTTCATAATCTGGTCCACGGCCTTGGTGACGACTTGCTCCAGGTTGGCGATGGAGGGAATGTCCATTTGCTTGCAGAAGGTGTAGGCCTCGCACAGGGCATAGGTGGCGATGGCGTGGTCATAGCTGACCTCGTTCATTTGCGGCACCAGGGAGATGACGGGGGATTTCATTCCCTGGTCCACCAGGAAGGAGATGCCCTTCAGGACAGTATCGCCGAAGTCCTCGGAAAGAGGTGTTTCGCAGTGGGCCAGATAGGAGAGCAGGGAGAGCCCGGTCATGGCGCACTTGTAATTCTGGGGGCCGTCCCCCCAGGAGCCGTCCCTGTTCTGCTGCTTCTGGAGCCACTTGAGGGATTTGACCACGGCTTCCTCGCACTGCGGGGTGCCTCCGTTTTCCGTGATGCGCTTCATGCGGTCGTTCAGGTCGCAGCGCTTGGAAAGGACGTCTGTATCCGGTTTGTCCCATCCCGGGCCTTCTCCGTCGTCGAACGCGATTCCGTCTCCGATTTCAATACCCGTGAAAAACTCTTCCGTGGGAGCATCCTGTTCCAAATCCGGAATGGGCACGGCAATATGCAGGGGGGTGCTGGAGGCAATGACTTTCACCTGCTGGCCGGCAGGTGAATTGGAAGGGCGTGTGGCTTTCCTGACGAGTTCGGGTGTGTCGGGTTCCTCCGGTCCCTGGTTTTCCGACGGATAGGTAATGATGGAAGGCGGTTCCGGAAGGAACGTGATGATATTTGCCAGGTAGAGCAGGAGGCCCGTCATGGCGACGCCAAGGGCGGAGACGGAGACCGCCGCGGCCAGGTTTTTAACGCGCTGTTGTTTCAGTGCCGCAAGGGCTTCTTCTGTACTTTCAATATGCAGGCTCATGGAAGGAATGGGGTTTGATTAGGATTCCACCATCTCCCCAAGAGTGCGCAGGTACAAGTTAAAAATTTATAATATACTTATATTTAGCATGTTGTTATTAAAATGTTACTTAAGAAGGCTTGGAAATACCCCTGGCGGAAGAAAAGCGGCCTCCCGTTCCGCGCGAGGGATATGAAAAGCCCCCTTTCCCGGGAAGGAAAGAGGGCTGCGAAAAAGCCGGTGAATTTCGTCAGGAATTCTTGGTGCCTTCACCCGTACCGGGCAGGAAGCGGTAATAGGTTTCCAGCATCAGCGTAGCCAGGCACTGGCGGTAGATGTTTTCAGACTTGCCGGTCATGCCGGAAACGTAACCCACATCGTTCTTCCGGAAGCTGCCGTCCGCATTCTGGCCGCTGAGCACGGCGTCCCGGAACGCTTTGTTGTAGGAGGTCCAGACGTCTCCGCCGCGGTTCATGGCCGCCTGCACGCAGTAGTAGTGCATGTAAAGGTTGCTCTTGACGTTTTCCGTGCCGCTGCCCTGGCCCCACTGGAGGGTCTTGACGTTGTTCTTGATCCAGTCCAGCCCCTTGCGGGCGGCGCTGTCAGAACCGTTGCCCGTCATTTGCAGGGAAAGCACGCCCACGCCTACCAGGGAGGAGCGGGGCATGTTGCCGTTTTCCTTGTAGGCGAACTTGCCGTCCGGCATCACATTCTTGCGCACGTAGCTTGAGGCCTTGC
Organism: Akkermansia massiliensis; assembly: GCF_023516715.1. Classification (NCBI taxonomy): domain Bacteria; kingdom Pseudomonadati; phylum Verrucomicrobiota; class Verrucomicrobiia; order Verrucomicrobiales; family Akkermansiaceae; genus Akkermansia; species Akkermansia massiliensis. The sequence goes on along the minus strand of NZ_JAMGSI010000002.1, from coordinate 171,990 downwards.
GCAGCGTGGAGCGGATATCCCCCTTGGTGGGCTTGATGCCGCCGTGCTCCGCGGCCTTCAGGGCCTGCACGTTCCAGCCGGTGACGGAAAGGTCGATGTCCGGATTGATCTTGTTGTTGTAGCTGTAGGCCCAGCCTCCGTTGGGGCACTGGGCGTCAATGATCCTGTCCACGGCCTTGATGACGACTTTTTCCAGATTGGCGATGGAGGGAATGTCCATCTGCTTGCAGAAGGTGTAGGCCTCGCACAGGGCGTAGGTGGCTACGGCGTGGTCATAGCAGATTTCCTTCAAGGCGGGCTGTTCCGAGATGACGGGATTTTTCATTCCCAAGTCTACCAGGAAGGAGATGCCCTTCAGGACGTTTTCCCCGAATTCCTCGGAAAGGGGGGTCTCGCAGTGGGCCAGGTAGGCCAGCAGGGAGATGCCGGTCATGGAGGCGCGGAACTGGCCTTCACCCCAGGAGCCGTTGCCGTTCTGCTGTTTTTTAAGCCAGCGGAGGGACTTGACCACGGCTTCCTCGCACTGCGGGGTGCCGCCGTTTTCCGCGATGCGCTTCATGCGGTCGTTCAGGTCGCAGCGCTTGGAAAGAATGCCGGGAATGCCGCCTCCGTCCCCGTCGCCCGTGCCGGTCCCGAAGCCGTCGCCGATGTCGATGCCCATGGAAAGCTCTTCCGAGGGGACGTCCACTTCAATGTCCGGATTGACCACCGCGACGTCCGCCGTGGCTACGGCGGCAATCACTTTCACCTGCGCGGCAGTGGAAGAACTGCTGGGGCGCTGGGTGGTCTGGGTGACTTCCGGGGTGTCGATATCCGGATTGTCGCCTTCTTGGGTGGCGTAGGCCACCATGGGGGGATCTTCCGGAATGGCGACGATGATATGCACCAAATAAAGGAGAAGGCCCATGAGGGCGACGCCGAGGAAGGAGACGGAAATGGCGGCGGTCAGCGTCTTGACGCGCTGTTTCTTCAATTCCGCAAGGGCGTCTTCGGTACTTTCAATGTGGAGACTCATAGAGGGACGTGTCTGGTTGGTGCAACGGCAAAAGCTCCCGCATCCTTGAAAAATGGGGAGAATTGCCCGGTTGCAGGTAGATGCTGCTGGCCTGCCTGTTTACGAGGCTGGCAGCATACTAAAACCAGACGCGCCGGTCTGTCAATCAGATTAGGAATTCTTGGTGCCTTCTCCCGTCCCGGGGAGAAAGCGGTAATACACCTCCAGCATCAGCGTGGCGAGGCACTGGCGGTAAATCTTGTCGTTGATGCTGCCCCCGTTGGTGTTCACGAGGCCCCCCGGCCCGGGGAAGCCGTTCGGGGCAAAGCTCCCGTCGGAGGCCTGGGCGCCGAGGGTGGAGTCACGGAAGGCCCTGTTGTAAGCCTTCCAGACATCGCCGCCGCGGTTCATGGCCGCCTGCACCCCGTAGTAATGCTGGTAGAGGTTGGAGGAAGTGTTGTTGGCCTTCCAGTTGAACGGCTGGTTGGTATTCTTGAGCATCCAGTCCAGCCCCTTGCGCGCCGTGCTGTCCGAGCCGCTGCCGCACATTTGCAGGGAAAGCACGCCCACGCCCACCAGGGAGGGGCGGGCCGTAGCGTCTTCCCGGCCTTCCTGCATATAGGTGAAGAGGCCGTCAGGCTTGCCGCACTTGCGGCAATAGGAGGCCGCCTTGCGCAGGGCCGTGCGTATTTCCCCCTTGGTGGGGCGGATGCCGCCGTGCTCCGCGGCCTTCAGGGCCTGCACGTTCCAGCCGGTGACGGAAAGGTCCGTGTGGGCGCCTGCCTTCGTGTTGTAATTGTAGGCCCAGCCGCCATCGACGTTCTGGTTGTCCAGAATCTTGTCCACGGCCTTGATGACGACTTTTTCCAGGTTGGCGATGGAGGGAATGTCCATCTGCTTGCAGAAGGTGTAGGCCTCGCACAGGGCGTAGGTGGCTACGGCGTGGTCATAGCTGACCTCGTTTCTCTGGGGCACCAGGGAAATGACGGGATTCTTCACGCCCTGGTCCACGAGGAAGGAGATGCCCTTCAGGACGGTCTCCCCGAAGTCTTCCGAAAGAGGGGTCTCGCAGTGGGCCAGGTAGGAGAGCAGGGCCAGGCCCGTCATGGCGCACTTGTAATTCTGGGGAGTCCCGCCCCAGGAGCCGTCCTTGTTCTGCTGCTTCTGGAGCCACTTGAGGGATTTGACCACGGCTTCCTCGCACTGGGGAGTGCCCCCGTTTTCCGTGATGCGCTTCATGCGGTCGTTCAGGTCGCAGCGCTTGGAGATGATGCCGGGAATGCCGCCTCCGTCCCCGTCGCCCGTGCCGGTCCCGAAGCCGTCGCCGATGTCGATGCCCATGGAAAGCTCTTCCGAGGGGACGTCCACTTCAATGTCCGGATTGACCACCGCGACGTCCGCCGTGGCTACGGCGGCAATCACTTTCACCTGCGCGGCAGTGGAAGAACTGCTGGGGCGCTGGGTGGTCTGGGTGACTTCCGGGGTGTCGATATCCGGATTGTCGCCTTCTTGGGTGGCGTAGGCCACCATGGGGGGATCTTCCGGAATGGCGACGATGATATGCACCAAATAAAGGAGAAGGCCCATGAGGGCGACGCCGAGGAAGGAGACGGAAATGGCGGCGGTCAGCGTCTTGACGCGCTGTTTCTTCAATTCCGCAAGGGCGTCTTCGGTACTTTCAATGTGCAGGCTCATGCAGTAAGGGAGGTTCCTGAGAATAATATAACGTTTTTTCCGGTTGGGGCGAGTGCAAAGATGTTAATATTCCTCTGGTCTGCATGATGACCAGATATGAATAAAACGGTGTTTTATGGTGAGCGGTTTACGAGTTTTATGGCAGTCGTCCGGGCTGGGGAGGAGCGTTTCCTGGTTTTGTTTGCGGGCCGGAGCATGGGCTGTCCCGGGTGCGGATGAAGAAGGCTGGGGAATACGGAAGGAATGTCCCGCATGTTCAGGCGCGTGTTTTCCCTGCACAGGCTGACCATGGAAAAAGCCGGATGCCGTTCGTTTTGCGAAAAAAGCCCTGCCATGGGCTGCATGGCAGGGCGGAAAGGGAATGATCCTTTAAGGCAGGAAAGGGAATCAATAGTGGCCGTGGCGCGGACCGGTCATCCACTTCCAGGCTGTTTCCACGATGGCTCCGGCGTCCTTGCAGCGGGCTTCCCAGCCGAGGATTTCCCTGGCCTTCTTGGGATTGGCAATCAGGCGGGGCGGGTCGCCTTCGCGGCGCGGACCGTAGCGGACGGGGATTTTCCTGCCGGTGACTTTTTCAGCCGTTTCCAGGATTTCCCGGACGGAAAGCCCCAGGCCGGTTCCCAGATTGAAGCATTCCGTGGAGCCGCCCTTCATCAGGTAGTCCACCGCTCTCAGGTGGGCGTCCGCCAGGTCGTTGACGTGGATGTAGTCGCGGATGCAGGTGCCGTCCGGCGTATCGTAATCCGTGCCGAAGACTTCGATGTATTCCTTTTCCCCGGTCAGCGTGAGCAGGATGTTGGGGATGAGGTGGGTTTCCGGGTCGTGGTCTTCACCGATCAGGCCGTCCTCGCTGCAGCCGGAGGCATTGAAATAGCGCAGGAAAACGCTCTTGAGGCCCCAGGCGCGGTCGCAATCCTTGCAGACCTTTTCCAGCATGTACTTGGAGCTGCCGTAAGGATTGATTGGATCCTGCTTTTCCGTTTCCGGGATCGGAATCTGGGTGGGGACGCCGTACGTGGCGCAGGTGGAGGAGAAGACGAAGCGCTTGACGCCGGCGGCCTGCATGGCTCCCAGGAGGACGAGGGGACGGGCGATGTTGTTCATGTAGTACTTGAGGGGGTCCTGGACGGACTCTCCCACGTTGATGAAGGCGGCAAAGTGAATCACGGCGTCAAAGCCGCCCTTCATCAGGAGGGGATACACGACGGAGGCGTCTCCCAGGTCGCCCTTGACCAGTTTCACCTCCGGGTCCACGAGGGCTCCGATGTGGCCGTACACCATGTTGTCCAGCACAGTCACGTCAGCGCCGATTTTGACGAGCTGGCGCACCGTGTGGGAACCAATATATCCGGCGCCGCCGGTTACAAGTACTTTCATGATCTTATCAAATTGCTGTTGGGCCGGTTCAACCTTTTCTCCGGCAAGGGTGTCCGTACGCGCCGGAACCTGCGGAAACTTCCGGTTTGCGGCAGGCTGCGTCACTGTTCTGGACACCTGTAAAAGTGACATGTTTTCCCCTTTTTGTCAATTTGTGATACGTCTGCCGCCGCTCATGCGCAGGATGCCGGACGCATGGGGCGGCAACGCTCCCGTTCCGGTGCGCAAGGGGCAAGGCTCCTTTGCATGGTCCGGGCGCTTTCCTCTGGCGGCGTGCGGGCCGCCCTCCGTTTTCATGCCGGAAACTGCCCCGCTTTTTACTGGCTCCTGATGTGCATTTTTGAGAACATCCCCTTATTATGAAACCGTCCGAGATCAGGAATGTTCTGGAAGATCACGAAGTGCGCCCCAGCAAATCCCTGGGACAGAACTTCCTGACGGATGAAAATGTGGCGCGCTGGATTGTGGGCCAGCTTGAAATTCAGCCACAGGACTGCGTGGTGGAAGTAGGGCCCGGAACCGGAGCCCTGACGGAGCACGCCGCCCCTCTTTGCCGCAAATTGATTCTGGTGGAATTCGACTCCCGCCTGGCGGAATACCAGAAAGAGCGCTGGGCCGGAGACCCCCATGTGGAGGTTCACCATGCGGACGGCGCGTCCTGGGACCCGCGGGGATTGTTTGCGGAAGCTCCCGTCAAGTTCCTGGGCAACCTTCCCTATTCCGCGGGAGGCGCCATTCTCCAGAACTTCCTGTCCAGGCCCAGCGCCGTGGAACGGGCCGTGGTGATGCTCCAGAAGGAATTCATCGACCGCATTCTGGCGACTCCGGATGACGACGCCTTCGGGCTGTTGTCCCTGCGCATCCAGAAAAACTGGATTCCCCGCGCCCTGAAAACTATTCCCCCGGAAGCGTTCCATCCCCGGCCCCGGATTGATTCCACCGTGATGCTGCTCACGCCGCGCCCCGTCCGCGACCTGCCCCCGTATGACGACCGGCTGATGGACGAGCTGATGCGCAAGGCTTTCTCCCAGAGGCGCAAGCAGTTGAAAAAACAGCTTCCGGCGTCCCCTCCGTGGGAGGAAGTAGCCGCCTCCCTGGGACTTTCCCCTTCCGCCAGGGCCGAGGAACTGAATTTGGCCCAGTGGGTGGAGCTGGCGCGGGCTTACGACGCCAACCCCCTCAAGGACGTGGCGCAGAGCGGGGACGAATTGTTTGACGTGGTGGACGAACTCAACCAGATGACGGGGCAGGGCACGCGCCGGGAAATCCATGAAGGGAACCTTCTCCACCGCGCCGTGCACATGTTCCTGGTCAACAAGCATGGGGCTGTGCTCCTCCAGAAAAGATCGCTGTGGAAGGACAGGCAGCCGGGCAAGTGGGATTCCTCCGCTGCCGGGCATCTGGATGCCGGGGAAAGCTATGGGGAGGCCGCGGCGCGGGAGCTGAAGGAGGAACTGGGCATCTCCGGCTGCGAGCTGCGGAAAATTGCGGACTTTGACGCAGGTGAAAACAACGGCTGGGAATTCATCGCGCTCTATGAAGGGCGGTACTCCGGGAAAGTTCGTTTTCCCGCGGCGGAAGTGGATAGCGTGCAGTGGTTTACGCCGGAACAAATCCAGGCATGGGTGGAGCGTCGCCCGCAGGACTTCTCCCCCGCGTTCATTCCGTGCTGGAATGCATGGCTGGCCGCGAACAAAAAGGCATCATTCTAACTCAAATACATATCATGATTAACCCTGATCAATTATCTCCGGAGCAGGTCCGGTCCATCCGGGACTGGGCGGAAGAAGGGCTGGATTTAAACGCCATCCAGAAGAGGCTGCATGAAGACCTGGGCATCAAGCTGACATTCATGGATACCAGGTTCCTGCTTCAGGACCTGGATATTCAAATCAGGCAGCCGGAACCGGAACCCCAGGCCGAGCAGCCGGCGGAGCTTTCCGGAGCGGCGGCTCCCCCCGCCTCTCTGCTGGGTAAAACCCAGGTAACCGTGGATGAGATAACGCCTCCCCATGCCCTGATGGCCGGCAAGATTCTGTTCAGGAGCGGAGCCCAGGGCGTGTGGGACATCGACCGCACGGGCCGCATCAACTGGGACGCCACGCTCGGGGAACCCACGGCGGATGACCTGAGGGAATTTGAAACGGAGCTGCAATCCGTCATCCGCAGCCGCATGGGCGCCATGTAGGGAAAACAGCAGGCATCCCTGTGGAAATGGAACGGAGCAGCAACCCGGAACATCAGCCATGTTGCGATAAAAAAACCGGGAGGGAATCGAAAGTGAGATGACGGTAAATAAGCCGCAATGAAAATGAAATTCAAGATAACAAGCGATTTAAGGCAGGCAAAAAACATCGGGGCGGCTATAAAAAAATGCCTTAATGAAATCGGTGTGTTCACCTTGGCTGATCTTGAGAAAATGACTTCCGTTGAGGCATTTAAAAAAATATGCGGTAACTATCCTGACAAGACGGTGCCTGTATGTTATTACCTGTATTCTCTGGAAGGGGCGTTGCTGAACTTGCACTGGAATGACACTCCCTCTGAATTGAAAGAAGAATTAAAGGCAAAAATCGAGGATTGATCATTGGAATCAAATTATTGAAAAATTAATATTACCTTTACGGAGCCGGCATCCTGGCAGCGCAATTCAGGGGCGGACAGGGGAAAATTCTCCTGAACTTCGTTAGGGTAATCCAAACAGCAGAAGGAAAATCTTATGGAAATACCGGATGAAATGATTGAAACGCTGGTGCCTGCCGTGCGGGAGCAGCTGGAAGCGCCGGACACTGCCTATGTCAAGGCCTGCCTGGAGCGCCTGACGGGCCGGGAAAAACTGGAAGAGCAGGAAGCCCTGGAACTGATGGCGCAGGCCCTTGCCATCACCATTAATGAGATGGTGGTGGGCGGCCGCCCCTTTGATTCGGGAAAGTACAAGGCGCTTTTGAAAGATTTGCCGGCCCTTCCGGATGAGGCTCCGTGATAAATCTCGACAATCTCCGGAATTGATTCATAATCCTTTCTTTCACTTGAAATTTTATGGCAAAAAAACCATTAGAAACAGGTGCTCCGGAAGCGTCCGCAGCCAAAAAAACGGCTGCCCGCAAAACGGCTGCCAAAAAGACGGCCTCTACGACCAAGAAGGCCGCCGCGGCTGAAAAGAAGCCCGCTGCTGACGCCGCTTCCGTAGAAGCGCCCAAAATCAAAACGGTCAAGTCCGCCCCGAAAACCGCGGCCAAGGCAAAAACCGTGAAACCCGCCAAAAAGGCGGCTGACAAGAAGGCCCCCGCCGCTGAAGCGCCGGCTCCTTCCGTGACTCCGGCTCCCGCCGCTCCCGTTGAAAAAAATACCGCTCTCGAGGCTTCCCAAAGGCCCCAGGCTGCCGCTCCGGTCAAGGTCAAGCGCGAATCCTTCCGCCCCAACCGCAACCCGGAACAGCAGGAACGCCATGAACAGCATGGCGGAGACTCCTTTGCCCAGCCGGAAACCGTGGGCGGAGCTTCTGAAGGTTCCTTCAACAAGCGCAAGCGCCGCCGCCGCAATAAAAAGGGCAACGGCTCAGAAGACCGCCAGCCCATGCAGGACTCCGCTTCCTTCAAGCAGCTGGATGGCAAGAAAGTGGCCTCCCGCGCCTGGAAAATGTTCCTGGCGGAAGTGTCTGAAGAAGGGCTTGCCCTGATGGACGACCAGACGGCGCGTGAAGCCGCGCGCCGCGCCTTCCGCTGCGCGGAATTCTTCATGATGGAAGAATCCCGCCGCAAGCACGCCCAGAAGGCCGCCCCCCAGCAGCAGGAAAAAGCTTCCTCTCCGGAGGAAGACCGTGATTCCGAAGAGGATTCCGGCGAAGAATAATCCCGGCCTGTTCCGTTTTTGCCCTGCGGCTTGTGCCGCGGGGCTTTTTTATGCCCTTGGGAAAGACCTCTGAAAGGTGGCGGTGCTCTCCTAGGAAAGGCCGTTCCGGAAATGCGCTGGCGTCGTTTTCCCCTGATTTGAAGAATGGAAAACCCCTGTTTCACGCTTAAAGGTTCTTCCTGAATGGGAGCGAATCGGTCTATTCTTCCGGCGTCTGTGAATGGCTGGACTTTTTTATCCGGGACATGGATGAGGGAAACGGGTTGAACCCGGTTTGCTTGACTGGGGCGGGATGGACACTCCTCCATCCATGCCGCTCTCATCAAGGAACGTCATGGGCATGGATGCCGCCGCCTTTTACGGTGGAAAAAAGCAGGGAAGGGTTGCGTTTTTGCCGTATTCCTGTTTATACCTTCTTGCCGCGCCATTTTCCGCTCTTCAGGTACCACCACGCCAGTGCTATCAGGGCAATGCCGTAAACGTGTTCGGAGAACCAGCAGAGAGCCACGTCAGGCTTGAGCCTGATGACGATGTAATAAACGGCGGCGGTGTAAACAGTCAGGGAAATCATCTCCATGATGAAGCCCGCCTTCGTGTTGCCCGTGCCGGATACGGCATTAAACAGGATGAATGCCGGAGCCATGATCAGGGTGGAGGTGGACATCACATAAACGGAATTAATGCTGGCGGCAATCAGGGACGGATTATCCGTGAAAACTCTGAGAACGGGTTCCGGGAACAGGCACAGGATAACAAGCAGCGGAACCAGGATGGCATACGTCAGGTTAAGCGTCATCCCGCAGGTTCTGAACAGATAGCGCTGTTCCCCCGCGCCGATCTGGTTGCTGATGAGGGCCCCCGCCGTGGTGGCGAAGGCGCTGATCACCATGATGAGCAGCGCGGAAATATTGCGCACGATGTTGGTCACGGCCAGGGGGCGTTCCCCCAGGTGTTCAATCGCCAGGAAAAAGATGAACCAGATGGAGACGGAAATGAAGGACTGCACCATGGTCCAGCCGGAAATGGACAGCATGCCTTTCAGCAGATGGGGACGGAACGTGAACGCCCGGCGGAAGCCGTACTTCCGCTTGTCTGCCGTCGTGCCCGTGTAAATGATGAAAAAGAGGAGGGAAACGGCCTCCGACACGCTGGAGGCAATGGCCGCCCCGGCGATGCCCATGACGGGAAAGCCGCCTTTCCCGAAAATGAGGCAGTAATTCAGCACCACGTTGCTCAGGAGCATCACGACGGAATTGATCGTCAGAATCTTCGTTTGGGTAATCCCCACGTAATAAGCGCGGAACATCACGCAGAGGAAGGAGAAAAAGATGCCGTAGGTGCGCCAGTGCAGGTAATCCGCCGTGGCGTCGTAAACCTGCGGGGACTCGATGATATCCCGCAGGATGATGGGCGAAAAATATTGGGAGGCGGTGAACAGAACCACCGCCAGGGCCAGCATGAAATAACAACCCTGGATCATGGTGGGTCCAATGCGGTTGTAACGGCGTTCCCCGTTGCGGCGCGCAATGATGATTTGCGCCCCGAATCCGAAGCCGAAAGCCAGCATGAACATGGCCATGTAATACACGCCGCCCAGGGCGCACGCTCCCAGCGCCACATCCCCCACGCGGCCCAGGAAAATGGCGTCCGTCAGGCCGATCATGTGCTCAATGATCAGGCTGATCATGAGGGGATACGACATGAGCCATATCTTTTGATAGGAAATAAAGGAGGGATTATTCATAACAAGGGCGTCCCGCGGGCATGATCTGCCGGGAGCAGGCGCTAAAGGTCCGGCATTCTTGACTCAAACCGTTTTCATGCAAGAAAGAAATGCGTTTGTCTCCGTGCATGTCATGAAAAACGGAGAAAAACCGCGGGTCAGCTGAGGGGAAGCCTGGTCTCCGGATACCGCAGCGGAGACTTGCTGGGCTGTTTCATGAACGCCAGCACGAATGCCACCATGCCCACGCGGCCCACGATCATGTTAAACACGATAATCCATTTGCCCGCATCGCTGAGTTCCGGCGTGACGTTCCAGGAAAAACCTACCGTGGCGAAGGAGCTGACCACCTCGAAAAACAGGCGTTCCAGGCTCAGTCCCGGTTCCGCAAAACACATGACCGTGGTCATCATGCCTACCCAGGCCCCGGCCAGGATAACGGTGATGACGGCGCGCTCCACCACGCTGCGGGCAATCCGGCGCTTGTGCATCACCACGTCCTGCTTGCCCTGCAAGATGCGCGCCACCTCCCCGCAGGAAACGGCGAACGCGGTGGTATGGACGCCCCCCGTCGTGGAACCGGGATTGCCGCCGATGAACATGAGCGCCCCCAGGAACAGGGCGTACGGGACGCTGTTGAGCGCCATGTCTGAAATATTGAACCCGGCGGTGCGCGCCGTGGCGTTGAACAGGCTTTCCCACAGAATCCAGTACCAAGGATCGGCAGAAGTGAACAGGCTGCCGTCAATCGCCTTGATCAGGAACAGGATCAATCCGCCGCCCAGCACCAGCGCGGCGGTCATGCGCACGACCAGCCAGCTGTACGTGGACCAGTGGCGGCTGATAGTGTTCCGGCTGTCCCAGCCCAGGGCCACCCTGGCGCGGCGGACGATCTCCAGGTACATCGCAAACCCCAGGCTGCCGCAGAGCACCATCACCATGATGGTAATCTGGCCGCCCATATTGTAGGCCACATCCGGCGTAGCCAGGTTGTCCGCAAACAGGCTGAACCCTGCGTTGCAGAAGCCGGAAACGGAATGGAACACGGCGTACCACCAGAGCGTGTCCCCCTCCAGCCCCGGTACGTTCCTCCAGGAAAAATAAAGGGCTATGGCTCCCAGTGCCTCCACCCCGAACGTGACGGCAATGATGTTCTTGATGAACCGGTCCACCTGGGCGATGCCCTCTTCATCCAGCAGGTTGCTGATGGTCACCTTGGAACGCAGGCTCAGGCCCTGGCCCACCATCAGGGAGACGAAATAAGTGAACGTCATGATGCCGAAAGCGCCTACCTGGAAAAGCACCAGCAAAATGGTCTGCCCGTAATTGGTGAAATGCTCATGGACGTTCAGGGGCACGAGCCCCGTGACGCAGACGGCGCTGGTGCTGATGAAATAGGCGTCCGTAGGGGAAAGAATGATGCCGTCCTTGGTAGCGCCGGGCGACATGAGGAGGGTTCCCCCCAGCGTAATGAAGGCAATCAGCGTGAGCAGGAAAAGCAGGGCCGGGCGGATGCGCGGCAGGTGGAACCCCCGGTTCCGGCGGGCCAGGCGGAAAAAATACTCCTTCAGGTTCAGCAGGGGAGCCGCTCCGTAGCAGAGGCAGAGGGCGCGGAAAATATTCTGAAGCTCTATTCTGGAAATAAAGGTGGAATTGAAAAAATTCCCGGCCAGCATGACCAGGATAAGGAGGCCCAGCCCCAGTTCCATCCACCGCGGGTTCCGGATGGACTTGGCAAGCCACTTTTCCCGCAGGATGCCGAGAACTCCGGTAAGCTGGCCGAGCACCAGCAGGGACAGGATTTCCCGGAAATAACGCAGGGAAAGCTGGTCCTCATGAATTTCTCCGAAACCGTTCCACCACAGCAGCCACATCAGGGCGGCCAGCGTACACAGGCCGAACCCCATTTCCATGACCTCAAAACGGTTCAATAGCGGTTTTTCCCTCGTCTCATTCACAAGCCTGAAATGGTGGTGCCTCTGATGCTGAGGGGAGACTACTGCATACGGAAGGATTTGAGAAGCCCTTATATCGTTTCCATGCCGTCCCGGTTGCCGGGGGGAAAGAGGCCCTGGAAAATATTTTCTTTCATGTGCAGGAAAATAGTTGCCAATCCGCCGCCGCTGTGCATAATAACCCCCGTTCTTACCAAACCATGTGCGCTCGTGGCGGAATTGGTAGACGCGCTAGATTCAGGTTCTAGTGGGGGTTCCCCCGTGAAGGTTCGAGTCCTTTCGGGCGCACCAAACAAGGCCGTGCAAGTTAACTGCTTGCACGGCCTTACTGGTTTCTTGAGGATAGCGGTTTCCATTCAAAATGGCATCAGGTGCGGGAAAACGGGGCATTTTTTTTGCAAATGACGGGAGTGGTGCTGCGAGGAAAGCTGCGCCCGCGGGGAATGAACGCGGAGCGCCTCAGTATTGTCTTGCAGTCAATAGAGAAATTAAAATCCCATGTTCCCCGTTAAATGTTTTTTCTTTTCCGCTTCCGTTGTTTTATTCCTCATGTGCGCGTTTGCTCCGGCCGGGCGTGCGGAGGCGAAGATTGAGGACGTCGCCTCGTTCAAGGGGGCGCAGGTGACCGGAGTAACGGTGTCGGACAAGGGCAGGATTTTTGTCAATTTTCCCCGCTGGCGGGAGCAGATTCCGTGCTCCGTGGCGGAGGTCCGCAAGGACGGCAGCTATACCCCTTATCCGGATGAGAAAACCAACCGGTGGGAGAAGGGAATGCCCGGAGACGGAGATGCGTTTGTGTGCGTGCAGTCCGTGGTTGCGGACGGAGACAGGCTTTATGTGATTGATACGAAGAATCCCATGATCGGCAAGACTGTCGCCGTTCCTGCATTGTACGTGTATGACCTCAATACGGACAAGCTTGTCAGGAAGTATCCCCTGGCGGAATCCACCAGCCCGGATTCCTATGTTAATGACCTGCGCGTGGACCGTGAGCATGGCAAAATTTATTTTACGGATTCCAACGATCCGGGGTTGATCGTCCTGGACATGAAGAGCGGAGAGAATTATCGAATGCTGGACCATCACCCCTATACGACGGCGGAACAGGACCATGTCACCGTTGAGGGGAAGAGGCATGACGGAAAAGTCCATGCCGACGGGATTGCCCTGGACCGGAAGAACGGCATCCTGTATTTCCACGCCCTGACGGGTAAAACCCTGTATGGAATACCCACCCGCCAACTGATTGACCGGAAGGTGGATGAAAGCAGGATTTTTTCCATGAAAACGCCTTCCCCGGACGGCATGATCATGGACGACCGGGGCAACCTTTACATGGGGGACCTGGAAGAGAACCGCATTGTCTATCTCACTCCGGACCGCAAGGAGATCAAGGTTCTGGCTTCCGGGGACGGAATCAGCTGGCCGGACACGTTCAGCATTCATGACGGGTACCTGTATTTCACCAATTCCCGCATTCAGGAAGCCAGCGGGGATATTTCCAAGATGGAGTTTACGCTGAAAAGGGTGAAGCTGCCGGAATAAGCGGCCTGGGCGGAGCGGAGGATGGCTGAGCCTCCGGCATCTGTGCCGTGAAACCGCTTGCGCCCTGCCGCCCTCCGCCGGAACCGCGACGTGGCTTGCCCCTGTTCCGGAGGTATTCTTCATCTTCCTTTACATGACAGGCGCCCCGGGCTACAGTCCCCGCGTTTTTCAGGAAGGCAATGATTCTTTTCAACTGTGACTACAGTGAAGGCGCCCATGCGGATATTCTCCGCAGGCTGGCGGAAACGAATATGGAACAGACAGCCGGGTATGGGGAGGACCCCTATTGCGACCGGGCCCGGGAGCTGATCGCTAATTTGTGCGGCAGAACGGACCTGGACATTCATTTCCTCATTGGAGGAACCCAGACCAATTTCACGGTGATTGCGGCGGCCTTGCGCCCCCATCAATGCGTGCTGTGCGCGGATGCGGGCCATATCAACGTCCATGAGTCGGGAGCGGTGGAGGCGTGCGGCCACAAGGTTTCCGCCATTCCATCCCTGGACGGGAAGCTGACGGCCCGGCAGATTGAGGATGCGTGGCACGCCCATTGGGACGACGAAACCCATGAACACATGCCTCAGCCCCGGATGGTTTATATTTCCCAGCCGACGGAGCTGGGGACCATTTATTCCCGGAGGGAACTTCAGGAGATTTCCGAAGTCTGCCGCCGCCGGGGGCTGTACCTGTATATGGACGGCGCGCGCCTCGGCTACGGCTTGTGCGATGAAGGCAATGATCTGGATCTGCCGGCAATTGCCTCCCTCTGCGACGCCTTTTACATCGGCGGCACGAAGGTCGGCGCCCTGTTCGGGGAAGCCCTGGTGCTGCGCCATGATGCCCTGAAGGAGGATTTCCGCTACATTGCCAAGCAGAAGGGCGGCCGGCTCGCGAAAGGGAGGCTTCTGGGCATCCAGTTTCTGGAGCTGTTCCGTGACGGCCTTTATTTCCGCCTGGGGGCCCACGCGGACCGTCTGGCCGTGATGCTCCGGGATTTCTGCCGCGCCAGGGGACTGGCGCTCCCCGTTGCCAGCGGGACGAACCAGCAGTTCGTCACGATGCCCGATTACGTCCTGGATGAGTTGGGGAAGAAGTACGGCTTTGCCTACCTGCGCCGGGAGGACCCCTCCCACAGTACCGTGCGTTTCTGCACGAGCTGGGCCACGCGGGAGGAAGACGTGCGGGAGTTGATGGCAGATATCGGCCGTTTGTGCTGAGGTGTTCCCGTTTCCGGGGAGCGCCGGGGTACCTGCACCGGGTTTCATTGTCTGCGGGGGCAGGGGGAAGATCGTTCTCCGGCTCATCCCTGGGAAGCGGTATTGAGCTTTCCGGAATGCGGAAGGGCGGGGATGGCACGGATATGTCCTTGACCGTGCAGCAACCATGGCCGGGGGGACGCGTCCTCCGCCCGGCATGGAATAAATTTTCCGGAAGGATGCTCCGGCTGCGATTTTGGCTGTAAAAGGCTTTTTCATGGTGTATAGGTGGCTTCTGTTGAAACAGAGGCGTTCCGTACGCCGTACTATCATAGCCATGGAACCCTTACTCTCTCCCGACAGCAAACGCATTTATGTGGTGGACGCCCTGCGCGGTTTTGCCGTGATGGCAATCATGCTGCTGCATTTTCTGGAACATTTCATCTACAATTCCTATCCCGTGGCTTCCTCCCCGGTGATGGAGGCGGCCAACCAGCAGTTCAAGGACGCTTTTTTCTTCCTGTTTGCCGGAAAGTCCTACACCATTTTCGCCCTGTTGTTCGGGTTCACCTTTGCCATCCAGTACCGCAACCAGGCCCGGAAGGGCCGTGACTTTGCGGGCAGGTTTGTCTGGCGCATGTGCCTGCTGGCGGTGTTCGCCTGCATGAATGCGGTGTTTTTTCCGGGCGGAGACGTGCTGCTGACCTTCGCCATCGCAGGGCTGCTCCTGGTGCCGTGCCGCCGGCTGAAGACTTCCACTCTGGTGGTATTATCCCTGTTCTTCCTGGCCCAGCCCCTGGAATGGGCGTATGCGGCAGCGCAGTGGGTGAGTCCGGCCTGGGCGCCTCCCTCCCTGGCTGTTGCGGAATCGTACGCTGCCCTGAAAACGGCTGTGGATACGGGCAATTTCTGGCTGATGGCGTGGGAGAACCTGACGGTGGGGCAGTGGGCAAGCCTGGCCTGGGGCATTGAGGCGGGGCGCCTGATGCAGGCTCCGGGACTGTTTCTGCTGGGGTTCGTGCTGGGGCGGCAGGATTTCTTTTTGCAGAATGACCGGAATGCCATGTTCTGGACCCGGGGGATGCTTCTTTCCCTGGCCGGAGCCGTGGCGTTTTATGTGGTGATGTCCCTGCCGGATTTGCCTGCCCCGGTGCACACCGTGTTCACCATGTGGCACAATGTCTGCTTTACCGGCGTGTGGGTAGCCGGGTTCGTCCTGCTGTACCGGCTGGAATATTTCAGGAAAGTGACGGTTCCTCTGCTGACTTATGGACGCATGAGCCTGACCAACTATGTCTCCCAGTCTCTGATAGGCTCCCTGATTTTCTTCCCGTACGCGCTGGGGCTGGCTCCTTATTGCGGGTATCTGGCCAGCTTTACAATCGGCTGCGCCGCCATGGCCGGGCAGATATGGTTCTGCCGCTGGTGGCTGGAGCGGCACCGTTACGGGGTGCTGGAAGGGCTGTGGCACCGGGCAACCTGGCTGGGCGCCGGAAAGGCGGCCAAGCCGGAAGCCCGGTAGAAACGGTGATTTTCTCCGGTACAGGTTATTTTGCCGGTACCTGGTCGTAAAAGACGAGGGACGCTTTTTCCAGCGTGTGCTGCCAGAGCTGGAAGCCTACCTGGGCGGCCGGGGTATCCGGAGCCACGGGCAGCGATGCCGTATCCAGCGCATAAACGGTGACCAGGTACAGGTGCCACCCGTGGCCCGGGGGAGGGAAGCTGCCGCTGTAGCCCGCGAATCCGGCGTCATTGCGAATTTGGACCGCCTGCTCCGGCATCAGGCGGGTGGCCGGATTTCCGGCATCCGCGTGCAGTTCCCTGACGGAGGCGGGAATGTTGACGGCCAGCCAGTGCCAGAATCCGCTTCCGGTAGGCGCGTCCCGGTCATGGATGGTAACGGCAAAGCTTTTTGTTCCTTCCGGCGGATTGGTCCAGAAGAGCTCGGGGGACTGATTGCCGCCGCCTATGCTGGTGTGCCGGTGGACAGGCGTGGCAACGCCGCCCAGGTCCTTGCTGTGGAGTGTAAATGATGAAGGCATAAGGTCAGGATTTTATTTCAGTGTTGTTCGTTCAAAATGAGGGGAAGGGTTCAGGAGATTGTGTGGAGGGGCTTGCTGCCGGGCTGTCCGGCGGCTTTCTCCCGGATGCTCCAGATTCATTCCTTGTTGATTTTTTCCTTCCAGTCGTGTTCGGTTGGTTCCCTGGTACGGGAAAGGGTGCCGTTCCAGATGGCGCTTTCCTTTGAAAGGGAGATGTAGTATTGCGTGGCGTATGGAAGGGCGGACGGACATCGGCGGCTTTTTCGGCCTGGAATTGCCGGAATACGGCAATTTCCCTCAGTGGCATCCCGGCCGGAGCGTGGCCGTGAATTCCGGCAGGCGCGCTTTGGAGTATATCCTGCGCCGCCTGGGGGGCGTGCGCCGTGTCCACGTGCCCCTTTATACGTGCGGAACGGTGCTGGAACCGATGGAACGGCTTCACATTCCCGTTATTCCTTACCGCATTGACGGGCATCTGGAGCCGGAAGAATTGCCGGAGCTGGAGGAAGGAGAATTCCTGCTGTATACAAACTACTTCGGCATCAAGGAGAAGTACGTGGACCGGCTGGCCTCCCGGTATGGCGGCAGGCTGGTTGTGGACAATGCGCTGGCCTTGTATTCTCCCGCCCGTCCCGGCGTGGCGTCCCTGTACAGTCCGCGCAAGTTTTCCGGCCTTCCGGACGGGGGAATCGCCGTCATGGACGCAGACCAGCCGCTGCCGGAACCGGAGGAACGGGATGAGTCTCTGCCGGATGCCGCCTTTCTGCTGGGATGCCTGGAACGTGGGCCGGAAAGGGCTTCCGCCGCCTGCGGACGGAACGAACGGAGGCTGGAAAACGCCCCCCTGCGGAAAATGTCCCGTCTGACGGAGCGGTTAATGCGCGGAATTGATTACGAGCAGGCGCGATTGCGCCGCATGGACAATTTCCTGTTTCTGCACGAAAGGCTGGGACATCTGAACCGCCTTTCCGTGGAGCCGGATTCCTTGTCCGCTCCATTTTGCTATCCGTTTTGGACGGCTTTTCCCGAGCTGAGGAATGTGCTGATTGATGAACGCATCCTGGTTCCCCTGCTGTGGCCGGAGGTGCTGGAACAGGCCCCGGAGGGCAGCCTGGAACGGAAGCTGGCGCTGCATCTTCTGCCGCTTCCCGTGGACCAGCGCTGCGGGCCGCAGGACATGGAGCGCGTCGTCCGGACCGTGGAGAATTTTTATTCCTGAAACAAGGAGGAACTATTTTGTTAGAGCGGCAATAAGACGTTGACGGTGTGAATGGAATGCTCTAACATTTTTGAATGTCCGACTATCTCTCTTCTCTGGGCTATCCTTTCCGTGGAAGGCCCATGGTTTTTGCCTTTGCCGTCCTCATTGTATGGGCCATGTTCCTGGCGGCCTGGGCGCCCCTCATCGGCTGGATTGCCATTTTTTGTTTCCTGCAACCGTTCATGTGCGCCTTTTTCATGAAGATGGTGCAGCGGTCCGCCATGGGGGAGGAGGAAATCTGCCTCTTTCCGGAGTTGGAGGAATGGCTGGACGATCTGATGATGCCTTACATCCGGCTGGTGATGTGCATGGCAGTCTCCTTCCTGCCTCTGGTCATTTATCTGGGAGTGATGGACTGGGACATGGACAGCCCCCTTATCTGGCTGTTCATTGCGGCGGGTGCAGCTTATTTCCCGGGCGTTTTCATGAGGACTTCCGTGCTGGAAAGTTTTTCCGGGCTTTCTCCCGCGGGCTGGTGGGGGCTTGTCAGAAAGGCGCCTCTTCCCTATGCCGGGCTGCTCGGCGCCATCTGCGCGGGGGGATGGGTGATTCTGAGCCTTCCTTCCGGGTTTCTGATGGATTTTGCCATGGCGCCCGTGAAGCTGTATGTCGCCTGCGTGCTGATGAACATGTGCGGCTTGTTCATGCTCAAGCATGAATTTGCCGGGGAAGAGGAGGAGGGCGGTTTTTCCATCTCCGGTCCCGCCGCTTCATGACTGCCGCCGTTCCGGCAGCGCCGGGGAAAGTGAGGCTTATTTGGCAGACTCCCTGTCCAGATTGAGGATGCCCAGCACGGACATGTTCCCTTCCGCATCCTTGCCGGAGGGAAGGTAGACCTTGGCATTGTTCAGCATGTTTTCAAAGGCCTTGGCGCGGAGCACGTTCGGCCCCATGGCCTTTTCCTTCAGCGCCAGACCCGCCGCTTCCGCCCTGGCGGCTTCCAGGGAAGCTTCCGCGCGCGCTTTCCCCTGCATGACGATGACTTTGGCTTCCGCCTCGCCGCGTGCCAGATTAGCGTTCGCTTCCTGGCGCGCTATTTCCATTTTCATGGCTCCTTCCGCCTCCCCGCGTGCGCGCTGGATGGCGATGTCCTTCCGGGCGATTTGCAGCTCCGTCTCCTTCCGTTCATTTTCCTGGGTGGTCTGCACTTTCTTCACGACGGATTCAATGATGGCCTGCGGAGGATTGGTTTCTCCCACGGCTACGGAATCCACGATGAAGGGGGTGCCGTCCAGTCGCTTGCTCAACTGCGTGTAAACGTTGTCGGAAATCTTTTGCAGGCTGCCGGAGGCGTCCAGGGCGTTGTACTGGCTCAATTCCGCCCGTACGGCGGTGCGGAAGGGCTGCTGGATGAAATTCTTGTAGGCAAACAGCATGATCTCGTCCGCCACTTCGTCGTCATTGCGGCCGGAGCTCTGCGCGATGCCGCCGTAATCCTCCATGAATTCCTTCACTCGGGACGGGTCCAGGCGGTAAACCAGGGAGGCCTTGCAGGAGATGGGCAGTTTGTCCTTGCCCAGGATGGCGCCGCCGTTGCGGGCATCGAATTCCTCCACCGTGGTATCCGGCGTGATGGAAACCTTGCTGACTTCCCTCCGCCATACCCATCCCGTGGAGGATGGCCCGATCAGGATGCCCTCAAACTTGTTCTGGCCGAAAATGGGCTTGGAATAGACGTAGCCGGCAAAACCGGACAGCACGCGCTTGTTGCTGAAATTGTAAAAGGAGAAGGCCGCCGCACCCGCAGCAATGATGACAATGGCGGGAATGAGCAGGGAAAGGAAAGTTCTGGGAGTTTTATTCATGAGAGAGTAGTGGTTGTGACGGTTTCCAACATAAAAGGCACCCGGTGAAAATCAAGTTCTCTTTTTCCGTCCGGCCGCAGGGGAAATTCCGGTGAAGAGCGCGTTTCAGGAAAAGGAAGGCGGCAAAGTATGTCCTCCGCTGAACGGAGGAGAGAGGTGGAAATGTCTTATCCGGTAAAGGTTGTCCGTTCCCGTGCGGGATATTTCCAGCAGTGTTCCGGAGCGCCCTCCGCGGAGACGGGCCGCCATCTGATTTACAGTCATGAATGTAGCCATTACGGGTTCCAGCGGATTTATAGGCAGCCACTTGTCCAGCCGTCTTGCGGTGTTCGGGCATCAGGTGACGCCTTTGTGGCGCTATCTGTTCACGCAGGACAGCGTGGATTGCCTGGCGGAGGCTCTGGCGGGATGCCGCGCTGTCATCAATCTGGCCGGGGCGCCCATCGACCGGCGGTGGACGGACGCTTACAAGCAGGAACTGGTGGAGAGCCGCATTATGACCACCCGCAAGCTGGTGGAAGCGGTCAATCGCCTGCACGAACCTCCGGAAGTGATGATTTCCACTTCCGCCGTCGGGTATTACAGCCCGGCCGGCGGCTGCCATGGCGAACAGGACGATCCGGCGGCGGATTCCTTTCTGGCGGAATTGTGCGTGGCCTGGG
The DNA here is from genome assembly GCF_023516715.1 of Akkermansia massiliensis. NCBI lineage: Bacteria > Pseudomonadati > Verrucomicrobiota > Verrucomicrobiia > Verrucomicrobiales > Akkermansiaceae > Akkermansia > Akkermansia massiliensis. Next base: position 151,883 of record NZ_JAMGSI010000002.1, on the reverse strand, counting down.
AAAAGGAGGCGGAACTGGTGAACGACTCCGTGCGGCTGGTCCGCACCCGGTTTGGCGTAGTCCTTTCCCCGGATGGGGGAGCGCTCCCCAGAATGGTGCGCCCGGCCCGGTTCGGCATCACGGCGGCGGTAGGGAACCCGGACCATCCCTTTTCCTGGGTGGCGCTGGAGGACCTGGTGGATGCCCTGATTTTCATCATGGGGAAGGAGGACATTTCCGGCCCGGTCAATGTAACGGCTCCGGAACGCACCACCAACCGGGAATTTTACAAGGCTGCCGCAGAACATTTCCACACCCGCCTGTCCATCCATGTTCCGGACGCCGTCCTGCGCCTGCTGATGGGGGAAGCCTCCCAGGTGATTACCAACGGGCAGTGCGCCATTCCGGAGACGCTGATGCGGGAGGGATTTGAGTTTCAATATCCGGATATCCGCACCTTTTTTAACAAAGCATTCCCTGTCAAATCATGAGTATCATACAGACCATCGTTACTTCCCTGTTTCACGGCCATTCCGTCAAAACCGACCCCATGCCGGATTTCAATCTGGAACGTTATCTGGGGGAATGGCACGAAATCGCGCGCCTGGAAAATTGGTTTGAGCGCGGGCTTCGCAAGGTGCTTGCCCGGTATGACCATGGAGAGAACGGTACCATTTCCGTTACCAACAGCGGTTATGACGTCCGTACCGGGGAACGGAAGGAGGCTCATGCGAAGGCTGTGGTGGGAGACGCCCCCAATCATTTGAAAGTGTACTTCGTGCCGCTGGTGTACGGCCGGTATGAAGTGGCCTTTCTGGATGAGGATTACAGCCGCGCCGTGGTTTCCGGCGGTTCCCTGAATTACCTGTGGCTGCTGGCCCGGACGCCGCAGTTGAGGGATGAAGAGCTTCAGCCGATGCTCCATTGCGCGGAGGAACTGGGGTATGATACCTCCCAGCTGATTTACTCCAATTCCCTGGCTTCCACGGATAATGGCATTGGGCGGGATCTGTGAGGGATACCGTTCTTGAAATGGGAGTGCGGGGTAGGGATAACGGCTTTATGGAAGAGCCAAGCTCCTTTGTGGAAAAACGCCTCCGCTTCGCTTGGCAGTGAAGGCCGGGAGGCCTTCATTCCCAGGGATGTTTTTACCCAGTCCGGGGGAAGGCGTATTTTCTCCGTGTTTCCCGCTGGGCATCCGCCGGGAACAAGGGCCTTCCGGCCCTTGTAAAAAATGCCTCCGCTGTATTCCGGAACAGGTTCATCCATGAAGGCTGCCCGGCCGTAAAGCGGTTTCATGGCCCTTGTCAGGAATTTCCCGTAAGCGCCCCCATGGGCTCCTTCCTTTCTTCATTCTCCTGCTTTCAAGCTCTTCCCTCCAGCGGGCCCGTCTCCATGCACATAATTTAAAAAACGCAGCCATTCGTTGAAAAGCGCTTGCAATCGGGCGGCGGATGGCTATGTTCTCATTCATCCAAACATTGGATGTTTGGATGAATTACTTAAAGAAGGAGTAACAATGGATATTATTCATGACAACGCCGCTGATCTCAGCGCATTGAACGGCAAGACCGTTGCCGTGATCGGATATGGCGCCCAGGGCCGCGCCCAGGCACTTTGCATGCGTGACTCCGGTGTGAACGTGATTATCGGCGTTCGCCCCGGCAAGTCTTTTGACGCCGCCACCCAGGACGGGTTCCAGGTGATGACCGTAGCGGAAGCCGCGGACAAGGCGGACATCATCCACATTCTGCTGCCGGATGAAAGCCACGGCTCCGTGTATGAAGCTGAAATCAAGCCCCACCTGAAGGCCGGCAAGACGCTTTGCTGCTCCCACGGCTTTGCCTACGTGTTCAACACCATCGTCCCCCCCGCGGACGTGGACGTGATCATGGTGGCTCCCAAGGGACCGGGCACGGAAGTGCGCCGCGTGTTTGAAGAAGGCTTCGGCTGCCCCGGCCTCATCGCCGTGCACCAGAATCCCTCCGGCAAGGCCCGCGACGTGGCTCTCGCCATGGCCAAGGCTGAGGGCCTGACCCGCGGCGGCGTGCTGGAATGCACCATGGCCCAGGAAACGTACGAAGACCTGTTCGGCGAACAGAACGTGCTGTGCGGCGGCCTGGTGGACCTGATGAAATACGGCTTTGAAACCCTGACGGAAGCCGGTTATCCGCCGGAAATGGCCTACTTTGAATGCGTGCATGAAGCCAAGCTCATCGTGGACCTGATTTACAACGGCGGCATCCAGAAAATGAACTCCGTGATTTCCAACACCGCTGAATTCGGCGAGTACTACAACGGCCCTCAGATTCTGCCCGCCGACGTGAAGGAACGCATGAAGGAATCTCTCAAGCGCATTGAATCCGGCAAGTTCGCCAAGGACTGGCTGGAAGAAGCCGCCAAGGGTGCTCCCAACCTCAAGGCCAAGCGCGAAGCCCTGGGCCAGCACCCGGTGGAAATCGTGGGCGCCAAGATTCGCAGCCTGTTTGAAAGAAACTAAGGTTTCTTTTACGTTGATTACGGGCCGTTCCGCCGTATCCCGGAGGAACGGCCCGGACACTCCCGGGCTTTCCGCGGAAGCCCGCTATTTTTTCAGTTTATGGACAATTCCTTGCCGGCCGTCAATGTGGAGAATGCCAGGGTATACCTGGGCGGCCACGAAATCCTGCACAATATTTCCTGGCAGGTGCAGCGCGGAGAACGCTGCTTCATCCTGGGCGCGAACGGCGCCGGAAAGACGACGCTGGTCAAGGTGCTGATGGGGTTTGCATGGCCTCTCTTCGGCGCCAGAGTACAGGTGCTGGGCAAGACCTTCGGGCACGTGAATCTGCTGGAACTGCGCAAGTCCATCGCGTGGGTGAGCCCGTTCATGCACAAATGGCTGGAGGACGGCGCCTGGAACGGGCGCGACATGGTGCTTTCCGGCCCTGACGGCACTATTGGCCTTCTGCGGGAGCCGACGCCGGAAGAGGAAGAGAAAGCCGCCGGGATCATGAAATCCCTGAAGGCGCAGCATTTGATGGACAGGCCCGTGGTGGCCATGTCTTCCGGAGAACAGGTCAAGGTGCTCATTGCACGGGCGCTGATGACGAACCCGGAGCTGATGATCCTGGACGAACCCAGCGTTTACCTGGACCTGGCGGGACGCGAATTTTTACTGAAAACCATTGAGGAACTGGCGGAGACGCGGCCTGACCTGACCATCGTGTTCATTACCCAGCGTATTGAAGACATCCTCCCCGTATTCAACCGCGGCATGATTTTAAAGTCCGGTGAGATCGTGGCCCACGGAAGCCGGGACGAGGTGTTGACGGAGGAAAATCTAAAGGACGCCTTTGAACTGGATATCCAGTTGATCAAGACGGAGAAGGGACGCCTCTGGACTGTTATTCGCTAACTTTTCATGAAGAAATCCAAGACAATGGAGTTGAAGAAGCCTGTAAGAGTGTCCCTGTCCCGCCAGGTGCTCACCGCCATGGAATCCATGATACGGTCCGGCAAGTGGAAGGTGGGGGACCGCATTCCCGCGGAGGCGGAACTGGCCCGGGCTTTTTCCGTCAGCCACAACACCATCCGCGAGGCCCTTCAATCCCTGATTCACATGGGGATGCTGGAGGCCCGGCCCGGCGACGGCACGTATGTGATGGCATCAGACCGCTTTGCCGTTGCGGTGAGTAACCGCCTCAAGGAATCCGAACTGCCCCAGATTCTGGAAGCGCGGCTGGCTTTGGAAAAGGAGATTGCGCGGCTGGCCGCCGTTAAAAGGACGGAGGAGGATTTGAAGGAGCTGGAAAGCGCCCTGAAGGACTGCCATGCCAGGGTAAGGCCGGGCATTGAGGACGACATGCTGTTTCACGCCGCCGTGGCCCGCGCCACGCATAACCCGGTGCTTGCGGAATTGTACAACGTGGTGATCCGCCATGTGCAGGAGAATCTGGAAGGCCTGCTGCAGGAGAAGCAGTATGACGCCGGGGCCATGAAGCTGCATGACGACCTGCTGGATGCCATCCGGCAGCGGGAGGCGGACACGGCGGAAAACATTATTGTGAAGATCGTGGAGTTTGATACGGTCAGCATAGGCGGCCAATTCAGCGCCTGATATTCGGGTGTTGGGATGCTTGAACCGGCAGTTTGTCCGGTAACCGGAACGTTCCGGCGTCCTCCGCATGGCGGAAGCCGCCGTTTTTTGCGGAAAAGAGAATGGCGTTCCGGGAAAAAGAGGGGAAATAGCTTGGTAATTCATGGAGTACGATTAGTATTTTCAACTTTTTCTTTACATCTTCAAATAAATAAATTACCCGGATAAGGCAACGATATGCCAACTTCCCCTCCTTACCATGTTGTCTCTATTTCAAATATGTTCTATCGGCCTGATATTGATGGGCCACTGGTTTGGCGCTTTTGCCCAGGCCGGAGAAGATGTTCCTGATGAAGTACAGGCGCTGGAAATAAAATCGGAAACGACGTTGTGTTCTGCCGATTTCTATATTGCCAAAGAGCAGGGAAAGGATGTGGATGAGAAGACGGACAAGGAGCGCAAAAAACTCGGCATGGGGGAAGATGTTTTGTTGACTTTGACCGGAAAGCCCAAGGGGGATGTTTCTCAGTTGCAGTGGAAGATTACCAAAGGAGAAGCTCTTGCCTCTCTTCCCGAAAAAACCGAGGGGCTCGAAGAGGTTACATTGACGGTGAATAAGAGAATACAAAAGAAGGGAGAGGTGGAAGTCACCGTCACCACGAGTGAAGGCCTGGAAAAAACCATTGCCTTTGAGATTCTTGTACCGACAAAGCTGACGGCAGTTGTTCCCGTCAAGGCCGATCTTCCCAGTGATCACGATATCATTATTGTGGCTGCTGATGTTAAATTGACGGTGGAACCTACGGAGGTGAATTTTGGAAATATCCAACTGATTGAACGCGATGGAGGATTGACCTATGTCATGCCGACCCCTCCTCCCGATCCGCAAAAACATGAAATAAAATTGGGCGTCCCGCATACGGAGCATGGATGCGATGACCCCAGGAGCATTGAACAAAATAATTCATTCATTGACCGGGTGATATATATGGCAAATTATAACGCCATACATGGAGCTAAGTTGCCGCAGGAATGGTTTTGGACTTGCGATTGGAAAGTCCATGATGGGAAAGGCGGCAAAGAGTCGACCAGTGACGATATCCTCAAAGTGGAAACCGTGGAGCAGAGGTTCAAGGTTGAGTATGTGAAATTCGAAGGAATGGATGGAGAATTTGAAGAAATCCAAATTGCCATCAGGAAATTCGGTCGCGCCATATCCTATGATTTATGCTATCATCTAATGAATTATGAATATGTTTGGAAATAATCCAATGAAAGTGTTTACCTTTCTCGCCATGCTATGCTGTATGGTAGGGCTGGGACATGCCCTGCCTTCCCCGGTGTGCCTGGACCCGTTTAAATCTCCCCCTGCGGAGCTGTCCGGCTTGCGGGAGAAGCTGGCGCAAGGGCGGCTGGGGGAGTTTTATACAGAGGCACGCTCCGTGCTGGGCCAATGCGCTTCTGTTAGCAATAAGCAGATCACGCGGGAGGAGCTGGCGTTGCAGCTCTGGCTGTTCTATTATATCGCGGAAACTCCCCTTTATCCCGCCGACTACGACAAGGCGACGCCGGAGAGCATTTTTGACAATAATGATCATGCCGTCAAACATGACATGTTTTCCTTCCTCTACGTGATGAGCCGTGACGCCTCTCCGATGGCGCGCCGCCTCCATCTCCGGGGCAAGACGCTGTCCGACTTGCTGGCCACTTATGCGGCTTCCATCTATGCGCAGTTCCGGAACCGTTACGATCCGGATTTGGAGGAGAAGCACGAGGCTCTGAAAAAATCGTTCGTTCCGTTAAACCGGAAGTATTTGGAAGAAGAACTCAAGAAACGTGATATCGTTTGCAATGTCAATCCCCAGTATTACGTCTTTCTCAACAAGCTGGCAGTAAACAATATCAGGAATAAAAGGTTAAAAAATTATATTTCCGTTCCCAGAATGAAGTATTTTGTGGAAATGCTGGTGAACCTGTTTCCGGGTCAAAGCGGGGCGGTAAAGAACTACCTCCGGATGGCGGGCTATGCGGACAAGGAAATCCCGGACTTGATCAACCGGACGGTGGGGCGTACTCCGGCCACGGAATTTTTGTACAAGGGAATGCCTAGGGATGCGCAGAAGGTAAAGCCGTGAAGCAGGACAAACGCTTAAGGACAGCAGTTTCCCAAGGCAGACGGAATTTCCTTTCCGGACAACTTAAAGCCGTCTATCCCTTATTCCCGGAAAAACGGTATTTTTGTGGAGGATGGAGAGACCGGTAACGCTGTGATTTTTATGCTTTTCTGAACATAAAAGTTTGTTAGAATTCCGGGCATGACTACCCCTGTTGAATTGAAGTGTCCGATGTGCGGCGCGTTGCTGGCGATGGAAGATGTGAATATGGCCACGGATATGGCTTTATGCCGCGCCTGCAACAAGATAAGCAGGTTTTCAGAGCTTGTTCAGGAGGAAAGGGATGAGGAAATCCTTGATTCCATTCCCCGGCGCATGAGCGTGACAAAAACGGCACGGGGATTGGAAGTAACGTACAGGAAGCCCAAGGGAGCCGGATTTTTCCTGTTGCTGTTTGCACTGATTTGGAATGCTATTACATACGCCGCCATATTTGTGATGATGGGGAAAATGGCCCATGAGAGTTTATTCGGGCAATTGTTCCTGATTCCTTTCGTTCTGGTCGGGTTCGGTACGTTTTTGGGCGCCGTTTATGTGTTGTTCGGCCGTATGACGCTGACCCTGTCGCCCGGAACGGGAGAGCTGTTCCGCGGGGTTGGGAGCCTGGGCCGCCGCCAGCAGTTTCTTCTGGCGAAGGATTCCCGCATTTCCATTGAGGCGAGTAATATACAGCAGAATAATAAGGTGCTGAACAAGATTGTAGTGGAACAACCGGACGGCAAGCCGTTCGAGTTCGGTACAGGTATTGCGGAGAAGGAAGCCCAGCAGTATGTGGCGGCCCTTCTGCGGCAGATGAGAGGGTAGGGCTGCTGTTCCGGAATTCCAGGAAAGGTGAAGGAATGACAGGGGGAGCCGGCCTTTATTGCCGCCGGATTGGAAACGCCTTGATGGAGCTGTTTCTCCGGCAGCAGGGGGGCGTCTGTCCGTGGGAGCGGCGCGGAAGGAAAGGCTTCGTATCCATTTCCGGGAAATAATTGGATGGGCAAATCGTCCTGTTTTTAGCAAATTCGTTGCTAAAGAGTCATGGATGCCGCTTGCAGGATTGCCCCGGAAATTTCAGAATTAATATTTTGATTGATATGGAAGGCAAGCCGCGTAAATTAAACTATGATGAAGAAAGCGCATCTATTGTTGATTCTGTGCAGTTTGCTTTGCGGGGCGGCGGGGGCGCAGAGCCGCCCGGCCACTCCGCCGAACATGGTGGTCATTCTGGCGGACGACCTGGGGTACGGGGATTTGGGCTGCACGGGGTCCAGGCAGATTAAAACGCCTTCCCTTGACCGGCTGGCGAAGGAGGGCGTGTTCTGCTCCCGGGCGTATGTAACGGCGCCGATGTGCTCCCCCTCCCGCATGGGGCTGCTGACGGGCCGTTTTCCGAAGCGCTACGGCATTACTACGAATCCCAATATCCAGGTGGATTACCTTCCGGAGTCCCATTACGGGCTGCCCCAGACGGAGAAGCTGATTCCGGAGTATTTGAAGCCTTGCGGGTACCGGAGCGCGGTGTTCGGCAAGTGGCATCTGGGCCACACGCAGGGGTATACGCCGCCGGAACGCGGCTTCACGCGCTGGTGGGGGTTCCTGGGAGGTTCCCGGTCTTATTTTCCCGTGAAGAAGGAGGCTGAAGGCCTGAATCCCTCCATGATTGTGTCCAATTTTACGGATAAGACGGATATTACCTACCTGACGGACGATATTACGGACAGGGCGGTTGAGTTCCTCCAGGAGTCCAACAAGGATAAAAAGCCGTTTTTCATGTTCGTTTCCTACAATGCTCCCCATTGGCCCAACGAAGCCAAACCGGAGGACATCGCCAAATTCAAGAACGTGCAGGACAGGGAGCGCCGGATTTATTGCGCCATGGTGTATGCGATGGACAAGGGAATAGGCCGCATTCTGGATGCCTTGAAGAAGAACGGTCTGGAAAAGGACACGATTGTCGTGTTCCTGTCGGACAACGGCGGCGCTCCGGAAGCGTCTTCCTGCAACGCTCCTTTCCGGGGTGCCAAGAGGCAGCATTTTGAGGGGGGCGTACGCGTGCCTTTCATCATCAGGTATCCGGCGGACAAGCGGCTGATTCCCGGAAGCGTCTGCAAGCAGCCCGTTTCCACCGTGGACCTGCTTCCGGCCCTGCTGAAGGCAAACGGACGTCAAATCCCCAAGAAACTGGACGGCATGGATATTCTGGAGCTGGTGGCGAACAGGGGAACGCCTGTTCCGCGCACGTTGTTCTGGTGCACGGATTATACGTCCGCCGTGCTGGACGGGGATATGAAGTACCTGCTGGTGCCGGACCGCGCTCCGCAGTTTTACAGCGTTACGGATGACCCCCAGGAGCAGAAGGATTTATATTTTTCCAGGCACCAGGATGCGGATTCCCTGGCCAGGAAGCTGGGAACGTACCTGACCACGACGCCCGCGTGCCGTTTCCCGGACAGCATCAGCTGGTCCGCCAAGCTGATGAGGGAGTACGACAAGGCCACCCCGGACAAACAGCCTGAATGAGGCCGCATTGGGTCTCGCCGGGGGCCCTGCGCTGCGGTCAATACGCAGCGGCGCCTGCCGGCAGGGTAGCGGGGATGCGGAACCGTCCCTTTCCGCCGCGCGGCATGGTTGCCATTCCCGTGGCTGCCCCTATCCCGCTGCGGATAACCGGGCTGGATGGAGGCCGGGTGGGATCAAACGCCCTGGTTTGGACTGGAACGTTCCGTTGACCGGTACGGGACATGGTTTTCATGGTCCCGTTTTTTCGTTAAAAAAGCGCCTTATTTCAGGCGCTTGGGTTCCGCGATGCGGAGGATATGTTCACCGGGAAGGGCCAGATTGCCCTTGTCCCGAGCGATCATTTCAAAATAATGGGGGTCCTGGGAAATCCAGATGAATTCGTTTTTAGCCTGTTCCATCTGCTCCCTGGATTTTTCCAGATGCGCCTGGAGGAAGGAACGTTCATGCTCCAGAGAGCGCAGGTCCTTCCATGGCTTGAAACACACCAGGGAAAGCAGCATGGTCAGGCACAAGGCCAGGACGATGGCAAAGAGGCGGAGAGCCCTCTGGACGATCAGGGCACGTTTCTCCCGGCGGATTTCAAGCTCCGCCAAGGTAAAACGATGGTAATAGCGGCGTCTCCAGAGCATTCTTTGCAGTTAAACAAAACATTTTTGATCATAAAATGTGGATTTTGCCACCATAAACTGCGTCATCTCCCAGCTCTTCTTCAATTCTAAGGAGCTGGTTGTATTTGGCCATGCGGTCGGAACGGCTCAGGGAGCCGGTTTTGATTTGCCCGGCATTGGTCGCTACGGCAATGTCCGCAATGGTGGCGTCTTCCGTTTCCCCGGAGCGGTGGGAGATGATGGCGGAGTATTTGTTGTCCTTGGCCAGTTCCACCGTGTCCAGCGTCTCCGTCAGGGAGCCGATCTGGTTGACCTTCACCAGCACGGCGTTCGCCACATGGCGGGAAATGCCCTGGTTCAGGAATTCCACGTTCGTTACGAAGAGGTCGTCCCCCACCAATTGGGTATTGTGGCCCATGGCTTTGGTGAGCTGTTCCCAGCCCAGCCAGTCGTTTTCCGCGCAGCCGTCCTCAATGGAGATGATGGGGTATTTTTTCTGGAGCTCCTGGTAGTAGGCCGTCAGTTCCTCCGCCGTTCTGCCGCGGCCGTCCGATTTCTTGAAGACGTACAGGTTCTGAGAAGGGTCGTAGAATTCGGAGGAAGCCACGTCCAGGGCAATGAAGATGTCCGTGCCCAGCGTGTAGCCGGCGCGTTTCACGGCCTGGGCGATGCATTCCAGGGCGTCATCAGCGGATTTCAGGGAAGGGGCAAAGCCGCCTTCATCCCCCACGGCGGTGGACAGGCCGCGGTCGTGCAGCACGTCCTTGAGCGCATGGAAGACTTCCGCGCCGTAGCGCAGGGCTTCCCGGAAGGTGGGCGCGCCCTTGGGCATGATCATGAATTCCTGGAAGTCAATGGGGGAGTCCGAATGAGCGCCTCCATTGATGATGTTCATCATCGGGACGGGAAGCACCTTGGCGTTCGGGCCGCCCAGGTATTTGAAGAGGGGAAGATTGAGCTGGATGGCGGCGGCCTTCGCCACGGCCAGGGAAACACCCAGGATGGCGTTGGCCCCCAGGCGGGACTTGTTGGGCGTGCCGTCCAGGTCGATCATGATTTTGTCAATGGCCGGCTGGAGGGTGGCATCGTGCCCGGAGACTTCCGGCGCGATGATCTTGTTGATGTTTTCCACGGCCTTGAGAACGCCCTTGCCGCCGTAGCGCTTGGCGTCCCCGTCCCTGAGCTCCCAGGCTTCATGCTCCCCGGTGGAGGCTCCGCTGGGGACGGATGCGCGTCCGATGGCTCCTCCGGCCAGGGCCACGTCCACTTCCACGGTGGGATTGCCCCGCGAATCGATAATTTCACGGCCGCGGACGTCGATGATTTCCAGTTCGTTCATGATCATAAGATTTTTTATTGTCTTTTTTGGACCATGGAACGGCTTTTTTCGTTCCAGGGAACCACGTCATGACCGTGAAAATTCCGGGTTCAAGCGCGAAACTGACGCAGAACGGCGGCGATGTATTCAAGAGTCTCCGGGTCTGAAATGCCGCCGGAAAAGTAAAACGGCCTTCCGGAAGGCTGGGGCACGGAGATGCGGCAATAGTCCGTCTTTTCCCCTCCCTTGCGCTCCATCATGATCGGGGCCTGCGCGGGAAGGAGAAAATCCCATGTGCTCCCCACCGGACCAATGCCCCGGAAAAGAGACGCTTTACCCGGTTCCACCCGGAGAACGGCTTTTCCCAGCATCATGTCAACGCAGAGGAAGATGATGAAGGCTTCCGTGACGGCAAAGAAGGTGGTGAAGACGGGCAGCGCGAAGTCCGTTTTCCCCGGCCCGAAGGACAGGAGGACGAGCACCAGGGTGATGATGCCCCAAACCACGGCCAGTCCCGTGTAAAGAAGTATTTTGGTAAAGGAATGCCTGTAGGTGAGCGTGACTTTTCCATGGGCGGATGTTACCGTCAGATGCCTGGAAGGGGCCGCAGGCACATCATGGAATTCATGCTCCCGGACCAGGGACGTCCAGGGGGTGGAAAGTCCGCAGCTGCTGCAGGTGACCGTGTCCCGGCGGTTGTCCACATCCGCCGCGGAAAAGGGAGTGCCGCATCCGGGACATTTGAATTGTTGAAGGCTGGAGGGCATAGGGGACGGCTTGCTGCCTGTCCGCAGGCTACCACAGAAGACGGGAAGCCGCCAATTCCTTTTTAGGCGCGTCTCCGGAAGGGCCTTCCAAGGGGGATTCCGCATGGGTTCCGCAGCCTCTCATACGGGAATTCCCCCTTGTGCGGCGCATAGCCTCCATGTAGGATGGCGCCCATGATTGAGAGCAGGCGGCAGTTGAGGGAAAGGATTGAGGCGTTGGCGGAACCGGAGTTTCAGAAGTTCTCCGCTTCCCTGATTCCCGGCGTCAACCGTCTGCTGGGCGTTCGCCTCCCCGTTCTCCGGAACCTTGCCCGCGAGGTGGCGGGGGGGAATTGGCGGGAGCTGCTGGAAAATCCAGCCGTTGACCCGTATGCGGAGGAAGTGATGCTGGACGGCATGCTGATAGCGCTGGCGCGCATGGAGCCGGAAGAGCGCCTGGAACAGGTCGCGCGCTTCGTGCCCCGCATGGATAACTGGGCTGTCTGCGATACTTTCTGCACCAGCCTGAAGTTTTGTAAAAAGCATCCTGCCCTGGTCTGGGAGTTCATCCAGCCGTATTTAACGTCCGCACGGGTCTATGATGTCCGCTTTGCCGTGGTGATGATGCTGGCCCATTTCATTACGGAGGATTACGTGGAGCAGGTGCTGGCCCTGCTGGATGGCGTGCGGCATGAGGATTATTACGTGGGCATGGCGGTGGCCTGGGCGGTTTCCGTCTGTTACGTGAAGTTCCCGGCATTGACGCTGGAGTATTTGAGGAATTCGTCCCTGTCCGATTTCACTTACAACAGGGCCTTGCAAAAAATTATTGAATCCCTGCGTGTTAGCCGGGAAGACAAGAGTTTGATGCGGAGCATGAAACGCAAATAGGCAGCGGCTCCCTGTCCGCGCGGAGGGAACCGCAGGAAAAGGGGTGTGCGGAGATAGTGACGCACGGAGGGGAGCCATGCCGGAACGGGGCCTTGATTCCTTCCCGTGGAGGGTATGGAATGAGACACTTACTATTAAAACCATGCCTAATATTAACGATAACTTCCTCAAGCTGCAGGCGGGATATTTGTTCCCGGAAATAGGGCGCCGCGTGAATGCGTTTGCTGAGTCCCATCCGGAGGCGGCCAAAAGGCTGATCCGCTGCGGCATCGGAGACGTGACGGAACCGCTGCCCATGGCGGCCATTGAAGCCATGCACGAGGCGGTGGACGATTTGTCCACCCATGAGCGCTTTCACGGCTACGGTCCGGAGCAGGGCTATTTCTGGCTGAGGGAGGCTATCGCCAAAAAGGCCTACCAGGTCCACGGCGTGCATGTGGAAGTGGATGAGATTTACGTGTCTGACGGCGCCAAGTGCGATACGGGCAATATTCTGGACATTTTCGGGCCGGGCAACAGGATCGCCGTGCCGGACCCGGTTTATCCCGTGTATGTGGATACCAATGTGATGGCCGGGAATACCGGGGATTCCAGCGCGGACGGTTCGTATGAGGGACTGGTGTACCTCCCCTGCACGCCGGAGAACAATTTTGTGCCGCAATTGCCGGATGAGCATGTGGATTTGATTTACCTGTGCTTCCCGAACAACCCTACCGGGGCCGTGGCTTCCCGGAATGAATTGCTGAAATGGGTGGAGTATGCCCGGGCGAACCACGCCATTATTTTGTACGATTCCGCGTATGAGGCATTTATACAGGATTCCGCCGTTCCCAAGTCCATTTTTGAAATTCCCGGCGCGCGGGATTGCGCCATTGAGTTCCGCTCCTTTTCCAAGCAGGGGGGCTTCACGGGGGTGCGCTGCGGCTACGTGGTGATTCCCAAGGAGCTGCACGGCCATGATTCCGGGGGGAACAAGGTTCTCATCAGCCAGCTGTGGAGCCGCCGCACCAGCACGAAGTTCAACGGAGCTTCCTACATCGTCCAGCGGGGAGCCGCGGCCCTGTTTACGCTGGAAGGCATGGCGCAGACCGCCGTGCTGATCAGCCATTACCTGGGGAATGCCGCGCTGCTGCTGAATGCCTGCCGCCAGGCGGGCATGCGCGTGTGGGGAGGGGAAAACGCCCCGTATGTCTGGGTGCAGTGTCCGGACGGCCTGGATAGCTGGCAGATGTTTGACAAGATGCTGTATGAGGCGAATGTGGTCATTACGCCCGGTTCCGGCTTTGGTTCCAGGGGGGAAGGGTTCTTCCGCATTTCCGCATTCAATTCACGGGAGAACGTGGATGAGGTCTGCCGCCGCATCCATGCCCTGTTTGCCAGATAAGGAGGCGTTCCCAGGCAGATTTTGTCAGGCCGCAGTGCGGGAAGCACTGCGGCTGCGCGCATGATTGTGATGGGGAAAGCCGCATGGAGGCTGTTCCTGCCTAGGATGGCGTAATCCGTCCGGTTTCAGAGGAAAGCCGTCCGGCGCCCGGAAGCGGAGCTTGTTAAGGTCGGCGGAAACGCTCGCCAGGGCGGAGAAAATGAGAGAACTGCATGAGCTCCTCTGGCGTTGCAGGGAACGGCCTTTGCCGGAGTGCCTTTGTTCATGGGAGAAGAAGGAGAGCATTCTGGCTCAATGGCCCGGATAGACCTGTTTCCAGGTTTTGCCTTCGTCCGTGCTTTCATAGATGCCTTTTTCCGCGTACAGGGTAATGTGCCTGTTGTTCGCGGTGTCAATCAGCAGGTTGAAGGCGGCTCCCCAGTCTTCCTTGTCGGAACGCTTCTGCCAGTTTCTGGCGTTGCGTTCGCTGGAGTACACGCCCTTGCCGTCCAGCGGGACGGCGAGCATGAAGGTATCGTCCAGGCGGCGCCTGTCGATCGCCAGCGTGGGCTGCGTGACGGGCAGCCCCTGGAGCACGCGGTTCATGGTGCGGCAGTCATTGAAGGAGGTGTAAACGCCCTGGGTGGAGAAGACGTAGAGCTGGTCTGCGGCGCGGGTGTCGTACACCAGTCTCAGGAAGCCCGCTCCCTGCACTTCGTTTTTCTGGTTCCATTTCTTCCCGTTGTTGGTGGAGATGAAGATTTTGCTGGTGTTGGCCTTGCGGTCCGCCGTCACGGCTCCAATCCTGCCCTGGGCGGTCGTATGGAAGCCGACGTTGGTGACGGGTTCCCCCACCAGGCCCACGTTGTTCCAGGTGTCTCCGCCGTCCGTGCTCATGAAGAGTCCGGCGCGGTCCGAACCGGCGATGATTTCCCGCGGATTCCGGGGATTGACGGAGATGAGCTCCCCGGCAATGAAGGAGATGGGGGACGGGTCCACTTTTACATCCGGGTTGGCGACGGTCCACGTTTTACCCATATCCTTGCTGCTGAACAGGGCTCCTCCCTGGGAGGTCGGGGCCAGCAGGAACATTTTGTCCCCGGCAAGCGCCATGGAACGGACGGTTTTGACGCCCCTGGGCAGTGTGAGGGGCTTGCGGGCGTAGGTTCCGTTTTTGCGTTCCAGCAGGTCCGCCCCGGAACGGTAGCGCGCCACCGCCAGATCCGGGGAGAGCAGGGAATAGCCGATGATTTTTCCGGCAGGCATGGCGGCGGTTATCTTGTGCGGCTGGAGTTTGACGGGTTTGATGGAGATTCCGTCCATGGCGGCGGAGAAGATGCCCTTGCCCTTGCCCGGAATGGTCCTGAACGTGATGCCGGCGATGGCTTCCTCCTTCATCGGGATGATGCGCTGCATGCCCATTTCCCATTTTTTCATGTCCGGGGAGGTGAAGCAGGTGAATTCATTGCCGCGCCGCATGATGCGCACCCAGGAGTGGTCCTTGTTCAGGGTGAAGGTGGATTGGCGCCCCGTTCCGTAGTCGCTGAAGTCCGCGCTGCACCGGAGGCCGCGGCCCACAGTCCGGAAGACGGCGATTTCATCGTCGTAGTTGGTGGCTCCCGTGTCCTTGCGCACCATGATACCGGCCCAGCAGTCGTCCCCGGTGTCCAGCGCCTTGTCGCTGATGGAGCTGATGTGGGCTGTCAGCATGAAGTCACCCTTGATTTTTTTGCTGACCAGGTATTCCCCTTCCCCCACGAAGCGAAAGGCGTTTCCCGCGCCGCTGATGGAGTGGGGCAGCCCCGGTTCCCCGCGCAGCATGGCTTCCCAGCCGGGGGTGATGCGGCTCTGGGAATGGACGGGGACGACGGGGGTGTCCACCGTATGGGAACCGTTGTAGAAGACGCGCGCCCACAGTTTGTTTTCTCCGTCAAAGAGCATGAGGGGAGCGGTGAAGGGGGCTGCGTCCGCGGCGGCGGCCAGCTTGGCGCCGTTGTAGTATTCCACCTTGTTCACCCGTCCGGAGGAGATGGCTGTTTTCAGCACGCGTTCCGGTCCCTTGCCGCCCACTTCCAGCCTGGCTTCCGGTATGTCCGCCCGTTTGGGGCGCATGAGGCTGGCGAGCGGTATTTCCTCCATGGGGCGGTTGCCATACTGCCAGCCCACCCACGCCACGGTGAATTCGTGTTCCGGCTTTTTCTTGAAGTAGGTCAGCTTGATGGGAGTGACGCCTTTTTCCAGAAAGACGGAGGCGCGCTTTTCCGACGTGCTGTGCAGTCCGTCGTTGTCAATAACGGTTTTTCCGCCGACGTCCAGGCGGCTTCCGTCACAGGTTTGGAGGGCGAAGGTGTAGGCCCCCGTCTGGGGGACGACCAGGAAGCCTTCATATTCAAAGGCGAATCGTCCTTCCCTGGCTCCGCGCAGGGCCGTGTCAAATCCATGGGAGACGCCGGTCCGCAACGGCTTGGAGAAGTCCAGTTCCGCCAGTTTGGACCATCCGTCCTTGTTTTCCAGGTATTTGTATTCCAGTCCGCTGGACAGGTCTTTTTTGCCGGGCAGCCTTTTGAGGGGAGTTTCCGCAGCGGCCTTGGCGAGTTTCAGGGTTTTCTGCTGGTCAAAGATGTCCGTGATGGTGAGCCTGACGAAGCATTGGGGGATGTCCCGGGGGAGCGCGACAGCTTTGGTGCGTACGTGCGGGATTTGTTCCTCCACCGTGTAAATGGGAGTTCCGGAGTATTGCGGATTGTCAAAGACCTCTATCTTGTACCCGAACTGCGGGGAGGACGTTTCCGCCAGCGTCCAGTCCACGATCACCTGGCTGCCGTCGTGGCGCGCGTTGCCTTCCGCCGCGATGGCGTCCATCACGGGCTTGTCCGGCTGGTTCAGCTTGAACGTGTGCTTGCGGCCCGGCTCCAGGTTTCTGGGAAATTGCCTGTTTTCCGTATAGGACATGGTCAGGATGGAGTCGTTTTCCGTCTGGTGGACCGTCCAGCCGCTGTATTTCATGCCTCCTTCCTTGGGAACGTTGATGGAAACGGTATCACATTTTTCCCACGCGCCGTTGTGCCTGTAGAAGCCCTTGCCGCGCCACAGTTCCCTCTGCTTGCGGCCCCCGTGCCCGAAGTCCTCCAGAAAGCCGCCGTTCCCCTTGAAGCCGGTGGCCGCATAGGGAATGCGGAAGGTGGCGATGTGGTGCCACCGGTTGCCGGCCTGGTCTTTCATCCACCAGCCGGCGTAGCATTCCTTCCTGGCTTCGTCCGCGCCCCAGGTCCGCATGAGCATGGTGTACCACTGCTTGGTCTTGATCCACGGGACGTCGCGCCCCCCGGCCTTTCCGGAAGCTCCTTCACCCACGTATTGCTGGGCGTAGACGTGCGGATTGACGTACACGTTGCGCACCTGCCGCCCTTCGTAAACGGGAGCGGGCCAGAAGGACCATACGGTGGAGGGGCGGTAGGTTTCCAGGTTCGTGTTGTCGTTGGCGTTGGCCGCCACGCCGGCATAGAAGTAGCCGCCCTTGGGGAACATGTCCAGGTTCCAGCAGGAAAAGTAGGTGGATTCCGGCCAGTAGGGGTAGAGCAGGTCCACCATGATGATGTCGGAACCGGCTTTTACTTCGTCACCGTACCAGCTGGCGGAAACGGGAAGCGTTAAAAGAAGCCACAGGGAGAGCAGGAATCTGGTCATGACGATGAAGAGGGGAAAATTTGCAAAAACGTGGAACCGTTCCATTTATCATGAAAAGGGGGGCGTGCGCCAGCTTCAAATGAAATAACGTCATCCCGGTTTTGTCAGCGGATGGGATGACGGCGTCTCCATGGCGCACTCGGTCCTTGCTCCTGTTTGTTTGTGCGGAGTAGGTTTTGGAACATGATCCCGCAGGTGCGCATGAGTTCTTTTTTCCGGCTGGCCGTTGTTTCTGCGTGCTGTTCCTGCCTGCTGGCTGCTGCGGGGACAAGCCGGGGGCAGGAGAGGGAAACGGCTTCCGCCCCGCCGGAGCCGCTTTCCTGCGTTCATGCTCCGGATGGAAGGGTAACGGTGCGGGGTACGGCCATGGGAACGGTGTTTACGGTGCGCGCCTATCCCGGGCACGGGATGGATGCGGCGCAGACGGAGAAGGCCTGCATGGAGTCTCTTGCCTGCGCCGTCCGCTGGGAGAAGGTGATGTCCGCCATGGATGCGGGGAGCGGTCTGGCCCGGTTGAATGCCGCGGAAAACGGCGTTTCCGTCCCCGTTTCCCTGGAGCTGGAAAAGGCTCTTCTGCTGGCCCTGGATTATGCCCGGCTGACAAAGGGCGCCTTTGACCCCACGCTCGGTCCCTGTATCCGCCTGTGGAAGAAGAGCCGCCGCCACGGCGTTCTCCCGTCCGGCGGGGAACTGGAACGTGCGCGCCGGGCGTCCGGATGGGAAAAGCTGTACGTTGGCAAGGGGGCCGCGGTCAAAACGGTTCCCGGAATGAGGGTGGACCTGGGAGGCATGGGCAAGGGGTTTGCCGTGGACCGGATGGCGGAGATTTTGAGAAAAAGAGGAATCCGTTCCTTCTTTATTGACAGCACCAGCGACGTTATGGCCGGCGCCCCCCCACCGGGGGAGCGGGGATGGCGGCTGCTGGTGGATGAAGGTAATGGGAAGAATACGGTGCTGCTGTTGAGCCATGCCGCCGTCTCCACCTCCGGGAGCGCCCGCCAGATGGCGAAGATCGGCGGTGCGGAGTATTCCCATGTGCTGGACCCCCGCACGGGGCTGGGCATGACGGAGGGCAGGCAGGTGAGCGTGCAGGCGCCTTCCGCGGCGCTGGCGGATGCCCTGGCGACGGCGGGGAACGTGATGCGTGAAGAGGATTTCCGCTCCCTGGCGGCACGGTTGCCGGGAGTGTCCGTCCCGGCTTTTTTCCGGAGTTCCTCACGTTTTGCGGAAGGAACGCAGGAACAGGATGGCGCACGGAGGCCGAGATAGACAGCATGATGAAAGAAACGGGGGAGCGGACGCGTTTTTTAAGGTACACCTCCATAGACCATTTATGAAATTGTACCGTTTTTTCCTGCCTGCCGTGCTTGGCGCCGCCGTATCCTCCTCATTTGGCACGGAGTTCCCGAATCCTTATCCGGCTCCCCCTCCCGGCGTGCGCCTGACTCCTGAAACCCCGCTTTCCCCCTCCGTCAACGGCGCCCGCATTGTTGGCGCCACTCCCGGCGCGCGGGTGCTGTTCCAGGTTCCCGTTTCCGGGGAGCGTCCCATGAAGATTCAGGCGGCTGGGCTTCCCTCCGGCCTGAGGATGGATTCGCGCGGGCTGGTTACGGGTACCGCCCCGGCGAAGAAGGGGGAATACAAGGTGAAGATCCAGGCTTCCAACAGGCATGGAAAAGATGCGAAGGAGTGGATTCTGAAGGTGGGGGATGAGTTGTGCCTGACCCCGCCCATGGGTTGGAGCAGCTGGTATTCCTACAGTGAGGCCGTGGGGCAGGAGAATGTGCTGAAGACGGCCCGGCTTTTTGTGGAGCGGGGGCTTGTCAACCATGGCTGGACCTATATCAATATTGACGATTGCTGGCAGGGCGAGCGAGGCGGACGGAATTTCTCCATCCAGCCCAACAAGCGCTTTCCGGACATGAAGGCCATGTGCGATTCCATTCATGCCATGGGGATGAAGGCGGGCATTTATTCCACGCCCTGGATGGGGACGTATGCCGGGTTCATCGGAGGAAGCTCGCCCAATGCGAAGGCGGATTACGGGGAAATGGCCATTCCGGAGAAGGACCGCAAGCAGAAGAATCAAATTTTCGGGAGTTACCCCGGCGTGCATCGCAGGAAGGCGGACCGTGTAGGCGCCGTCTGGCTGTTTGACCGTGACGCCAGGCAATGGGCGGACTGGGGGTTCGATTACGTGAAGGTGGACTGGAACCCCAATGACGTGCCGACGACGGAACGCATCCGCCAGGCTCTGGACGATTCCGGGCGGGATATTGTGCTCAGCATATCCAATGCCGCCCCGTATAAACAGGTGGAAGAGCTGGGGAAGCTGGCCAATTTGTGGAGGACGACGGGGGATATCCAGGACCACTGGGGCAGCGTCAGCGGCATCGGCTTTTCCCAGGAACGCTGGCAGAAGCACATGCGCCCGGGCCACTGGAATGATCCGGACATTCTCCAGATCGGGAAGCTGGGCAAGCCCAACCAGCCCAATACCACGTTTGTCCAGACGCAGCTGACGCCGGATGAACAGTACACCCATGTGACCCTGTGGTGCCTCCTGTCCGCTCCGCTCATCATTTCCTGTGACCTGGAGCATATTGATTCATTCACGATGGGGCTCCTGACCAACGACGAGGTGATTGCCGTGGACCAGGACCCTGCCGCCCGTCCCGCCCGCAAGGCGTGGCACCGAGGGGATTTCCAGGTCTGGACGAAGGAGCTGTCCGACGGTTCCCTAGCGGCGGGGTTTTTCAATACCGGGAAAGAGAAGGGCGTAGTGAAGGTGAACCTGAGGGAGCTGGGGCTCTCCGGCGCGTATGAAGCCAGGGACCTCTGGAAACGCGCCGACCAGGGAACGGTGAAGGGAGATATGGCCGTGGAGTTGAACAGCCATGGAGCGGCCATGTTCCGGTTCAGCAAAAAGAATTGACGGCAGGGGCAGGAATGGATGCTTTCAAGGACGGCATCCTTTTTTGCCGGCCAGCGGGTCCGTGAATGCCGCGTTTTACCGCCTGTCCATTATTATAGGAATAAAGGGTGAAATGGATAGCCGGCTTTGCAAGGATAGCCTGATGGGGCGGCGGCTTTAAGAAACGGGCTGTTTCAGCCTTGTTTGCAGGGGGCTTGTGTTGCGGCAAATCCGCTGCCGCCCTTTCCGAGTGAAAGTCTTTATTTTTTCCATAAAAAAGAACCGTTCCGGTTAACCGGAACGGTTCTTATAAAGAGATTGATGTGACTTGCCTTAATCTCTCCGTACAGCTTCCTTAAGCGGCGATGCCGAAGTGCTGCTGGATGGAGGCGAAAATCTTGTCGCGGCGGGCGCGGGCTTTTTCGATGTCACGGGTCTTCAGAGAGAATCTCAGGCGTTCCGCCGTGGAGTCAGGCTTGTGAACCGTGACGTGGCACCACCAAACCCCCCTGTTGTTCCACAGGTGATGGTTGGGGTTGTCATCATTAATTCTAAGAGCGATTTTGGTTTGGGCTTTCATCTGTGTGATCTTTTTCCAGTAGGGGACGTCTTATTTACGTCCGTTGGTATATTAATGTTTCAATAAAACCTTCAACTTGGAGGCGCCTCACTTAAGCAGATGATCCCTTGTCTTTTTGGACATCTTTTTCTGCCAGTTGCTCACCTCGTTGAAGCCTTAGAGTTCAAGTGGTGTAACAACGTTCAAAAAAAAGAATCTTTTTTACAGGAGACCTACCTTTTTAAGAGTGTTGTAAGCACCGTTCTTGTTGATCGTACGCAGGGCCTTGGCGGAAATCTTCATTTTCACGAATTGACCGAGTTCGGGAACCCAGATGCGCTTTTCCTGAAGGTTGGGGAAAACGGTACGATTGACAGTCTTAGTGACGTGACGACCAATACCGCCCTTTTTCTTGGCAAGACCGGAGCGATGGATACGACGACCTTTGTGAGGCATGGTACCTCTGATGATGCAAATTCGGGACATGGCAATCGAAGTTATTTGTTAATGCGAGAGAGGTAGTCTAGCGTATTTTCGCCTAAGGTCAAGAACAACCGAACAAAAGACTCGGAATTTGTGCCGGCCCGGCGGAAGCGCTGCCGGGCTTTCCTGCGGTCTGGTTCCCTCCGTTCATGGCCGGGGGGCAGGCGCCGGGGAAAGGCGCGCGCGGCCGGATGGCTTGTTTGCCCGTGTAAAACGTATCCGGCGCTTGCACGGAGGGAGGCGGCGTGAGAGATTGAAAGCATGAGTGAGAATCATTATGCAGAGTTTTCCGAATGCAGCATGAAACCCCAGGACGTGCTGGAGTATGTTTCCGGTCCCATGCCGGTTCCGGCGGAGGGGGAGGTGCTGATCCGGATGAAGGCGGCCCCGATCAATCCGGCGGACATCAATTTTGTGCAGGGCGTTTACGGCGTGAAGCCCGTGCTGCCCCATTCACGCGCCGGACTGGAAGGCTGCGGCGTGGTGCAGGAGTCCCGCGCAGAAGGCTTCCGCAAGGACGATGAAGTGATTCTGCTGCGCGGCGTGGGTTCCTGGAGCGAGTATGTGGCGGTTCCCGCCGTGAACGTGATGAAGCTCCCCGTGAAGGTGGATCCCGTGCAGGCGGCCATGCTGAAGGTGAACCCCCTGACCGCCCTGCGCATGCTGGAAGGGTTCGTTTCCCTGACTCCGGGAGACTGGGTGGTGCAGAACGCCTCCAATTCCGGCGTGGGAAGGTGCATTATTCAACTGGCCCGGGAGATGGGCGTGAAGACGGTGAATTTTGTAAGAAGGCCGGATGAATTGAGGGATGAATTGACCGCGCTGGGCGCCGACCTGGTAGTGGGAGAGGATGACGAGGATGTGGTGAAGAATACCCTGGCCCGGCTGGACGGAAAGAGGCCCGTGCTGGCCTCCAACGCCGTGGGCGGGGAAAGCGCCCTGCGCCTGATGGACATGCTGGCTCCCGGCGGAAGCATGGTGACGTACGGCGCCATGAGCAGGAAGAGCATCAAGGTGCCGAACGGTTTCCTGATTTTCAAGGGCATTAAATTGGAAGGCCTGTGGGTGACGCAGTGGCTCAAGAATGCCCCCGTTCCGGAGATTGAGGCCGCTTATGACAAGCTGGCGCGCCTGATGGCGGACGGCAGGCTGAAGCAGGCCGTGGATACCGTTTATCCGTTGAGCGACGTGCGCCGGGCCGTGGAGAAGGCCCAGGAAGAGTTCCGCAGCGGCAAGGTGGTGCTGAGCATGGAGCGTGTCTGATGCATGGGGGGAGAGAGTTTTTGTTTTCCCGGGCTGCGGAGCGCTGGAGGGATTTTTTCAGCGTTCCGTGGTTCGGTTGGTATTGGCTGCTGGCCTGGGTGATGGCGGGGCTGAGCCTTTATTCCATATGGCAGGCCGGTGATTTTTTTCTGGAAAAGAGCCGTTTTGCCCGGGAGGGCCTGTGTACGGAAGGGACGGTGCGGAACATCACGGAGGATACGGTGAAGTTGTGGAGCCGTTCGCGGGTCATGGGGACGTCCGGTCCCTCTCTGGACGTCTGGGCGCCGGAAGTGCGGTTCCTGCCGCAGACCGGGGAGAGGGAAGTGGTATTCCAGTCCCCCGCTTTTCTTTTCTGGTCTTCCTATTCCAGGGGGGACCGGGTGACGGTCTGCTACCCGCCGGAACGCCCGGAAGACGCCCGTGTGGCGGACAGCTTCATCTGGTGGCCGGAAACGCGCCGGGCCCTGTGGCTGATGGCGTTTCTGCTTGCCGGCGGAACGGTCCTGCTGAGGAAGAGGGAAGTGCGGAGTTCCGTAGGCGCGTAAAGCAGGGATTGCGCCGCGGCACGGCGCCGTTTGCCGTTTCAGCCCAGCGTGGAATCAAGCCACGTGTTGAGGATTTCCACGGCGGCCACCTGGTCGATGATGGGGCGGAAGCTTTTCTCCTTTTTGCCGGCGGCGTGCAGTTTTTCCTGGGCGATGACGGTGGTGAGGCATTCATCCATGAATACCATGGGAAGGCCGGGAAGGGCGGCGGCCAGTTCCCTGCCGAACGCGCGCACCTTGGCGGCGGCGGTTCCTTCCGTGCCGTCCATGCGGACAGGGATGCCCAGCACCAGGGTGCGTATCCCCCGCTCCTGGACGAGCTGGACGATGCGGGTGACGCCGTCCGTTTTGTGCCTGTGGATGGTTTCCACAGGGTGCGCCATGATGCCCACGGGGTCCGTGGCGGCGATGCCGATTCGGGCTTCTCCGTAGTCAATGCCCAGGGCCGGATGCTGGCTGGTCATCTGAGTTCGTCCGGAAGCTGGTTGACGATTTTTTTAATTTCGTCCGCCTTGTTTTTATCCGCAATCAGGATGGCGTCCGCCGTTTCCACCACGATCAGGTTTTCCACGCCCAGCAGGGCCACGTGCTTGTCCCCCCGCTGGGAGAAGACGATGTTGCCGGAGGCGTCCTGCACGGTGATGTCCGTATTGGTGGTGTTTTTGTTGTGGGTTTCCAGATAGTTGGCTACGGATATCCAGGAGCCTACGTCGTCCCAGTCAAAGGTGGCTTCAATGTTCAGCACCCGGTCCGCGTTTTCCATCAGCGCGAAGTCGATGGAGATGGGCGTGAGCGCCGGGAATTCCTCCCGGATGGTTTCCTGCGGGTCCGGGGATTCCGCGATGTGCTCCACGAAGGAGGCCAGCTCCGGGCAGTGCTTGTCAAGCTGTTCGCACACGGTTGGAATGCTCCAGACGAACATGCCGGCGTTCCAGCAGAAGTTGCCCTGGCTCAGGTAGGCGGCGGCCGTGGCCGTGTCAGGCTTTTCGCGGAATTGGATGACTTCGCGGCAGGAGCAGCCCGGTGCGGAAGCGATTTCCTTCCCGCGTTCGATGTAGCCGTAGGAGGGGCAGGGCCAGGTGGGCTTGATGCCCACGGTGACGAGCGCCTTTTCCCGCGCCGCCGTGTCCATGGCGGCTTTCATCAGGGAGCGGAAGGACGCCTGGTCCTGGATGAGCTGGTCGGAAGGGATGACAAGCATGACCCCGTGCGGGTCCGCCGCCTTGATGAGGCCGATGCCCAGGGCGATGGCGGGCGCCGTGTCCCGGCGCACGGGTTCGGAGATGATGTTGTCCACGGGGATGTCGTGGGCCTGGCGGCGCACTTCCGCCTCCTGCAGGTGGTTGGTCAGGATGAAGATGTTCTGCCGGGGCACCAGGCCGTCCAGCCTGTCGATGGCCTGGCGGAGGAGGGTGCCTTCCCCGAACATGTTCAGGAGCTGCTTGGGACGGTGGTCGCGGGAGAGGGGCCAGAAACGGGTGCCGCTGCCGCCGGCCAGAATGAGAGCGTATTGGTTCATGGCGATTCCGTAGGAATGTGGTTTAAAAAAGGAGTCAAAGTGCGCCGAAGCGGCGTTTTCTGCGGGAGTAGTCCAGCAGCGCCGCTTCCATGTCACGGTCGCTGAAGTCCGGCCACAGCGTTTCCGTTACATAGAGTTCCGCATAGCTGATCTGCCACAGCAGGAAGTTGGAGACGCGCATTTCCCCGGAGGTGCGGATGAGCAGGTCCGGTTCCGGCATGCCGGCAGTGTCCAGATGCTGGTTGAAGAGGTCTTCCGTGACGGCGTCCGGGTGGAGTTCCCCGCGGGAGGCTTTCTCCGCGATTTTTCTGGCGGCGGCGGCGATTTCCGCCCTGCTTCCGTAGGAGAGGGCCAGAACCAGGTTGAGCCTGGTATTTCCCGCCGTGGCTTCCAGGCTGGATTGCAGCAGTTTCTGGGTTCGCTTGGGAAGGCGTGAAAGGTCGCCTATGGCGTGAAGGCGCACGCCTTTTTCCTGCATCTGGCTGAGGCGTTTTTTCAGGAATTCGTGCAGCAGCAGCATCAGCGCGTGCACCTCCGTCTTGGGGCGGTTCCAGTTTTCCGAGGAGAAGGCGTAAAGCGTGAGCCAGGGAATATCATGGTCAATGCAGAAGTCCACACAGCGCTCCACCGTATCCGCTCCCGCCCGGTGGCCGGCCTGGCGCGGCAGATGGCGGCTGTGCGCCCAGCGGCCGTTGCCGTCCATGATGCAGGCAATATGAACCGGCAGTTTTTCCTTGGGAATGGTAAGCATAGATAGATGGGGCTCCGCTACTCTAGTCCATGACCGGGTCCAGTTCAACACGCAAGTTTTTCAGGATGTATTCCTGTCTTTCCCTAGTGTTTTTGCCCATGTAGAAGGAGAGCAGGTCCTTCACCTTGTGTGAGTCTTCCAGGCGAACGCGGTCCAGGCGCATTCCTTCCCCGATGAAGGCCTTGAATTCCTGGGGGGAGATTTCGCCCAGGCCCTTGAACCGCGTTATTTCCGGGTTTTTGCCCAGCAGGGCGATGGCCGCTTCCCGCTCCGCGTCCGAGTAGCAGTAGATGGTCTGCTGCTTGTTGCGCACGCGGAAGAGGGGAGTTTGGAGGATGAAGAGGTGGCCCTCCCGGATCAGCTCCGGGAAGAACTGGATGAAGAAGGTCATCAGCAGGATGCGGATGTGCATGCCGTCGTCATCGGCGTCCGTGGCGATGACCACCTTGTCGTAGCGCAGGTCTTCCAGCCCGTTTTCAATGTTCAGGGCATGCTGGAGGAAGTTGAATTCCTCGTTTTCATAGACGACCTTGCGGCTCATGCCGAAGGAGTTCAGCGGCTTGCCGCGCAGGGAGAAGACCGCCTGGATTTCCGCATCCCGCGCCGTGGTGATGGAGCCGGAGGCGGAGATGCCTTCCGTGATGAAGAGGGTGGTTTCCCCCGCGCGGGCGTGCTTGGAGTTGTAGTGCACGCGGCAGTCCCGGAGGTTCTTGTTGTGGATTTTGGCCTTGCGGGCGTTTTCCTTCGCCAGCTTCTGGATGCCGGAGAGTTCCTTGCGGTCCCGCTCGGAGTCTTTGATCTTGGCTTCCAGGGCTTTGGCCGTCTCCGGGTTTTTGTGCAGGTAGTTGTCCAGCTCCCTGGCGATGAAGTTGCCTACGAAGGTGCGGATGGTTTCCCCTTCCGGGCTGATGGTATTGGATCCCAGCTTGGTCTTGGTCTGGGATTCGAAGACGGGTTCCTTTACCTTGATGGAGATGGCGGCCACGAGGGAGGAACGGATGTCCCCGGCCTCATAGTTTTTCTTGAAAAAGTCCCTCAGGGTTTTGACGATGGCCTCCCGGAAGGCCGTCTGGTGGGTGCCCCCCTGCGTGGTGTGCTGCCCGTTGACGAAGGAGTAGTGCTCCTCCCCATACTGGCCGCCATGGGTGAAGGCCACCTCGATGTCGTGCCCTTCCAGATGGATGATGGGGTACAGCGGTTCCTCGCTCATTGCCTCCGTAAGCAGGTCCAGCAGGCCGTTTTTGGAGACGTAGCGGCGTCCGTTGAAGTGCAGGGCCAGCCCCTTGTTGAGGTAGGAGTAGTACCGGCACATTTTTTCAATGTATTCCGGACGGAACTGCGTGGTTACGGGGAAAATGTCCGGGTCTGCGTGGAACGCCGTGCGGGTGCCGTTGGGCTCCTCCGTGGCGCCGTCCTTCCGTCCTTTGGGGAGTTCCTTCCCGCGGCAGAACTGGTAGGAGCGCGTTTCCCCGTCGCGGTAGGCCTGGATTTCAAAAAAGTCGGAAAGGGCGTTCACCGCCTTGATGCCTACGCCGTTAAGCCCTACGGATTTCTTGAAGGCGTCGCTGTCGTACTTGGCTCCGGTATTGATTTTCGCGGCGCAGTCCAGCAGTTTGCCCAGCGGAATGCCGCGTCCGAAGTCGCGCACCTCGCACAGGCCGTCCGGAGTCACGTCAATGGTGATTTTTTTGCCGAAGCCCATGACGAATTCGTCAATCGAGTTGTCAATGACTTCCTTCAGCAGGACGTAAATGCCGTCATCCGGAGAGGTTCCGTCGCCCAGTTTGCCGATGTACATCCCCGGACGCATGCGGATATGCTCCCTCCAGTCCAGGGTTTTAATGCTGTTTTCGTCGTAGGCCATGTGCAGCGGGGTCGCGCCTATTATAGCGGAGCCCCCGGAATTTGCGAAGAAAAAATGCGTGCCCGTCCATTTGCGCCCAATGGGGGCTTGACCCGGAGGCCGTCCCTTGGTGGAATCCATGGCGTATGATCAGTTGCAAGGCTCCGTGCAAGGTGAACGTTTCCCTCCGCGTTCTGGGTAAGAGGGCGGACGGTTTCCATGAAGTGGATACCGTGATGGTTCCCCTGGAATTGTGCGACGTGCTGGAGTTTTTCCCGGCGGACGGCCTGGAAATGAGCTGCGACGCCCCGGGAGTTCCGCTGGATGAAAGCAACCTGGTCATGAAGGCGGGGCGGCTGATGGAGCGGGAGCTGGGACGGCCCATGCCGTGGCATGTGCGCCTGGTCAAGAACGTGCCCCATGGCGCGGGGCTGGGCGGCGGCAGCAGCGACGCCGCGTGCGTGCTGTCCGCCCTGAATGAGCTGGAACACGGCGGCCTGTCCCGGAGGCGTCTGGCGGAGCTGGCCGGGGAGATCGGTTCCGATGTGGGATTTTTCATTTATGGAATGGCGTGCCGCTGCACCGGACGCGGGGAAAAGGTGGAGCCCCTGCCGGAATGGAGGGAATGGCGCCCCTGGATCGTTCTGCTGAAGCCGTCGTTCGGCGTTTCCACGCCGGACGCCTACCGCCGCTGGGCGGGTTCACGGGAATTGCCGGGCATACCGTACGGGGAGCAGCGGGTGGACGGCCATGTGCTGGTGAATGATCTGGAAAGGCCCGTGTTTGAGAAGCATTTGTTCCTGGCGGAGATGAAGCGATGGCTGCTGGAGAGGCCCGGCGTGCGCGGCGCCATGATGTCCGGCTCCGGCTCCACCATGTTCGCCGTGGCGGAGGATGAAGAAGCGGCCTGCAAGTTGATGGAGGACGCCGCGCGGGAACTGGACCCCACGCTGTGGATGTGGTCCGGGCTTGTGATGCGGGAGGGCGCCCGGTAAAAACATGGTTGTGCAGGAGGCCTTGCCTTGACGGCGGGGGATGCATGCCGTTACACTCCGTCCATGATTAAAAGTTTGTTTGCAGGTGTGATGGTGGCGGCTGCGTGCGCCGTCCAGGCCGGTGAATACGGAGACAGCGCCGTCCAGGCCGCCCGGGAGCTTTCCGGAGCGGTGAAAACGGGGGACATGATGTGGATGATTGAGAAGATGTACGCTCCCATGAAGAAGCAGCTTGTTTCTTCCTTCCCGGGAGGGGAGGCCGCCTTCATGAAGACCATGAGGGAAAAGATGCAGGGAGCCGCCGCCGTGATGAAAGAGCGCGGCATGGTGGTGGAGACGTATGAAATAGGCCAGCCTACGGCGGAACATCTGGTGAAGAATGGAGACGAGGTGCTGGTGGTGCTCCCCACGCGGATGGTCATTTCCATGAAGCGTCCGGACGGGATGCCTGTAAAGATAGAGAATACAGGCGTTCTGGTGCTGGTGAAGGATTTGAAGGACAAGGGGCCCTGGACGTTCATTGATGCTTCCAAGATGAATGCGAATGCCCTGCGCTCCATGTTCTATGACCTGCCGGAAAAGGTGAATCTGCCGCCGGTTTCCTCCCGCCAGCTTCCCGTGGGCCAGTAGGGAAGCGTTCCCGTATGAATGGCGCCGGGGCAGATGACGTGGAAGGCGTTAGCGCCTTTGAGGCTTATGTCCACCGGGCATTTGCCCCGGACGGGTTGTTCTCCCGCGCCAGGGATTTTGAATACCGGGCGGAGCAGCAGAATATGGCCCTGGCCGTAGCGAGGGCTCTCCAGGTGGACGCCCCGCTGCTGGTGGAGGCCGGAACGGGCGTAGGCAAGTCCCTGGGCTATCTGCTGCCGGCCGTGAAGTTTGCGCTGGATTTTGACCGGAAAGCGGTCATTTCCACGCATACCATCAATTTGCAGGAGCAGTTGTTCAACAAGGATATTCCGCTGCTGCGCGCCGCCCTGGGGATTGATTTTTCCGCCGCCCTGCTGAAAGGCAGGCAGAATTACCTGTGCCATACCCGCCTGCGGCGCGCGCTGGCCCAGATGGATTCCCTGTTTACGCAGGGGGAAGCCGCGGAGCTGACGCGGATTCAGGACTGGGCGCTGAGAACGCAGGACGGCACCCTGAGCGACATGGCGTTCCGTCCGTCTCCCAAGGTATGGGCCATGGTGTGCAGTGAACCGCATGCGTGCAGTATGCGCCATTGCGGCCCCTCCTGTCCGTACCAGGTGGCCCGCAAGAGGGTGCTGGAGGCCAAGGTGGTGGTGCTGAACCATACCCTGTTTTTCGGCCTGATGGCCCAGGCGGAGGATTCCGAGGAGGCGGGGTTCGTTTTTCCCGGGGATTTTGTGGTTCTGGATGAGGCCCACATGATTGAGAACATCGCTGCCCGGCAGCTGGGCGTGCAGCTCTCGGAACCGCATCTCAATTATGAACTGCTGCGGATGTTCAATCCGCGCACGCACAAGGGCCTGCTGAAACCGCTGAACAATCCGGCCCTGTTCCAGCGGGTGCAGGACGTGATTGACGCTTCAGGCCTGTTTTTCCAGAATGCGCGGGATGACCTGGGGTTTGCGGGTTCCGGCAAGATTGTCCGCATTCTCCAGCCGGAATGGTCCCAGGACATTCTTTCCCTGCCTCTGGCGGAATTGATCGGAGAATTGAAGAGGGAGGGCGCGAAGCAGGAGGAAAACGTGGCCGTGAAGGATGAACTGGCGGACATGGCCGCCCGCATGGAGGAGGCGCAGGCCTCCCTGAAGGTGCTGATGGACATGACGGAGGAGGGGCACGTGTACTGGGCGGAGCGGTCCGGTCCGGAGGGAAGGAACATGAGCGTGTGCTCCGCCCCCGTGGAGGTGGGCGATATCCTGAGGGAGCGCCTGTTTTCCGCCGGGCGTTCCGCCATTCTGACCTCCGCTACGCTGGGGACGGGGGATGCGGACATGGGCTACTTTGCGGGGCGCGTGGGTGCGGAAAGCGTCCGGAAGCTCCAGATAGGCAGTCCGTTCAATTACCGGGAGCAGATGAGGCTGATCGTGGCCCGCTCCATGCCGGAGCCGGACCAGCCGGAGTATGCGGAAGTGCTGCCGGAATGGATTAAAAGGTATCTGGCGGAGTCCCGCGGCAGGGCCTTCGTGCTGTTCACCAGCTACCGGCTGATGGTGCAGGTGGCGGAAAAGGTGCGCCCGTTCTGTGAAGAACAGGGATGGTCCTTGTACGTGCAGGGGCAGGACATGCAGCGGCATGCCATGCTGGAGGCGTTCCGGAAGGATGTGAACAGCGTGCTCTTCGGCACGGACAGTTTCTGGACCGGGGTGGACGTGCCCGGAGAGGCCCTTTCCAATGTTATTGTGACGCGCCTGCCGTTTGAGGTGCCGGACCACCCGCTGGTGGAATCCCGCTTTGAGAGCATCAGGGCGCGCGGGGGGAACCCGTTTTACGAGTATTCCGTGCCCGTAGCCATTCTGAAGCTGCGGCAGGGGGTGGGGCGGCTGATCCGCACCAGGAGCGATTCCGGCATGGTGGTGATCCTGGACCCCCGCGTAGCCACCAAGAGGTACGGGGCGCGGTTCATCAAGTCCCTGCCGGATGCCCGTCTGGAGTTTGTGTAAGGAGTTTTTCCTCCTTAAAATTGGCCGGAGTTCTCCCTCTCCCTGCCGTACTGCATCAGGCGGTAGCTGAGGGGTTGTTCCAGGCGCGCTTCTTCCAGCAAAGCGCAGTCGGCGAAAATGTCCGGAACGGGCGCGTCCGCCAGAATGGATCCATCCTTCATCACGATGCAGCGGGTGCACAGGTCCATGACCATGTCCAGGTCATGGGTGGCGATGATTTTGGTATGGGAGAATTGGCGCAGGAGGCTGATGAGGGTGCGGCGGGAGGCCGGGTCCAGGTTCGCGCTGGGTTCGTCCAGAACCAGGATGTCCGGGGTCATGGAGAGGACGGTGGCGATGGAGACGGCGCGTTTTTCCCCGCCGGAAAGGTGGTGGGTCATCTTGTCCGCCAGGGCTTCCGCATGGACGTCCCGCAGAGCCTGCCGCACGCGGCGGCTGACTTCTTCCGGAGGGAGGCCCATGTTGAGCGGGCCGAAGGCCACGTCCTCCCGGACGGTAGGCATGAAAAGCTGGTCGTCCGCCTGCTGGAATACCATTCCCACGCTTTCCCGGACGCGGGCGACGGTTTTGGGCGTGACGGGGATGTCCCCCACCCGCACCTGTCCGGAGGAGGGCTCCAGCAGGCCGTTGAGGTGCAGGAGCAGGGTGGATTTTCCCGCTCCGTTCCCGCCCACGACGGCAACGGATTCCCCGTGGGTGATGCGCAGGGAGACGCGGTTCAGCGCCGGAGGAGAATCGGGGTAGCTGAAGCACAGGTCGATGGTTTCTACAAGGTGGTGGCTCATGAGAGGAGGCTGCGGGCGCACTGGCCCGCCAGCATGGTGACGTTAAAGCAGCGGAACAGGATGACGAGGGCGCAGAAGAGAATGCCGCCCGCCACGCCGCGCATGGTGATGACGCCGGGGGCGCTGACGAATTCGGGGTCTTCCCCTCCCCGGCACAGGACGGCCTGGTAAATGCGTTCCGCGCGACCGAAGGTGCGCAGCAGGAGCTGGCCGGTCATGGCCCCCCAGGTGGAAAGGGGGACGGAACCGGAGCCTCCCCTCCGGGAGCGGAACGCCATCAGCATGTTCTGGAATTCATCCATCAGGATGAAGGCGTACCGGTACAGGAAGGCCAGGAGCGTGATCAGGATGCGCGGCGCGCCGAGCTGCCTCAGGCCCCGGCAGAGCGGAGCGAAGCCCGTGGAGGCCAGCAGCGTGAAGGCTCCCAGGATGGTGAGCATGCACCGCAGGATGATGGAGATGAAGGAGATGATGCCCTGTGTGACGGGAATGCCGAACCATTCTCCCGCCGGCGTCCTGTCCACCAGCGGGTTGAAGAGGCCGATCATGACGGCGACGGGCAGCAGCCACAGGGTGCGCTTCAGCAGGTAGCCCAGGGGGAGCCCCGCCATGCGGATGACGCAGACCGGGAACAGGAAGAAGGGCAGCAGCCCCGTGATTTCCTGCGGCGGCCAGGAGAGCACGCAGATTTGAAAGACGAGGAAGGCCCCTATTTTAATACGGGCGTCCAGACGGTGGAATCCGGTGTTTCCGCAGGAAAACCGGTCCATCTGGCGGAATTGCCGCGCGGCGTCCGTGAACAGGGGCATGGGGGGTCAGCGGGGGCAGTGGCTGTGCGGTTTTCTGCCGAACAGGAAGCCGGCCGCAAAGACCAGGGCGGCAATGATGACGCTCCCCAGCACGCCGGCCAGGCTGGTTTCAGGGTTGACGATGGAGGAGGCTCTCTCCGTCTCTCCGGAGGAGGCTGTTTCCTCCGCGGCGGGGAGGGCGTAGTCCGGCATGATGGCGGTGGATGCCTGTACGGATTCCAGGCTGCGGTGGAGGGAGGAAGGCTCCGCCAGGCTGGTTTCTTCCGACCCGGTGACGCCGGCCACGGACCATTCCAGGCCGTCCGGGTAGGCGGAGGCGAACCAGGAAAGGGCCGCCCCGCAGAGCAGGGCCGCTACCGCAAAGATGCCCAGAACGGTGAAGGAGGCTTTTTTGACGGGGCCGGTTTCCAGATCAGCCGGGCGCAGCAGGGAGGGCTGGGCCTTGCTGATGAAGATGACGATGGCCGCCGTGGCGAGTCCTTCCACCACGCCGATGGCCAGATGGATGGGAAGCATCAGTTCCACGAACTGGGCGAAGGGCAGCGCGGAGATGCCGGAGGCCGTCGTTTCCAGCACGACGGAGAAGGCCCCCAGCTGGAGCCCGATGACGGCGGCGGTGATGCTGGCCAGCGTGATTCGGCCCGTGCCGGGGTTTTTCCCGGCCAGGGGCCTGTAAATGAAGGGGTAGGCTACCAGGCAGGAGAAGAAGCCCATGTTGAAGATGTTGCAGCCCAGGGCCAGCAGCCCTCCGTCCGCAAAGAAAAGCGCCTGCACCGCCAGGATGGCCGCCATGACCAGGAAGCCCGCATACGGCCCCAGCAGGACCGCCAGGATGAGGCCGCCGCCCAGATGGCCGCTGGACCCGGTGCCCGGAATGGTGAAGTTCAGCATCTGGCAGGCGAAGATGAAGGCTCCCAGAACGCCCATGAGCGGGACGAGCCGCACTTCCTTTTCCTGCCTGACCTTGCGCGCGCAGAGCGCCGTGATCGCGGCGGAAGCCGCCCACATGGTGCAGCCTACCGCCGGTGAAATGAAGCCGTCCGCCATATGCATGATGTTTGTGTCTTTCTATTGGATGAAGTGAAGTATTGGTAAGAGCCCCGGACCGGGCAGATTGGCGCCACTTTAGCACAAACACCGCAAAGCCGAAGAAGGAAATGCGGCAACGGGTATAAGTATTTTCCCCGCGCCGCGCGGCCTTGCTCCCTGCGCGGGTCCGGTGGACCGTGTTCCCCGGCAATAGCGCCTTTCCGGGGGAGGGGGAGCGCGTTTTCTCCGAGTGTATCCGGCGGGAATTTGGCTGCCGCGCCGTGCCGCCCAGGCGTGCCGCGCGGCGGATGTGGACGGATTGGGCGTGATGCAGACGGGGAAGCGGTTTGCTAGACGGAACCCATGATGAATTTTTCCATAGCTAAGTGCTTGTTTTCCATAGGCGGGTGCACGACGATCCTGGGCAATATTTCCGCAGATACGGCCGTATCTTCCGCCGGAGCCATCGGCGGCCTGGGCGTTCTGACGATTGCCGTGAATTATACGCTGAACCTGCTCAAGAAGAAGGATGAGCAGTTGATGGCGAAGGACGCCCGCATTGAAGCCCTGATGGACCGCCTGATTGACAAATGCCCGAATTGCGAGCTGGCGAAAGCGGCCAACAAGTCCCTTCTGGAGGATGAATAGCGGAAGGCGCCGGGATGCTTACCTTCCGGCCGCGTCCGGCGTGCGGGTGTAGACCTCCCGGTTTCCGTCCGTGTTCAGAATCAGCGTGGTTCTGCTGAGTCTGTCAATGGTGGAGGTTGTGGTGAAGAGGGAGGAGTTCCCGTTGCCTATGCTTTTCCCCGTCAGGGTCAGGCGCTTGCCGTCCAGTTGCCAGCTCCGGTAGAGAAGCGTGCGCATGTTGATGGATCTCGCCCTGCCGTCCGGCAGGAGCTGCATTCCCTGCACGTGCCCCGGCTGTCCGGGGACGGGCTGGGTCCAGGAGCCGGAAAGGCTGGACGGAGTGGGCTGCATGGAGCAGGAGGCCGCCGCCAGTGAGAGGGCCGGAAGAAGGAGGAAAAGGCGCATGGCGGCGGGTGGTCAGCGCTGTTCCCTGATGACTTCCGTACCGATGCCGTCCGGAGTGAAGATTTCCAGCAGCAGGGTGTGGGGCAGGCGTCCGTCAATGAAGTGCACCTTGCGCACGCCCGCGTTCAGGGCGTCAATGGCGGAGTGGATTTTGGGAATCATGCCGCCGGAAACGGTGCCGTCTTCAATGAGGTCCAGGGCTTCCGTGCGCGTGACGGATTTGATGAGGGTGGACGGGTCCGCGGGGTCCTTCATGATGCCGGGAACGTCGGAAATGTAGATAAGCTTGACCGGCTTGAGCTCCTTGGCAAGGGCCGCCGCCGCCAGGTCCGCGTTCACGTTGAGCGGCTTGTGGGTGCCCAGCTCTTTCGCCAGGGGGGAGACGATGGGGGTGATCTGGAGTTCCAGCGCTTCCGTGATGCGGTCTGTCAGGCAGCCGATGACGTTGCCTACTTCACCGATGTCCACGGGGTTGCCCTGTTCGTCCTTTTCCTGGATGCGTTCCCCCACGAAGATTTCCGTGCCGGGAATGCCTACGCCCTTGCCTCCGTAGTCGCGGAACATCTGGACGAGGCCGGGATTGATGGTTCCGGAGAGGGTGCGTTCCACGATGGAAATGGCTTCCGGCGTCGTGACGCGCAGACCGTTGATGAAGCGGGCCTCCAGCCCGGCTTCCGCCATGGCCTTGGAGATGGCCTTGCCGCCGCCGTGGACGATCACGGGGTTGAAGCCCAGGACTTCCAGCAGAACGATGTCGCGCATGAGCTTCTTGACCAGGCGGGCGTCGTCCATGGCGCTGCCGCCGAATTTGATGAGGAATGTCTTGTCCCGGTAGGCCTGGAGGTAGGGGAGGGCGCCGACAATGACGGAGGCCTGTTCAATCAGGCGGGTGATTTTGGAGTCCATATCAATCATGAAACGGTAGGAGTGGTTGACAAAAAGAGAGGGAGGGAGTCCGCGGCAGGGGCCGTTCAAAGCAGGCGCCTGCTCCTGAAATAAACCAGGGGAAGAATGATGGAAACGAGCATGACGACCAGGGAGATGTAATAGCCGTATTCGTTTTCCAGGCCGGGCATGTGGGAGAAGTTCATTCCGTAGATGCTGGCGATGAGGGTGGGGGGCATGAAGACCACGGCCGCCACGGTGAAGATTTTGACGATTTCGTTCTGCTCGATGTTGATGAGGCCCAGAACGGCGTCCAGCATGAAGTTCACGTTGCTGGAAAGAAAGTTGGCGTATTCCGAGAGGGACGTGACGTCGCGGCTCAGGGGGCGCAGCTTGATGTACAGGGTGGAGTTGGTGTCGTCCAGGGCCTCTTCATTGCTGGCGTACGTGAGCAGGCGCAGAAGGTTGACCAGGCAGTCCCGCTGGCGGGTGAGCAGGTCCCCCACGCGGCCCAGGTCCTGGAGCGTGAGGCGCAGGGCGCTGGAGACGGGTACGCGCTTGCTGGCCTTGCCTTCCGGTTCGTCCCTGCGGAAGATGTTTTTGGAAAGGCGGTCCAGTTCCGCGCCGAAGCGTTCCAGGACGTCCGCCTGGCGGTCCACGATGGTTTCCAGCAGTCCGGTGAAAACCTGGTCCCGGCTGATCTGCTTCTGGCGCAGGAGCTGGTGGGAGAAGACACGGAAGGAGTAGGAGTCCGAGTGGCGGATGGTGATGATCTTGGCCCCCATGAGGACGAAGGTGATTTCCGACAAGGAGGGGGATTCCGTATCCACGCGGCTGAGCACCGTGGTGGTCATGAAGCGGGCGCCGTCTTCCGTGTACAGGCGGCTGGTGGCCTCAATTTCCCTCATCTCGTCGTAGGTGGGCATCTCCAGCCCGCAGAGGCGTTCCACAAACTTGATTTCCGCCGGTTCAGGGGTAAGGAGGTCAATCCAGAAGACGGAGTCCAAGTTCTGTTCAGCCGCATCCACCTGGGTGGTGCGCTCAATGCCTTCCGGGGTTTGACGATAGAGTCGAATCATGCCGTTGATTTCGGTGGGGGGATGGAACGATGCCGTGCATGATGTCGAGTGACACCCAACGCGGGCATGATGCCTTGTTTGTACAGGGAAGGGAAGTAAAAAGGGTGACAAAAAGAGGCCCGGTTCCCAAGGTGGGAACCGGGCCTGCCGGAAAAAAGAAAGGGATGCGCGCCGCTTAGGCGTTTTCCTTGACGACCACCTTGAGCGTGGCTTCCACCTGGGGATGCACCTTGATGGCGACTTCGTGTTCGCCTTCGCTCTTGATCGGCTTTTCAAGCTCAATCGCGCGGCGGTCCACTTCCACTCCCTGAGCGGTCAGGGCATCGTGAATGTTCTGGTTGGTGATGGCGCCGAACGCCTTGCCGCCCTGACCCACTTCAAGGGTAAGGTCTACGGTCAATCCGTTGATTTT
Organism: Akkermansia massiliensis; assembly: GCF_023516715.1. Taxonomy (NCBI): domain Bacteria; kingdom Pseudomonadati; phylum Verrucomicrobiota; class Verrucomicrobiia; order Verrucomicrobiales; family Akkermansiaceae; genus Akkermansia; species Akkermansia massiliensis. The sequence continues at coordinate 115,001 of NZ_JAMGSI010000002.1, read as the reverse complement.
GGCGGCCACTTCCTGGGCGGCGCTGAGTTCTTCCGCTTCACGCTTGGCGCGGGCGGCCTGAAGATTGGCGATGAAACGGCGGTTGGAGGCCGTTGCTTCGTGGGCGAGACCCTGGGGGATGAGGTAGTTGCGGCCATAGCCAGCCTTAACGGTCACCAGGTCGGCTTCCGCGCCGAGTCCTTCAATTTTTGTTGCGAGAATTACTTCCATCGTTGCCATGGCTAAAAAGAAATGGTTATTTGTGAGCGGTTGAAGTAGTAAGTATTCGCCCGAATGTCAAGACAAGAGCGATAAAAAGGGCGTTTTTTTATGTTTTGGGAGGAAAAAATCCCCCCGGCTGTCATGATAGGTGACATTGCGCTTGCTTCACGGGGCGGTAGTATGTAGGGAAAGGAACCGCATTTGTCGCGTTCGCTCCCGGAGAGGAGGGTTCGCCCGCGGGTACATTACAGATATTTGATCTTATGGCTATTCAGCGCGCATTGATATCCGTTTCCGACAAGACCGGCCTGGAGGAGTTTGCCAAGGGCCTGCACGAGTTTGGAGTAGAGCTTATTTCCACCGGCGGCACCGCCGCTTTCCTGAAAGGCCTGGGCCTTCCGGTGATTGAAATTTCCGACTATACCGGGGAACCGGAATTGTTTGAAGGACGCCTGAAGACGCTTCACCCCATGGTGCACGGGGGCCTGCTGCACCGCCGCGACAATGAAGAGCATGTGCGCCAGGCGAAGGAAAACGGCATCAAGCCCATTGACCTGGTCTGCGTGAACCTGTACCCCTTTGAGGAAACCGTCGCCAAGCCGGACGTCACGCTGGAAGAAGCGATTGAAAAGATCGACATCGGCGGCCCGTCCATGCTCCGTTCCGCCGCCAAGAACTACGCCTCCGTCACCGTCGTGTCCGATCCCGCGGACTACGCGCGCATTCTGGATGAAATGCAGACCCACAAGGGAGACACGACCCTGAAAACCCGCGAAAACCTGGCAGTGAAGGTGTTCATGCGCACCTCCAATTACGACAACGCCATTACCAACTACCTGGGCCACCAAAGCGCGGAAAGCACCAAGGGCAGCTTCTGCATCTGCGCGCCCCTGTACCAGGAACTGCGCTACGGGGACAACCCCCACCAGGAAGCCAGCCTGTACGGCAGCTTCGGGGACATTTTCAACCAGCTCCAGGGCAAGGAGCTTTCCTACACGAACGTGCTGGACATCGAAGGCGCCGCCGAGCTGATCACCCAGTTCCGCCGCCCGACGGTGGGCATCCTGAAGCACACGAACCCCTGCGGCGTGGGCCAGGATGACGAGGACCTGCGCAACGCCTGGCAGAAAGCCTTTGAAACGGACACGCAGGCCCCCTTCGGCGGCGTGATCGTGGTCAACCGTCCGATGACGGAAGGCCTGGCCCGCGTGCTGAGCGCCATTTTCACGGACGTCATCATCGCCCCGGAATACGATGCGGAAGCCCGCGCCCTTCTCCAGAAGAAGAAAAACTGCCGCATCATCCGCATGAACACGGAAGCCTGGATGAAGGCGCGCCGCGAACCCATCATCCGCTCCGCTCCCGGCGGCTTCATGACCATGAAGCGGGATACGGACGTGATGGGCCTGGACAATCTGGAAGCCAAGGTTGTGACCAAGCGCCCCCCGACGGAAGAAGAACTTACCGCCATGCGCTTCAACTGGCGCGTCGTGAAGCAGGTGCACTCCAACGCCATCGTCTTCGGCGGCACGGACCGCACGCTCGGCATCGGCGCCGGGCAGATGAGCCGGGTGGATTCCGCCCGCATTGCCGTCTGGAAGGCCGGACAGGCCGGCCTGGACCTGAAGGGCAGCGTGGTGGCTTCCGACGCCATGTTCCCGTTTGCGGACGGCCTCCAGGTAGCCATTGACGCCGGGGCCACCGCCTGCATCCAGCCCGGCGGTTCCATCCGGGACGAGGAAGTGATCGCCGCTGCGGACGCCGCGGGGATTGCCATGGTGTTCACGGGGCACCGCCATTTCCTCCATTAATTTGAATGATCGGCCCCGTCCCCTTGTCTTAAAACCGATATGTTGCTAGGTGTAAATATAGACCACATCGCCACGCTGAGGCAGGCCCGCTATGCGACCATGCTTGATTCCTTCAACGTGGAGCCGAGCGTTTTGGACGCCGCCTACGCGGCGCAAAGGGGCGGGGCGGATTCCATCACCCTCCACGTCCGGGGGGACCGCCGCCACATGCAGGATGCGGACGCCCTGAGCGTCCGTGAGAGCGTGGCCCTTCCCCTGAACCTGGAAATGGGGAATACCCCGGAGATGGTGGACTTTGCCCTTCGGCTGAAACCGGACTATGTCTGCATGGTTCCGGAAAAGCGTGAGGAAATTACTACGGAAGGCGGCCTGGACGCCGTCTTTCATGAAAAGGAACTGGCCCCCACCATGGCAAGAATGGCTGACAACGGCATTCAGGTGAGCCTGTTCATTGATCCGGAGCTGGCCCAGGTGGACGCCGCCGCCCGTCTGGGAGCGCCCATGGTGGAGCTTCATACCGGATGCTTTGCCAACCACGCCGGGAAGGAACGCACGGCGGAGCTGGCCCGTTTGAAACGCGCCGCGGAGCTGGCCCACTCCCTGGGCATCCAGGTGAATGCAGGCCATGGCATCAACTACCAGAATCTGGAACAGCTGATGGACGGCGTGCCTTACCTGCATGAGCTGAACATAGGCCATACGATCGTAGCCCGCGCCCTCTTTGTGGGGATGGAGCAGGCCGTGAGGGAAATGCGCCAGGCGATCGACCGCCTGAGCTGATATTCCCGTTTCAACTTTAACCCCCGGTTGCAGGAACATGAGCCGTATTGCAGGATTGGGAATGGATTTGATCGACCTGGACCGCGTGCGCCAGGCCCTCCAGAAAAACGGGGAGGCATTTGCCCTGCGTATCTGCACCCCGGATGAATGGGCCTATTGCCGGAAGCATGCGGACCCCGTGCCGAGCCTGGCGGCCCGTTTTGCGGCCAAGGAGGCCGTGGCGAAGGCCCTGGGAACGGGAATAGGGGAAAAATGCGCTTTTACGGATGTGGAAGTGGTGCGCAATGATGCGGGCGCTCCCTCCATCCTGCTGCACGGCACAGCCGGAGTGACGGCCCGGGAGCAGGGCGTCACGGGCTGGTTCCTGACCATGACCCATTCCCGCCTGAGCGCCGCAGCCGCCGTCATCGCCCTTGCCGAAGCCCCGGAATTTTCCTGACGCTTCAGAATCGCCGCAAGCCTTGGCCGCTCCCGGGACCGTTTTCCCTGAACCAAAGCCGGCTGGAACATACCGGGTCCTGAGCCCAGGAAATTTCTACAGGATGCCTTGCCAGCGGCGCCGATGAATACCGTGTTCCTACAGGTTTTCAAGGTTCTTCTTGATGACTTCCCTATTCAGTTCGCGGAGGGCGGCCAGAGTTTCAAAACTCGGCGCTTCGGAAAAATCGGTTTCCAGTTCTTTCACTCTCTTTTCATAGTCCGCCGCATGGCCGCCATCCCTTTTCAGGATGGAGATGTTTTTCCGGGTTTCATCCGCAAGCTCTGAAAACGTCTTCCGGTCGGGGATCGGGCTCCAATTGATGGACTTCAGGAAGCTCTCCACCTCCGGAACCGTCACGTTGAAGAATTCCGGGCGCACCTCCTCCGGCTTCCGGTCTTTGAAATAACTTATGGCAAAACTGAAGCTGTCCGACTCCGGCTTCAGCTCAAATTTGATATCATCTCCATGAATCCGGATCTGGCGGAGGGATTCTTTTTCAAAAACGATGAACGTGCCGAACTCCTTGTAAGCATAGCGGTTGAAGTTCATTACCCCGTTTCCCCCGGTTGTTTTCGTCAGAACCCAGTCCGGCTTTCCGCATGGTTTTTCCCCGTCTCCTTCTTTCAGGGCGAATTGCGACTTCAGTTCCGGCTTCCCGTAACCGTGAACCGGCGACGCCCAGACTTCATACAGTTGTCCGGGATAACTGACCTTGACGAACAGCCAGTCCGGGCGATCCTTGAACTGCGCTATCCTGACGTCCAGAACACTGTTTTCCGGGCGGAACGTGAATACGGCCATTTCCATCTTGCCGTTTTCTACGGTGTCAATTTTTTCCGCGACTTTCCGGTCCAGCAGTGTTTTGCCGTCCTTGCCGATCACGGCAAGGAAATTGACGGGACTCCAGCTTCCGGGAGTATTGGGGTTCCTCCAATATTCGATGCCGAATCTGAAATCCCCCCATTCCTGCTGAACCGGCTTGTTGTCATTGGGATTGGTAACGGTGTGGTAATTGATTTTTCCGTTGCCAAGGTTGACGGTATGGCGGGTCACAAGGACGGGAGTTCCCTTGCGGTCAAATTTCTCTTCTTTCTTTTCAATGGAGGGGGCGGCGTACAGCAGTGTGGTGCACAATCCGGCCAGTACGGTCAGGGTGAGTTTCTGCATGATTATTTTACCTCTATTTCGTGTTGGGTATTCAAGCCTGTAGCCGCGTCTTCAATGGTGATGCGGTATGCGCCGGGAAGATCGTTAAAGGCGAAATCCAGCGGGTATTCCGTCTTGCCGTAAATGGTTTTGCTGCGGTGCAGAATTTCCCTGCCGTCCGGGGCCGTTACCGTAATCCGGTACGCGCGTTCCCGGGGATTGGCCGGTCCGGAAATCTTAAGCAGGGCCCGGGCGCCTTTGGCCACCTGGGCCGGAGCGGTTACCACGGGCGGCTGCTGCTCCCGGTCAAACAGGGCAAAGCAGCGGAACGGCGCATTGGAGAATTTAAAGACAAGCTTGTCTGATTTCCCCACCAGTCCTTTGCGGCACTCATAGATGTATTTTTCTTCCGGCAATTTGGCGGTGAATGATTTGCCGAGGTCCTTTTCCTGGCCGAGGGCGCCCAGCAGTTCGAATTCTCCGGCCTTCCGCGGACGGACCATCAGGGTGTCGCTGAAATCGGGGATGACGGCCAGAGGACGGACTCCGGCGTTTTTCACCACCTGGTCAAGGAACGTGTTCAGGGAGGAGCCGGGCAGGGAATTATTTTCCAGAACGGAGAGGGAGGCATTCAGCAGGATGGCGTTTCCTTTGCCGGCCTTGCGGAGCTGCAGGCCCGGATTGCCGTGGACTGCATGGGCCTTTTCTCCCGCCAGGGCCAGGGCTCCGCTTGTGCTTTCATAAGGCTGGATTTCGAGCTCTTTCGCCTGGCCGAACGTCAGGTTCCCGAAAAGTTCGCCCAGGGGGTTCACAGTGCGTTTTTTCAGGTTTTCGTTCAGGATGGCGATATTGGCGTCAGCCAGTACGGTGCCGCCGGATTTGACGAAATCCAGAATGGCCGCGCACTCTTTGTCGCTCAGGGAGGAAGCTCCGCAGAGGAAGAGGAGCCGTGCGTTTTTCAGGCGTTCCAGGGTATTGGGCGAGACGAAATTGAAGCCCAGCCCGCGCTGGTAGCAATACCGGAGCAGCGGATTCATGCTGGCGTCCGGCTTGACGCAGCGGCTGTCCGCCTGGGCGGCGGAATTGGAGGTGTGGCTGTAGTAGAACAGGATGCCGGTATCCGGAAACGGGGTTTTGATCAGCAGCTGTGCGAGGCCGTAGTTCAAGTCATCAAGATAGGGCATGTACTGGCGCAGGTATTCCGCCTCGGAGAGATCGCCGGAATGGCTGGTTTCTCCCAGGGCGGGGTTGATCAGGAACCAGGCGTGGCCGTTGATCGCTCCCTGCAGCAGGTGTTCCCAAAGTTTGTATGGATAGGATGAACGCTCCGAGCAATACCCGCCCCACCAGATGGTCCGGACCCGGTCCGCGCCGAATGCGCGCAATGCCTCGTTCTCCTGCATGCCGCTGTAAGGGCCCCAGAAGTCCAGCCCTTTAATCATTTCTTCAAGGTTGCCGGGAGGGGAGCCTTCCGCGCCTACCCGGGCTCCGGGATGAACCTTTTTGATTTCCGCCGCCAGGAAATGATGCATGTCCACGTACATTTTTTCAATATATTCCCGGTGGTCATTGTAAGCGACCAGATTTCCCGTTTTTTTGGCCGCGTCCAGCCGGAGGTGGGGCACTTCACCGAATCCGGCATAGGAGGCGCCGTATTCAAGGTTCAAGTTTTCCATGGTCTGGTACTTCTGCCGCAGGAAATCGGCGAACGGCTGTTTATCCGATTCTCCGAACCCGGCGTCGTAAGTGTAAAAATTTTCGTCGCCCAGGTTGTACAGCATGGGGCTCAGGTCTTTCAGGTATTCTGCCTGGCGTCGCAGATCGTCGCTCCAAAGTTTCCGGACCAATGGATGGTAGAATGATTCGTCACCGTTCAACGTACCCAGCTGCTCCATATTTTCTTTCTGTTCGGACCACAGCTTGCGCAATACCCTGGTTTCATTGTTCGGCCCGGCTTCCATCCCGATCCGGCAGATGTACGGACACAGTTTTTCGTTCCGCAGGGCGTTTTCAATATCTCCCTTGGTGAAAAATTGCAGGGATACGTTCCAGCCGAGGCGGTCAATGATCCGTTCCCCGAAGGCCGGGTTGAAGGTGCAGCCAACCTGGCCCCAGGTAAGCTGGAGATAATCCTCCAGGGAATAATCCGGGAAAATCACCGGATTTTCAGCATGTGCCGCATTGCCCCGGGCATCGTAAACGGTGCACCGCAGATAACCGCCGATGGTCGGCATCCGGTAATTTTCAAGGTCGAATGAAAGCTCTTTCTTTCCGGCTTCCAAAGGAAGGGTCTTGCTGAACCATACATTGCGGTAGGGAGCGTCCATCAGCTCCACTTTGGCGGAATAACCGTCCTGCGCGGGTGAAGCCAGTTTCAACGTGACGGAGAAGGGGCCGCGGTCCTGCACCAGCCTGGGCGTTTCCACTGATACGGCCCCGAAAGCGGATTCCACCGTAAAGGGAAAGGCGCCGAAGTTGACCAGCGCGCCATCCCGGCGGACCAATACGTCTGCGGTATATCTTCCCGCCGGAAGGTTCGTGAAATCAAGGCTGTTCCGGATGACGGAATTATCCGCCTGCCGGATACGGCCCACAGCAACGGTTTTTTCCGGAGGGGTTACGGCAAATTTGCCGTTGTCCTGCCGTACTGAGAATGCCGGCAGTTCCACTCCGCTGGCGTAATAGAGCACCTGGGCCAGAAAAGCCTGAGACGTTTCATAGAGGAAGAACCAGTCCGTGGTGTAGCTGAAATACGGCGTCAGCCCCACCCCTGGCCGGTAGCCCGCGCCGTAATCGACTTCAACGATCCGGCCATTGCCGAACTGCCAGGCGTTGAAAATACGCGATTCAAAGTTTTTAGGCCTGGTTCCGGGAAGGCTGTTGCTTCCGGCAACCCATTCCGGCCGGGGCAACGGCTTGGCGTACGGTTTTTTATAAGGCAGTTTCTTAAGTTCGGACCAGGGTTCGCCGGATTGAATCCGGACCAGGCCGGTTCCGTTCCGCACCATCGACATCAGGCGGAATTTCTGCTCATCCGGCAGGACCGCAAAATCGACGTTTGCCACGACCACCAGATCATAATCCTTTGCCAGTTTGGCGGCCAGTTCCTGGCGTTTGTCGGCGGTGCTCAGCCCCGCAATCGGATTGCTGTAAATATCGTCCGCTCCGATGCTATGTTCATTGGCTGTGAGAACCACTTCATATTCAAAGCCCGGGAAGCGCTGGACCAGCTCAATGATCTCGCGCGAGGCCGTCTGCTGCATGATAAAAAGTATTTTCTTATGGGGAAGCTCGCCTTTTTCATCCCATGCGGCATGGGGCGTTTTCAGGGTCATTCCGGCCTCATTAATGTAAGTGCCGTCCAGTTTGCCGAATACGGGAGCAACAAGGCCCGTCAGCAGGATGCAGAGCAATAGCGGTAACCGTTTCATCAATTGGTATCTTTCTTTTTTGAGTTAATTCAGGCTTTCTTCCAGGGCAATTTTCCATTTGAGCGCCCGGCAGCGCTCTTTCAGGACGTAAAGGCGCCTTAATCCGCTGACCGTGGTTTTTTCTTTCTCCAGAACACGGCATTCACGGTTGATCGCATCCAGTTCTTCCCGGTACTTTTTAAAAGCGGATTTCCCGCAGGCCCGTGCCAGTTCGGCTGATAGCTTTTCAATTTCCGCGAATTCATTGTTCTTCACCTGGCCGGGTTCCGTAAGGACACTTTTACCTTTATCTCGCAGGATCAGGGTGTCGCCAGCCATGGCGCACCATGGCTCTTCCGCGGAACGCGACAGCAGGGCGGATATCTTTTCCGGCGAGACGGTGTCATTTGCTCCCTGGAAGTAAATATAGCCGAAGTTGCGCGGGCTCGAATATCCGCCCAGCACCGAACTGGCGGCTCCGGCAAAATTTCCGCCGGAGTAGGCATAACGGACGTGGCAGAACATCCAGATATCGGACGTTTCCGCTTTGGCGGGCAGGTCGCTCCAGGGGAAAAACGCTTCAATCGTCCAGCGGTCCTTGCCGATGGAGGTCCGGGCGGTCCAGTCGGTGCCGCTCCAGTCATTCTGATAAACGGCGGCGTCCCGGCGGCGGAAATCGGCGCGCGTTCCGATGCAATTGACCTTGAAACAATGGTAGCTTATTCCATTGGCCCTGGCATCGAAAAAGATTTCGGCGCAGTCGTCGGTCCAAATGGCGGCGTTGTCAAAGTCGGTAATGATCTTCCTCAATTTTTCCGGATGCTCCTCGAAATTGATGATGCCCAGGTAGATTCCTTTTTCATCATACAGCATACGGAATTCCGTCTTGAGTTTTCCCGGAGTCGGCTCCGCGCAATTGTAAACATAATAATGACGGAATACGGCCGCTTTTTCCCAGGCTGCCTCGTTCAGGCAGCCGTCGACCACCGGCGCTTTTCCCTCAACCGGGCTGACGACATAAAAGGAAAGCTCGCGGGGAGGGGCGGAGAGCGCCAGTCCGCTGACCAGGCTCAGTATAATGAAGCTTAATTTCATCTCTTTAACATCCTTGAAATGCCGTTTCCTTATATATCATGACCCTATTGAACCGGGTACTATGCAAGCCGTCCCGGATGAATGCGGAGGGATAAGTGGCCGCGGCATCATGCCGGGAATGACCCAGCAACACATGCCGCGGCCATAAAATTCCATCAAAACACACGGTTGGACATATTCTTACTATACCCGTTTTTCGATTTCTTTCTTTCAGAAGAACCCGGAATAAAAATAGCGGCTCAAGTAAAAATAAAACTGCAACCCACAAGATTGCTGAATATTTTACTCAGGAAGAAAACGATTTTTGCTTTTCTATCCATGCAGTATCATTACAACTCTTTAAGCCCTTCATTTTCCACGTACCCATAACATGGAAAGGACACGGATTTCCACGATCTTTTAATCGGTATCCGATGGCTGTTGGAGATTTTTGACCATGCCGTAAGAGTGAGCTGGCTGCATGGGTGAATCCCCCGGCATCTTCCTGAGCTTCAGGATTCGTACGTGCAGCGTCCCGTCATTCAAATTCCACTTCTTTTTGTAAGCTCCCTGTTTATGCCAGTTGCCGCAAGGGCGCGCGGCGCTCCATGAGCGTGTTTGGAGAAGATGCGGGGGAATAAAAAAGAGGCTGTCCCGCGGATGGGACAGCCTCTGCTGTTGAGTTGACGCTCAGTCAGGAGTTCCGCTTAGGAGAAGCTCTTGATGAGGATCTGGCGCTGTTCTTCCAGTTCGGCCGGGAGCTTTTTGCCCACCTTGTCGAACAGTTCGGTCTGGCTTTCCAGTTCAGCCTTCCATTCGCTCGGGTTGAGAGCCATGTTGGCGTTGAACTGTTCTTCGCTGTAGTCGATGCCGGTCTTGTCCAGTTCGTCGTAGGTCGGGGAGACGCCCAGCACGGTCTTCTGGCCTTCCGCCTTGCCCTTGGCGCGGCGGAGGATCCAGTCGAGGACGCGCATGTTGTCGCCAAAGCCCGGCCAGATGAAGTTGCCGTCCTTGTCCTTGCGGAACCAGTTCACGTTGAAGATCAGCGGAGGATTGGCAACGGTCTTGCCCATGTCCAGCCAGTGCTGCCAGTAGTCGCCCACGTTGTAGCCGATGAAGGGAAGCATGGCCATCGGGTCGCGGCGGACCTGGCCGATGTTGCCGAAGGCGGCGGCGGTCATTTCGGAACCCATCGTAGCGCCGACGTATACGCCGTGCGTCCAGTCGCGGGACTGGAAGACGAGGGGCATGGTGGTGGCGCGGCGGCCGCCGAACAGGATCGCGGAGAGGGAAACGCCTTCCGGGTTCTGCCATTCGGGGTCGATCGTCGGGCACTGGGCGGCGGGAGCGGTGAAGCGTGCGTTCGGGTGAGCGCACTTGCGGCCACAGTCCGGGGTCCAGTCATTGCCCTGCCAGTCGATGGCGTGGGCGGGAGCGGGGCCGTCCATGCCTTCCCACCAGACGTCGCCGTCGTCGGTCAAGCCTACGTTGGTGAAGATGACATTTTCCTTGATGGTGTCCATGGCGATCGGATTCGTCTTGTAGGACGTGCCGGGAGCCACGCCGAAGTAGCCGTTTTCCGGGTTGATGGCGTGGAAGGTGCCGTCTTCATGGGGCCAGATCCAGGCGATGTCGTCACCGATGATGGAGGTCTTCCAGCCGGCTTCACGGTAGGAGGCGGGGGGAACGAGCATGGCCAGGTTGGTCTTGCCGCAGGCGGACGGGAATGCGCCGCCCACATAGGCCTTCGTGCCGTCCGGGGATTCAATGCCCAGAAGGAGCATGTGTTCGGCCATCCACTTGTTCTTGCGGGCGATGGCGGAGGCGATGCGCAGGGCCAGGCACTTCTTGCCGAGCAGGGCGTTGCCGCCGTAACCGGAACCGAAGGACCAGATTTCTTCCGTTTCCGGGAAGTGGCAGATGTATTTTTCTTCGTTGCAGGGCCACGGCACGTCGATCTGGCCGTCTGCAAGCGGGGCGCCCACGGTGTGGAGGCAGGGAACGAAGGTTCCGTAGCCGTCGCGCTTCGGGTTGCCGCCGCCCTTGACTTCGTCTTCCAGACGCTTGAGAACGGTTTCGCCCATCTTGGTCATGATGCGCATGTTGACCACGACGTAGGGGGAGTCCGTGATTTCAATGCCGATCTTGGCCAGGGGGGAGTCCAGGGGACCCATGCAGAAGGGGATCACGTACATGGTACGGCCCTTCATGCAGCCCTTGAAGAAGCCCTTCAGTTTGGCCTTCATTTCAACGGGGTCGGCCCAGTGGTTGGTCGGGCCTGCGTCTTCTTCCTTCTCGCTGCAGATGAACGTGCGGTCTTCCACACGGGCCACATCGGAAGGGGTGGAACGGGCGAGGAAGCATCCGGGGCGCTTCTCGGGGTTCAATTTGATAAAGGTGCCCTTTTCTACCATCATGTTGCAAAGCTCATCATTTTCTTCCTGAGAGCCGTTGCACCAATAGATGGAGTCGGGTTGGCAAAGCTGGGCGATTTCGTCGACCCACTTCTTAGCTGCTTCGTGAGTGGTACTCATGGTGGAAATAGTGTATGCACGGAAATGGCCGTTGGCAAGTCTCCCGTGCGGCTTTTTATGGGGCGGTTTGGTTGCTCCCGGAGGGGAAACCCCGTGCAGGGGAAGGCGTTGCCCTGATTCCGGCGGTGGCCGCTCCGGAGCGTTCCGCGGGGGCTCCCGTTTCCCCGCTGCTGTGCTCCGGGAAGGGTGAAAAAGCCTGTTTTGACTGGAAATCTGCTTGCCAGCTCGCGCCGGATAGTCTAGGGAAGAATCATGAATGTTAGAACGTTGATGGCAAATGCGGTGTTTCTGGTGCTGCCGGCCCTGCTGGCGGCGTGTTCGGACGCCTCGCGCCCGCCCGCCGTCAGCTTCAAGATTCAGAACGTTCCCCCCGTGCCGCGCACCATGTCCCAGATGTCCCGGGAAGTGCACATCAGCCGCGATTTCATGTCCCCGCGCTCCCGCGCGCGGCGCGCCTCCCATTCCATGCATCCGCGCTTCATCACCATCCACAGCACGGCCAACCCCACGGGAGACGCCGCGGCGCATGCCCGTGCGCTGAAAAGGGGGGCCATGGGTTCCCTGAACTGGCATTTTACGGTGGACCAGTACCGGGCCATCCAGCATATTCCGCTGAACGAGACGGGGCGCCATGCGGACCGCGGCGGTCCCGGAGACATGTATTCCATCGGGATTGAGATGGGGGAGGTGAGGAGCCACAACCCCATCGTCACCTGGAACCGTTCCGCCAAGCTGACGGCGGTGCTGATGAAGCAGTACAACATTCCCCTCCGCAATGTGGTGCCCCATTATTACTGGACGGGCAAGAACTGCCCGGCCCCGCTGCTGACCAACGGCCGCCCGGGGCATAAATGGAGCTGGTTCGTCTCCCGCGTGGATTATTACAGGCGCTGTCTGGAAACCCGCCCCGCCGCCGCTCTCTGACGGGCGCGCAGGCATGATGCGATCTGTGAGGAATACGCCTGGACCCATGGCCGGAGAGCTGCTTTTAACGTCCCCCCTGGAGGAGTGCGCCTTCATCCGCCCCAGGGAGCTGGCGGCCATGCAGGCGGCGGGAATGGCCTCCGTGCGGGATTTGCTGTTCATGCTGCCGCGCAGGTATGAGGACCGCCGCATGTTTGACCGTTATGATTCCCTGTCATCCGGTGCGCCTGTCTGCCTGAGGGGGCGGGTGGTGGACGTGGGCTGGAAAGGCTGGGGAGGGAAGGGCGGCAAGGGCCGCGGGCGGTATGTGGAAGCCGTGCTGGTGGATGAGCAATCTTTGGGGCAGGCCCGTTTTTCCTGCCTGTGGTTCAGCATGCCGGGCATAGCCAGGATGCTGTGCGCCGGGCAGGAGATGATCGTGTACGGGCGCGTGAAGCCGTATGGGAAGAAGCTCAGCATCGTCCATCCGGATTTTGAGATCATCCGGGAAGGGGACGACCAGTCCATCCATTTGAACCGCATTGTTCCCGTTTACAGCGGCCGCATGGGGATTGCCGTGCGCAGGCTGCGGGAAATCGTGTGGGAGGCTCTGGCCCGGCTTTCCCCGGCTCCGGAACCGGAGATTTACGAGTTTGTGCCGGACATCCCGTGCAAAACGGCGTTGAGGGACCTCCATTTTCCGGAGACCGCGGAAGTGCGCGACCGGACCAGGCGGCGGTTTGCGCTGGAGGAGTGCCTGGCGCAGCAGTTGAACGTGGCTTACAGGAGAAGGCGAGCGGATGAAGTGCCCGGCATGCAGACGGCAGGCTCCAGCCATCTGGTGAAGGATTTGGCGGATTCACTGCCGTTTGAGCTGACGGAGGCCCAGAAGCGCTGCGTGAGGGAGATTTACCGGGATATGAAGGCGCCCCGTTCCATGAACCGCCTGCTCCAGGGGGATGTAGGGTCCGGAAAGACGCTGGTGGCCCTGTGCGCGATGCTGCTGGCTGTGGAACACGGGTATTCCGCCGTGATGATGGCCCCCACCCAGATTCTGGCGGAACAGCATTATTTGAAGTTCCGGCAGATGCTGGACAAGCTGGACGTTCCCGTGTCCCTGGTGACGGCGGACAGGAAGGAGGAATCCCACGTATCCTTCGGGAAGCAGGGGGGGATTGTGGTCGGAACGCATGCCCTGCTGTACGGGAAGAACGTGCCGGAACGTGTGGGCCTGGTCGTGATTGACGAGCAGCACAAATTCGGCGTGAACCAGCGGGAAAAGCTGATTGACCGCGAAGAGCGCCCCGACGTGCTGGTGATGACCGCCACCCCCATTCCCCGCACGCTGACGCTGACTTTTTACGGGGAGCTGGACGTTTCCATCCTGGACGGCGTTCCCGGAGGCCGTGGCGCGGTGGTTACGGCCATCCGCACGGAGAAGGACCAGGAAAAGGTATTGAAGTTCGTCCGGAGCCAGTTGGAGGAAGGCAGGCAGGTTTACGTGGTTTCCCCTCTCATTGACGGGGAGGATTCCCGGAAAGGGAAAGCCGTGACAAAGGAGCTGGACGAGTGGAAGGCGCTGCTGCCGCATGTGGATGTGGGACTGCTGCACGGCAGGATGTCCTCCGAGGAAAAGGAGGCGGTGATGAAGGACTTCCGCGCCAACCGCATCAGCGTGCTGGTAGCTACCACGGTGGTGGAGGTGGGGGTGGATGTGCCGAATGCTACGGTCATGATTATCAATAATGCGGAGAGTTTCGGGCTCTCCCAGCTCCACCAGCTCCGCGGGCGCATAGGCCGCGGGGCGCACAAGTCCTACTGCATCCTGATGACGGAGGCCCGGCCGGAGGATGAACAATGGGAAAAGCTGCATATTGTGGAAACCACGGCCAACGGTTTTGACCTGGCGGAACAGGATTTGAAGCTCCGCGGTCCCGGGGACGTGCTGGGCACTTCCCAGAGCGGCCTGAAGGGCGTGCGCTTTGAGGAATGGCTGCTGGACGCGCGCCTGATTCACCGCGGGCGGGAGCTGGCGGAGGCCATTCTGGCGGAGGACCCCAATCTGGAATCCGCCAAGTACCGCCCCCTCCGTTTTCTGCTGGAAAACGGGGAGGAAAAACGTGTGACGGGGTAAGATTGTCTTCCTGCCGTTTGCTGACAGTCAGACGGTAAGGACTGTATGACAGATATGGGGTGCAACGGTTTCTCTCTTGGAATGAATCTAAAGAGGCAAAGAAGATATTTCTTCTTCAACCCGAACGCCGATAAAACAATGATTCAAACGTACCAAATACTCCCCGTGGTGGCCATCGTATGCTCCGCCTCCGCTCTTGCTCAGAACGCTGCCGATCCCGTGCAGATGGTTAAGCAGAATGTCGACCTGATTTCGTCCGCCAACAAGGTTCTGGACGACGTGAAGGACAATGCGGCGGTTGAAATCGCCATCAAGCAGCTCAATGCCCTGACCCAGCAGGCCAAGCAATTGGACAAGGCCATGGAAAAAATGAAGCTCACTTCCGAACAGGCCATCCGGATCACCAAACTGAACGGAGATGCCCAGGATACCATCGTGGACATGCTGGAAAATTGCGAACGCATTCAGAAGGACAAGCTCATGACGCCCGCCCTGCTCAAGGCGGTGAACAATTTCGCTGACGCCGCCAACATTGAAGTGGTGGAAACGATTACGACCGTGGAACAAATTGTGGAAGACTAAATGATCAGCTTGTAAAGACCTTTGACTGGTAGGGCCGCTCCCTGAAAGGAGCGGCCTTATTCTTTGGTGGGAAAGGCGTCTTTAACAAGTCTTCCGGCGGGATTTCATGCTTCCATGGCGGGGTTGGGATTCCCGGCCGGGGCCAGGTATCCCGTTCCGGGGTCCGTGCCCAGGGAGGAAAGAAGGCTCCTGTGGCGCGGCAGGGATTTGGCGCGGGAGACGGCGGCGGCGGGGTCCAGCACGTTGCCGAAGGTGATGGCGCCCATAGGGCAGGCGAGCTGGCAGGCTGTTTGCGCCGCGCCGTCCGGCAGGAGCAGGTCTTTCTCCGTCACGTGGATGGAAGTGGAGGGCTGGCCCGGGTGTTCCTTCATCAGGCGGGATTTGTGCCTGATTTTGGCGCGTTCCACCATCTGGACGCAGTAGGTGCATTTTTCCATGACGCCGCGGGAGCGGACGGTCACGTTCGGATTGCGCTGGAGGCGCGTGGCTTCCCCGGAGGCCTTGGCATAATCAAAAAAGTTGAAGCGGCGCGCCTTGTACGGGCAGTTGGTGGCGCAGTACCGGGTACCCCAGCACCGGGCATATACCATGGCGTTCAGGCCCTCCGTGGTATGGACGGTGGCGTTCACGGGGCACACGGACTCGCACGGGGCCTTGCCGCACTGCTGGCAGGCCACGGGAATGGCGGTGAGTGCCCCTGCCTCCGTGAAATACCGGTCAATGCGAATCCAGTCCAGCGCGCGTCCCTTCGCCATCTGGTCACGGCCCACCACGGGAATGTTATTTTCCGCCCGGCAGGCGATCACGCAGGCATTGCAGCCGATGCAGCGGGACGTGTCGATCGCCATCCTCCATTGGTACACGCCCTCCGCGCCGGACGGCGTGAACGGAGCCGGAGAGGCGCCGGACTGAAGGGCGAAGGGGGAGGGCTGCACGACGGGGCTTTGAACAGCTTCCGTACGTTCCGGAAGGGCGCGCAGGGCGGCCTGTTCCGGGGAAATTCCACAGCCTGCCGTTTTTTTCACCTGACTGCGGAATGCATAACCGTCGGAATTCTCCTGCCTCTCCGCTACGTGGTTCATGCCGCCATACCCCAGGGGAAGAACCATCAGATTCTCCGCCACTCCGGGAATGGGGCAAAGGATGGCTTCCATCCGTCCGCCGGGGACGGTCAGAGTGCAGAGCATCGGCCCGGAATCCACGCCTCCCAGCCGCCGGAAGGTGGCGGGGGAAACCTGTGCGGACGCCGCCCAGCTGACGCCCGTTACGGGGTCCGGGCATTCCTGCATCCAGGCGTTGCGCTTCCAGCGGCCGTCCCCGATGGAATAATCCGGGCAGAATTGCAGTTCCAGCAGGCCGTTTTCCAATCCGCTTCCGCCGTTGCCGGAGGGAGCAACGGGCGCTTGCTCCATGGCGGTTCCGAGGGCTGTTTCTTCCTGCGGGGACAGGGGGGGATAAGCCGTTTCTTCCGAATAGCCGTGCTGGAGCGCCTGTGTCCAGGCCGCAGTCTTGTTTTCCGGATTCACGGCGCGTTCAAAACATTTGCGCGCCCGGTGGTAAACGGGGGAAAGGTGCGTGGGCGAATTGTCCGCCGTGATGAGGTGTCCCTTGGTGGAAAGCAGCCCGGAAAGCACTTCTTCCGCAGAAATGCCCCCGTACAGGGGAAGAATGACGGGCTGGCGGTAGCAGAATCTGCCGCGGCAGTCCCGTTCCACTCCCCATGATTCCAGAAAATGGGCCGCCGGCAAATGCCATCGGCAGGCGCGTGAGGTTTCATCCTCATACATCCCCAGATGAATGCTCTCCGTTCCGTTCAGGGCTTCCGCCAGTGCGGAGCCGTGCCCGGAATCCAGCACGGGATTTCCCGAATCCAGCAGGAAGGCGATATCCACCTCTTTCTTCCGGATATCCCGGATGAAATCCTCCAGCGTTCCGTGGGGCGGCGTGGACGGAGCCTTCAACAACTGGACGCACGTTCCGATAGAGCCGAGAAGGAGGTTGAGCTTCCAGACGCTTGCGGACAGTTCCGGATGATTGTCCCCCAGCAGGACCACGCTTTCTCCGGGATGGCTGGATAAATCGTCCGCGCAGTGGCGGAGCCAGGTGAATTCCCTTTCCGTCAGGGAGCGGTCCGTCTGCCGGGGAGGCTCTAGCGTCTGAAGGGAGGTTTTTTTACCGGAGAGATAGCGGAACAATTCCTCCAGAAAGACCGCCAGGCGCGCGGGGGAAACGGGCAGCCTGTGGTCGGCATGGGCTCCGGTCAGGGAAACGCGGCCCTCCACGGCGTAAAGGCGCGTGCGGTTCCGGTTTTCTTCCTTGTAATGGAGGCCCTCCGGGGAACGGGCGGCAATGAAATCACGCGTATTGCCGTAGGGATTCTCATGAAGGAAATCGCAATCCAGGGCAAGGATGCGTTTGGCGCGTGCGAAACGCACGCGGAAGCGGGCCTTCTGCGGCAAGCCTGCCTGCATGCCGGAGCCCGGCGTGGGAACGGGAGAATAGCGGTAAATCCGCACGCCGGGGTTTTTCCTGCCGATTTCCTCCAGCATGGAGTGCATCAGGGGAGAATCCGTGGCGGGAAGAAGGATGCCGATATGGCCGCCGTCCCGCAGGTTGCGGGACCAGGAGGAAAAGGCTCCGCGGAATTCGTCCCCGGAAGCCGGCTTGCCGTTAAAGAGGATATGCTTGCTGCGGCCTGGGTCGTAAAGGTCCAGAATGGAAGCCTGGGCCGTGGCCGGCAAGCCCGGGCCTTCCGGATATTGCAGGGAGGGAAGCAGCTTGACGGGACGCCCTTCATAACAGGCGGCCAGCACGGGCAGCGCGCTCCCGCCCATGGCCAGGCAGGTGGCGTAAGCCGTTTCCACGCCGGGCACGGACCATTCCGGTCCTTCATTATAGGGAACCAGGTATTTTTCCACACGGCGGCAGGCCGGAAGCCCCACCCCCACCAGGACTGCGCCCGCGCCCATCCATTTCATGAAGGAGCGCCGTGTCATTTCCCGCTCTTCTTCCGGAAGAAAAGCGGGGTGGCCCTGGGGAGCTTCATTCTGGTGAAATGGGGGAAGGGGAGTCAAACCGGAGGATGATGTGGATTAACGGGAAATGGGAACGGCTTGTTTTAGGCAATCCGGAAGGTGAAATCAAGCGGTGATTACCGGCTGCACCCATCTTCAGGGCAGCGGAAGTCCGTGGAAAAAGGGCATCCGTCCTTTTTTTGACGGTATCCAATGTAATTCATTACGGCCTCAAGCTGGGGATCGTTCAGCAGGATGGCCCTGGATTCATAATCCCCGCAATTTTCCGGAACGAGGGGAAGGTAGTCCATGGCGTCGCAGGTTTCAAGCTGGCCGCGGAGGTCCAGCGTCAGCCATGCCGGCAGGAGAAAACGGTATCCCTTTGGATCGGTAAAAACCAGGGCGTCCCGGCATGCCCGGATCATGGAAGGGGTGATGCGGCGCCAGTCGGTCCGCTCTTCACAGGGACCGATGGCGTCACAGGTTTCCCTGGGGGCGTACATGTCGATGAGTTCCGTCGTCATCAGGCCGATGCCGTCTTCCAGAATGACGCCGTCAAAGGCGGAATCTATTTGTTCCAGGAGAAGTTCTTCTTCATGCGAAACAGGTTTGGGGGCGGGGAAGGGGTTGGAAAATTCCTGCTGAAAATAAGCCAGAATATGCGGGACCGCTTCTTCCGGAGGGCAGGAGTAAACAATGCCGAGGTCCAATTCCATAACTTCATCATACAGTAACGGTCCGGCATTCATCTATCGCGAAAATGGAAGGTATGATGACTGGAAAGGCATGTTTGCCGGGAGCCGGCCTGCGCCCGGTGGTCAATGGTGGCAGGCGGTGCAGTCCATTCTTGGCTGAATCTTCCACTGGTGTTTCAGGAAATCTCCCAATTGAAGCGGAGTTTGGATGCGGTTTCCCTCCCCGTCCCGGATGGAATGCGTGCGAAGGTAATCCGCGGCGGAATAATGGGAGCTGGCCGTCTCCTCCAGCGGGCGCAGGTGCGGGGCGGGGTCGCGGTGGCAGTCCAGGCACCACTGCATGCGGGCATCGCGCGGAGCGCTGATGCGTTCCATGCCTGCCACGTCCCCATGGCAGGAAGTGCAGCCGATGCCGCGGTTCAGGTGGGCCATGTGGTTGAAATAGGCATGGCCGGACAGGCGGTTGACCATGACCCAGCGGACCGGTTCCCCCGTATAGCCGGGAAATTGGGGGTCCGCCGCCGCTCGCAGCGGAGCGATGAGCGGGCTGTCCGGGAGAATATGCTGGTGGCAGCCCAGGCAGGACTTCGTATCCGGAATGCCGGCCCTGGGAGAGCGCTGGGCGGCGCTGTGGCAGGCCGTGCAGCTCATCTTCAGGTCTCCGGCGTGGAGCTTGTGGGAAAAACGCACCGGCTGCACGGGTTCATACTCCGGAATCTGGAAATTGACGTAATACACCCCACCCAGCGCCAGCGCGGCGGCGAGCGCAATCAGCGCGACGCCTCCGTAAAAGCGCCTGTTGGTATTGGGTGGAAAGATGTTGGCCATGGTCCGGTAGAGAGAAAAGGCGGGACCCGCCGTCAGGCCGCTCTGCCCGGCCGCGGAATGCGGGCGGGAGGCAGAGGCGTATCCATCGTCAGGTCTTCAGGCACCAGCCGCGTGGCGCTCTTCTTAATCTGTTCCCAGGTGATGCGCTGCCCGGTATGGGCCGCTTCACGCCCCATGATGGCGACCAGCGTTTTATTGGCCGCGCTTTCCAGCGTTTGTTTCCAGGTTCCGGAGCGGAGGAAACGGTAAAAGGCCACGTGCGTGTCCGCGTACATATTGCCCCGTTCCCCGCGGAAACGCCAGCGCTTATCCGCCTGGATATGGGGGCGGTACGGGGTGACCAGCATCCCTTTTTCACAAACCGTCCGGTCCACGATCTCCCCGTGGCAGCCTACCCACTGCCTGCATGAAATGTGGGCGGCCACGTTGTGGTCGTACTCGAAATAAACGTCGTAATGGTCCCACACGTCGCCGTCGTCCCGGCGCTGGGCGCGTCCTCCGGAGCCGAAGGCCGCCAGCGGAAGCTGCTCGTTCATGGACCATACCATGCCGTCGATCGTGTGGACGATCTGTTCCACGAACTGGCCGCCGCTCAGCCAGTTCCAGGCGGTCCAGTTGCGGAGGGCCCACGCCACGTCCGTATCCGAGGAAGGGCGGGAATCCAGAGCCAGCGGGGATTTGGGGGGCGTGGTGTAATACAGCCCGTCAAAGGAAAGCACGCGTCCCAGTTCTCCGGAGGAAAGCTTGCGGTGGGCTTCCTCATTCGCCTTGTCATAGCGCCAGCAGAACCCGTCCAGAATCACCAGATTTTTAAGCTTTGCCAGACGCGCGGACTCCAGCACGGAAAGCACGCCGGGAACGTCCACCGCCACGGGCTTCTCCGCATAAATGTGCTTGCCGGCGTCAATGGCCGCCGCCAGATGCTCCGGACGGAAGGCGGGAGGCGTGCAGAGCAGCACCACGTCAATATCCGTTTGAAGCAGCTTCTTGTAACCGTCCAGGCCGTCGAACAGGCGGCTCTTGTCCAGCTGGACGCGGCTGCCGTACTGTTCCGTCAGCAAATTGGAGCCGAAATCAATCCGTTCCCGAAACACGTCCGCCAGCGCCCAGACTACCGTTCCGGGGTCGGCGTCCAGCGCGTTCTTCATGGCGCCCAGGCCGCGGCCTCCGCAGCCTACCAGGCCCACCTTGAGCGGTCTTGCGTCCGTCAGGGCTTCCGCGGCGTTCAGACAGGGCATGGCTGCCAGGAACCCGGCCGTTCCAGCGGCGGTTCTCAAAAAACGGCGTCTGTTCCAAATAGGGTAACCCATCTCAGCGGAATTATACGGCGTCAGCCCATGGAATCAAACGCTGTATTGAAATGGTGACGCAAAAAGTAGACGCAACCTCCGTTTCCGGAAATTGCGTCTACTGAGGGAACCAATGAATGCACTATATTCTGGCTATTAGGTTGAACAGGGCTACTCCCCCTGTTCAGAAAGCAAAGCGCACGCTGCGGAATATTTTGTCTGAAAAAACATTTCGTGAGAGTAAAAAACTGATTTGACTCCGGAATCCCCAGTGTTCATGATAAATCCAATGAGGCCTCCGGCTTTCCAACCAATCATCATGATGAAGCAAAATCTCATTCCTTTTACAGCGGTTTTGGCGGCATTTGCCCTTGTTTCCTGTGACGGCGGCAAAAAACAGGATCAATCCCCGGATGCCTCTGCCGCCAGCGAACAGGCCGTTCCCAAAACGCCGGGAGAAAAAATCCTGGCCGTTCTCCTTCTTATTCAGGACCAGGCTACGGCAAACGCCCATGCGGCGGAGGTGAAGGAGCTGGCCGTGGCCCTTCCCAAGGACATTCCCCATCAAGAAAGCGTGAACATCATGAATGAACTGCTCCGTCTGGCCAGCCGGGAATGCTATGGCTCCCTGTCCCTGGAAGACGCCTTGAAGGGCATCCAGTTTGACGCCGGGGAATACACGGGCAGCGTGCCTCTGGACGTGGATGGCTTTGAACCTACCCCGGACGAGCCGAAAAAGTAAATTCCCCGTGCCGGGAAACGATGGACTGTTTCTGCGCCTTTCCCATCCCGTTCTTCCGGGAAGGGAGAGGCGTTGCTTTTCGGGCGCCGGATACGGAAAATAAATGTCCCGGCTTCCAGGCTGTTCCGGAGGGGACGGTTTTTCTGCGGTTCAGGGAAACACTCTGAATCTTTCTCCTGCTGGAAAAACATGCTGGAGGAAAAGGAGCGGAAAGATGCTCCCCTTCCGTTCTCCGGAATTTTTTTGCCCGGCTGATGGGGCAACGCCGTAAAAAGGAAGCTCAGGGCAGGGGGCGGCGCAATTCTTCAATGGCTTCCGCCATATCTTCCCGCGTAATCTTCTTGGAAATGCCTGCTTCCCCCGCCTTGGAAAGCAGAACGAAGCGGATGGTTCCGGCCCGGAACTTCTTGTCGGACGCTGTCTTCTTGAGAACCGTTTCCGTATCAATGTCATCCGGGAGAACCAGGGGAAGTTCCAGAGCCTGGAGGGTGCAAAGAATCTTCTTGGCGTCGGAAGAGCTCAACCCGGCTTTCCGTTCGCTCAGGAACAGGGCGGCGCGCATGCCGAGCGCCACGGCTTCCCCGTGCAGGATGGTGCCGTAGGGAACAGCGGCTTCAATGCCGTGGCCGATGGTATGGCCGAAATTGAGCAGGGCGCGGATATCCAGTGTTTCCAATTCATCATTCTCCACGATGCGGGCCTTGATCGCCACGTTCCGGGCAATTAGATCGGGGAGTTTGGCGATGGTATTCAGGGAAAAGCCGATGGAAAGCTCCGGTCCCAGGCCTTTCAATTCATGGAGCATGGAAGCATCCCGGATGGCCGCGTGCTTGGCGGCTTCCGCCAGGCCTTCCGCCAGCGTGCGGCGGTCCAGGGTCACCAGTGTGGTGGGGTCGATCACGACAACGGCCGGCTGATGGAACGCGCCTGCCAGGTTTTTCCCTTCCGGAATATTGACGGCAGTCTTGCCCCCTACGGAACTGTCCACCTGGGCGACTACCGTCGTAGGAATCTGCATGAAAGGAATGCCGCGGTAATAAATGGAAGCTACGAAGCCGGCCAGGTCTCCCACCACGCCGCCGCCCAGGGCGGCAATGCACCCGGTGCGGTCAATGCCCGCCCGTACCAGCTCGGAACACAGTTCCTGGGCCTGCAGCATATTCTTGGACGCTTCTCCGGCATCCACCACATGCAGGCTGGGCATGAACCCAGCGCTCTCCAGGGACTTCATCACGCGTTCCGCATAAAGCGGGGCTACGCAGGTATCCGTAATAATCGCAATCTTGCCGTCCAGTCCGGCGCGGTAGGCAAACTCACCCACGCGGTCCAGCGCGCCGTTTTCCACGTGGATATCGTAGGAACGTTCCCCGAGAGCAAGAGAAATGGTAGGCATGGGGCCAGTATGAGGCATTCCGGAAGGAAGCTCAAACGGAAAGTGCGAAGGAGGCAAAGAAGATGCAATCCGCCTCTAATGCGTCCTTGTCTTAGGCGCCAGCGGGGAAAGGGTTTCCAGAATAACCTTTAAATGTTCCGCGCGTGCAGGCGTAAAGCCGCCGTCATCCTTCCAGATGATATTGCCGTTGCCGTCCAGCAGTACAATCGCGGTCTCCGCCTTCTTGTGGAGGGAAAGCCTGCGGCGCACGAAAGCCTGGTCGTAATAGGAAATAAGGGAATTGGTCTTCATGTAGAAATCCGGAATATCCCCCAGGGCCTGTGTAAAGGCGGGAACGTCCCCCTCAATGGGAGGCGGCTGCAGGACCAGCAGAATATTGTACTCCACCGGGGTGGGCGTATGCTTGTACTGCTTGCGGAGGTCTTCGCAGAACGGAAGCCACTTCTTCATGCTGTACAGGGTTTCCGGATGAAAAACGGTCAGCATGATATGGAAGCTTTTAGGCACGATGGGTGGAAGGGAAACGTTATCCCCCAGCAAATTCATGCCGTTGATATCCGGAAAACGGTAACGTCCGTTCCCTCCTCCATAAGGATGCTCGGGGTCGGGCGTTGGCAAGTGGATTTCCTGATTCTTCATGCGCGATTAGACAAAATTCAGGCGGGGATTGTTCATGGGAAGGGTTAAGTGAGACAGGTCGCGGAAAAAAGAATCTCCGTCCGTGCGTGGCCTTGGAGAAAAAGAAAGTAAGGGATAGAAATAAAGGTATCGGCAAAGAAGGCGAGCCGTCGGCCCTTGTAAAAGGAAAAAAGAAAACCTCTTCCCCCTTGAGCTGTTGAAACTCCTCGCTCGGCCAGCCCTTCTTCCCTCCTTCTTTTCTCCGGGGCGCCGATATCGTAAAAAGGAAGAACCCCCCCTCTCGTTCTCGCCGGCAAAGGGAAGGGCTCCTGGACCTTTGGGAAGACTGCTGCGCCATCTGAAAAGAAAATGTTCAAAAAAATGGCACGAAGAAGGGGGAGTATGACAAAAGCCTAACTATTTTATAAATTGGAAGTTATGAATGGACGTGATAAAATGGGTGAAAGACTCTCACAAAAAACGACTCGAAAAAAATTGACAAGGGAGGTGAAAATGGTAGACTTCTCGGCACGCCAACACGGCGACGGGATGAAAAGCCCGGCGGCAGGAGGGACTCGAAAGAGGGCCTGAATGAAGCCGGGGCCGGCCACCCGGAAGAGCCTCATTAAAGGGGCCGATAAGAAGATTTCAAGGGAATGACTACCGAACCCGCCGAGGGTTTTCCCGAATGCGTCGAGAGACGTGTGAGGGAGAAAAAACCCAAAGGAGCGACCTAGCTCCGAGAGGGGCGGATTGGTAGAAGCAAGGGGAAAGAAAAAAGGTCGTGACGCGCGCCGTGCTTGGCAGAGCGAAGAGGACTTCAAGAGACACAACTTGAGGGAAGAGCTGACTGAAGCATGGCGCAGATGAAATCGAAAGATTCCATTTGGTCCAGCAATTTCAAAAATTATATTTGATGGAGAGTTTGATTCTGGCTCAGAACGAACGCTGGCGGCGTGGATAAGACATGCAAGTCGAACGAGAGAATTGCTAGCTTGCTAATAATTCTCTAGTGGCGCACGGGTGAGTAACACGTGAGTAACCTGCCCCCAAGAGTGGGATAGCACCGGGAAACTGGGATTAATACCGCATAAAATCGCAAGATTAAAGCAGCAATGCGCTTGGGGATGGGCTCGCGTCCTATTAGTTAGTTGGGGAGGTAACGGCTCACCAAGGCGATGACGGGTAGCCGGTCTGAGAGGATGTCCGGCCACACTGGAACTGAGACACGGTCCAGACAACTACGGGTGGCAGCAGTCGAGAATCATTCACAATGGAGGAAACCCTGATGGTGCGACGCCGCGTGGGGGAATGAAGGTCTTCGGATTGTAAACCCCTGTCATGTGGGAGCAAATTAAAAAGATAGTACCACAAGAGGAAGAGACGGCTAACTCTGTGCCAGCAGCCGCGGTAATACAGAGGTCTCAAGCGTTGTTCGGAATCACTGGGCGTAAAGCGTGCGTAGGCGGTTTCGTAAGTCGTGTGTGAAAGGCGGGGGCTCAACCCCCGGACTGCACATGATACTGCGAGACTAGAGTAATGGAGGGGGAACCGGAATTCTCGGTGTAGCAGTGAAATGCGTAGATATCGAGAGGAACACTCGTGGCGAAGGCGGGTTCCTGGACATTAACTGACGCTGAGGCACGAAGGCCAGGGGAGCGAAAGGGATTAGATACCCCTGTAGTCCTGGCAGTAAACGGTGCACGCTTGGTGTGCGGGGAATCGACCCCCTGCGTGCCGGAGCTAACGCGTTAAGCGTGCCGCCTGGGGAGTACGGTCGCAAGATTAAAACTCAAAGAAATTGACGGGGACCCGCACAAGCGGTGGAGTATGTGGCTTAATTCGATGCAACGCGAAGAACCTTACCTGGGCTTGACATGTAATGAACAACATGTGAAAGCATGCGACTCTTCGGAGGCGTTACACAGGTGCTGCATGGCCGTCGTCAGCTCGTGTCGTGAGATGTTTGGTTAAGTCCAGCAACGAGCGCAACCCCTGTTGCCAGTTACCAGCACGTAAAGGTGGGGACTCTGGCGAGACTGCCCAGATCAACTGGGAGGAAGGTGGGGACGACGTCAGGTCAGTATGGCCCTTATGCCCAGGGCTGCACACGTACTACAATGCCCAGTACAGAGGGGGCCGAAGCCGCGAGGCGGAGGAAATCCTAAAAACTGGGCCCAGTTCGGACTGTAGGCTGCAACCCGCCTACACGAAGCCGGAATCGCTAGTAATGGCGCATCAGCTACGGCGCCGTGAATACGTTCCCGGGTCTTGTACACACCGCCCGTCACATCATGGAAGCCGGTCGCACCCGAAGTATCTGAAGCCAACCGCAAGGAGGCAGGGTCCTAAGGTGAGACTGGTAACTGGGATGAAGTCGTAACAAGGTAGCCGTAGGGGAACCTGCGGCTGGATCACCTCCTTTCTATGGAGAAAGTGCATGAAAAATGCACAGGTCGGATCTCTTCCCGAGGGAAGAGAGAGCGGAACCCGCGAGGGCCCGCAACGAACCAAAGATGTGTAAACAGCCAGTTCGCTTGGAGCGAAACTAGGCACGACGTGCGTGACGACCTTTTTTCAAAAAGAACCGCAACTGGGGGTATAGCTCAGTTGGTAGAGCGCCAGCTTTGCAAGCTGGATGTCCGGGGTTCGAGTCCCCGTGCCTCCACCAGTTTCGGTAAGAAGGCGGGAGCCGGAAAACTTTAGTAACTAAACTTTAGTATTTGGTAACTGTCTCTCAGAGACCCAAAGCCGGGCCTGTAGCTCAGTTGGTTAGAGCACGCGCTTGATAAGCGCGGGGTCACAGGTTCAAGTCCTGTCAGGCCCACCAAAAAAATCGATTATTGAGGGAAAGCGAAAATTGACATCTGCGTGGCAAAGAAAACAATTGCTGAGAAGCAATTGCTTTCCAACAAAGTGGGTAGTTGAAAAACAACTACAATACACAATTTAAAACATGCATACCAAGAAATAAGACAATACAGTAAGTCACGAAAGGGCTTTGTGGTATTGTGGAAGTGGTAAAAAACTTTTGCAATATGATGAAGTAAGTAAGGGCGTACGGTGAATGCCTTGGTGCCAACAGGCGAAGAAGGACGCGGCAAGCTGCGAAAATCCTCGGGAAGCTGCAAGCAAGCGATGATCCGGGGGTATCCGAATGGGGTAACCTGATCGAGGCAATACTCGATCGTTCATACCTGAATACATAGGGTATGAAACGCGAAACCCGCTGAAGTGAAACATCTCAGTAAGCGGAGGAAAAGAAAGAGAAATCGATTCCGTAAGTAGTGGCGAGCGAAAGCGGATGGAGCCCAAACCGAAGGTACTCCTTCGGGGTTGTAGGACCACGAGATATTCGACCATACTGGATAGTAGAACAGCCTGGAAAGGCTGGCCGTAGAAGGTGAAAGCCCTGTAGACGAAATCCAGCGTGGGAATTAGTGGAATCCTGAGTAATACATCACACGTGGAACGATGTATGAATCAGCGCGGACCACCGCGCAAGGCTAAATACTAGTTGGCGACCGATAGTGAACAAGTACCGCGAGGGAAAGGTGAAAAGAACCGCTGTGAGCGGAGTGAAATAGAACCTGAAACCGTATGTCTACAAAGTGTCAGAGCAGAGCAATCTGCGATGGCGTGCCTTTTGTTTAATGAGTCTGCGAGTCAGTGTTTGTGGCAAGACTAAGGGCTTCCGGCCCGGAGTCGCAGCGAAAGCAAGTCCGAATAGGGCGAATTAAGTCGCAGGTACTGGACCCGAAGCGGAGGTGACCTACCCTTGGCCAGGTTGAAGCATGGGTAAAACCATGTGGAGGACCGAACAGGTGAACGTTGAAAAGTTCTCTGATGAGCTGAGGGTAGGAGTGAAAGGCTAATCAAACCCCGTGATAGCTGGTTCTCTTCGAAATGCATTTAGGTGCAGCGTCACGTGCTGATGCGCGGGGGTAGAGCACTGACAAGGCTAGGGGGCACACCCGCTTACCAAACCTTATCAAACTCCGAATACCGTGCAATGGAACGTGGCAGTGAGACAGTGGGGGATAAGCTTCATTGTCGAGAGGGAAACAACCCAGACCAGCAGCTAAGGTGCCTAAATAACGCTCAGTGGAAAGGATGTGGGATTACACAGACAGTGAGGATGTTGGCTTAGAAGCAGCCACCATTTAAAAAATGCGTAATAGCTTACTCATCGAGTGATCCTGCGCCGAAAATGATTGGCGATCAAGCGTTATACCGAAGCTCTGGACTTTACCTTACGGTAGAGTGGTAGAAGAGCGTTGCATGCGCGTTGAAGGGTGATGGCGACTGACCCTGGAGCACATGCAAGTGAGTATGCAGACATGAGTAACGTAAAGCCGGGTGAAATCCCCGGCCGCCGTAAACCCGAGGTTTCCAGGGCAACGTGTTTCGTCCCTGGGTTAGCCGGGACCTAAGCCGAGGCCGAGAGGCGTAGGCGATGGATATCAGGTTAATAATCCTGAGCTCGCGACCCTTAAACTGGGGGGACGCATGAGAAAAGATGACTAGGTTATTGAATTCCGAGTTGAGTCCACGGACTCAGCGCATCATTGGATCGAGTGCCAAGAAAAGCCCCAGCGTATGCTAAGCGACCCGTACCGCAAACCGACACAGGTGGGTGGGTAGAATATACCAAGGCGTAAGAGTGAAACCTGGTTAAGGAACTCGGCAAATTAGCCCCGTAACTTCGGAAGAAGGGGTGCCTGCAGCGATGCAGGCCGCAGAGAAATGGCCCAACCGACTGTTTATCAAAAACACAGCACTCTGCAAAGACGCAAGTCGAAGTATAGGGTGTGACACGTGACCAATGCCGAAAGATTAAGGCAAGGGGTTAGCCGCAAGGCGAAGCTCTGAACCCAAGTCCCGGTGAATGTCGGCCGTAACTATAACGGTCCTAAGGTAGCGAAATTCCTTGTCGGGTAAGTTCCGACCTGCACGAATCGTGAAACGAGTTGGGCACTGTCTCAACCAGGCGCTCAGTGAAATTGTAGTGGCGGTGAAGATGCCGCCTACCCGCAGAAGGACGGAAAGACCCTATAGACCTTAACTGTAAGCTGTCATTGTTTCTTCGGTTTTAATGCTCAGAGTAAGTGGGAGACGCTGAAGACGCCCTTTAGGGGGCGTCGGAGTCATCAATGAGACACCACCCTTTGAAACTGGAGGATCTAACCCTGAGCCGTGAATCCGGCCAGAGGACCGTGTCAGCCGGTCAGTTTTACTGGGGCGGTATCCTCCCAAAGAGTAACGGAGGAGCGCGAAGGTGGGCTCAGCCCGGTTGGCAACCGGGTGTCGAGTGCATGGGCATAAGCCCGCCTAACTGTGAGACCAACAAGTCGAGCAGATGCGAAAGCAGGCCCAAGTGATCCGGCGGTAGAAAGTGGAATTGCCGTCGCTCAACGGATAAAAGGTACCTTAGGGATAACAGGCTGATCACGCCCAAGAGTTCATATCGACGGCGTGGTTTGGCACCTCGATGTCGGCTCGTCGCATCCTGGGGCTGGAGAAGGTCCCAAGGGTCCGGCTGTTCGCCGGTTAAAGCGGCACGCGAGCTGGGTTCAGAACGTCGCGAGACAGTTCGGTCCTCTATCCTCTGTGGGCGTTGGAA
Organism: Akkermansia massiliensis; assembly: GCF_023516715.1. Classification (NCBI taxonomy): domain Bacteria; kingdom Pseudomonadati; phylum Verrucomicrobiota; class Verrucomicrobiia; order Verrucomicrobiales; family Akkermansiaceae; genus Akkermansia; species Akkermansia massiliensis. The sequence goes on along the minus strand of NZ_JAMGSI010000002.1, from coordinate 85,743 downwards.
AATTGAGGGGTTCAGACCTTAGTACGAGAGGACCGGGTCTGACGCACCACTGGTGCATCGGTTGTACTGTCAAGTGCATGGCCGAGTAGCTAAGTGCGGACGGGATAAGCGCTGAAAGCATCTAAGCGCCAAGCCCATCCCAAGATGAGTTTTCCCTATAGGTTCGTGGAAGACCACCACGTTGATAGGTCGCAGGTGTAAGTGCAGCAATGTATTGAGCCAAGCGATACTAATCACCAATAGACTTCATCATATTACATCACTCCCGTTCGTGAATAACAACTTGCTGTTGTCTTGTTCATTGGATGTATGTTTAAAAGTAACACCACCAGCCACGCAGATGTCAGTTTACGCTGATTCCTTCCCCTCGTAACGAGAGGAAATCTTCTTAGCCACACACACAACAACCCTTAAAAAATCCCCCTCAAAGCCCCCCCAAGGGCTCCCGGGCAGGCAGGATGAAGAAAATGAAAAACTCTTCCCCCTGAAGCCCGGTGGCCAGAGCGCAGTGGTCCCACCCGGTCCCGTTCCGAACCCGGAAGTGAAACGCTGCCGCGCCAATGGTAGTCGGACGATAGGTCCCGCAAGAGTAGGTCGCCGCCGGGATTTTTTTTCATCAGGCCCCGCCAGTTCCTCAACTGGCGGGGCTTGTTCGTTTTCTTGATGGCGCGATCTTGAATCTCCTTCTCTTCCTATACTTTGCTAAAAGGAATATTTGGTACATGCCGCCTGTCCGAGCCGTCGCGCCTTTGCTTCCTCCAAGCTCTTCGGTAGAAAATTAATAGGGGGGCTATCCAGCTTTTCCCGCCATTGCATTACTCCTTGAAAGACGCCGCGGATTTTGCATGTATAGTTGGTGCTATGCTTTCACATGCTTTTGCAGTCGGTTCGGTTCTGGGAACGGTCATGTCCCCGCTTGTTTGCGTCTCTGCCGCGGAAATGTCTCCCGTAGCGGCCGCTGAAAGCGTGGTGGCTCGTGTGACTCCATCTGCAAAAGGCGCCGTGTCGTTCCGCTTGAATCCGGCCATGGGCAACAAGATTACTATTTCTGGCGCTCCTGGTGGCATCCGGGTGGAAGCATCTGACGTGCGCCGTCTGGTAGCGGGGTACGGATGGTATCTGAAAAATATTGCCAAGGTGCATTTTTCATGGAACGGAGACCGCCTGACGCTTCCCTCACCCCTGCCTGCTCCGTCCACCCCTGTCACGATTGAGTCCCCGTGGAATACCGTTTTTGCGTATAATTACTGCACGCTGTCCTATACGGCGGCTTTCTGGGACTGGAACCGCTGGCAGCGCGAGATTGATTTTCTGGCTCTGAGCGGGTTTACGCACGCGCTGGTGACGGCAGGCCTGGAGAAGACCTGGGAGGATTTCCTCATTGGCTTGGGATATCCCCGTGAAAAGGCTCTCCGCTTCATCCCCAATCCCGCTTTTGCCGCCTGGTGGAATATGGGCAACCTGGAAGGACACGGAGGACCGCTGACCCAGCAGCAGATTGACAGGATGGCGCAGCTGGGGAGGCGCATCGTATCCCGCATGGAGCAGCTGGGCATGACGCCCGTGCTTCAGGGTTATGTGGGGTTTGTGCCTGCGGATTTTGCGGAGAACGTGCGGATGAAGGGCCTGAAGCTTATCCCGCAGGGGGAATGGGTCAATTTCAAAAGGCCATGGGTTGTGGACCCCACTTGCGAGGCTTTTCCGAAGCTGTCCGCGGACTGGTACAAGGCTCTCCGCAAGGTATACGGCATTTCCGGAAAGATGTTCGGCGGGGATTTGTTCCATGAAGGCGGCTGCAAGGGCGACATTAACGTGACGCGCGCGGCACAGGCGGTGCAGGGCGCCATGCAGAAGGCTTCACCGGGTTCTTCCTGGGTGATCCAGGCCTGGGGAGGCAATCCTTCCCGCGAGCTGCTGGCCGGTACGGACCCGAAGCATGCTCTTGTGCTGCAGCTCACCAAGGACATGGCTGACGGTGGGAAGAATTTGAGGACTTTTGACGGCATTCCCTGGGTCTGGTGCGAGCTGGCCAACTTCGGCGGCAATACGGGACTATACGGAGGGGTTCCCCTTCTGTCCCGGCTGGGGAGTGATTTGGCCGGCTACAGGGATAAGGGCCTGGTGGGAATGGGCACCTTGTCCGAAGGGCTGGAAACGAATCCCCTGCATTACGCCCTCTTCAGCGACCGTTTATGGACGGCGGAGGATATTCCCGTCCGGGACTGGCTAAGGAAGTATGCGCGCCAGCGTTACGGCGCCGCTCCGGCAGCGGTTGTGCGGGCTTTGGAAATCCTGTCTTCCTCCATTTACAATCCCGCCCGTTCGCAGGAGGGGTGTACGGAGTCCATTATCTGCGCCCGTCCGTCCTGGGACGTCCGCAAGGCCTCCACGTGGTCCAGCGGAGAGAGGTATTACCATTTGGGCGACATCGTTAAAGCGGCCCGCGGTTATTTGAAGGCGGCCAATGACCAGCCGTCCCTGGTGAAGGAGGAGACCTTCCGCTATGATTTGGTGGATGTCGTCCGCCAGGCGCTCGCGGACGCCGCTTTTTACCAGCTCCAGCGGGTCAGGAGCGCTTTTGACGCCGGAGACGTACCTGCCTACAGGAAGCAGGTGAAGCTTTTCCTGTCCCTGGTTTCGGATATGGACGCCCTCCTGGCGACGGACAGCCAGTTCCTGCTGGGAACCTGGCAGAAGAAGGCGCTGGATTGGGGGAGCACCCGGCAGGAGAAGGCCTTGATGGACAAGTCCGCCAAGATGCTTATTACCACGTGGATTGACCAGGCTCCCCGCGCGCTGAATGATTATTCCAACCGCCAGTGGGCCGGGCTTGTGGCCGATTTTTATCTGCCCCGCTGGAAGAATTTTTTTGAATCCCAGCTGGATGTGCTGACTGGAAAGAAGGACCGTGCCGCCGCCCAGGCCGCCTTCATGGATAAGACGGTCCGGGAGGAATTGGCCTTTGCCGGAAATGGAAAGGTGTATTCCACGAAGTCGTCCGGGGATGCTCTGGCCGTCGCCAACCGCGTGATGAATGCCCACCGGGAAATGCTGGACGCCCTGAGCGCGGAAGAAAGACATTCCACGGGAACTCCGTGGGACCTCCAGCAGGGATCCCCGCTGCAATTTAACGTGACGGACCAGGTAACCGGACCAGGCACGTACACCGCCACCTTCCAGTGGAAGAACGGCCCCAGCGCCCTGAAGATTCATTCCGTCAAGTTGTACGAGGGGAACAGGGAGGTGGCCGCAGATAACCATGAAGGCTGGACCGGCGTGGAGAATAAGGATAATTCCTACAGGCTTGATCTGAAGAAGTACCGCACCAACCTGGATTCCTATATCCTGAAGGCGGAGGTGAGCGGCGTTTCCCCAGGAGATTCCAAGGGGGAAATGACGTTGAAGAAGAAAGCCCGCTGACGCGCCATCGGCCCTGGGCTGGACCTTCGGAATATGCTTTTTTCCGGAGAGCCGGAGTCCGTCAAGGTATTTAGCGTGCCGCCTGGTAAATGCTGAACATCAGGATGGCCATGCCCGTCAGGGCCGCGCCGGCAATGATGCCGGAGGCGGTGGGGATTTTATATTCCTTGGATTTGGCCTTGAAAAAGCGGTCCGCGGCCCAGCCGAGCACGGCCCCTGCAAAGAAGAGGAAGGAGTCGTTCCACTGGATGGCCCAGGCCAGCCCGAAGCCGATGGGGGTGGGGAGCCATTTTCCCGCGGCGGGAAGGTAGCGGGGGACAAGCACCAGAATGAGGCCGAGGATGCCGCCCGCGATGATGGAGAGAACCTTGATGCTGTGCAGGTGGCTGAAGCCCATGCCCAGCGCTTCCGCCGTGGCCGCCCATGTTCTGGCTCCAGGAGCATTGAAGGCCTGAAGCGCGTCCACGTCTGGGACCATGGAGCGGAAGGCCAGCACGGAGACGAGGGTTCCCAGGAAGATTCCGGAAAACTGGGCGATGAATTGCTTGCGGGGATTGGCCCCCAGCAGGTAGCCCACCTTGAGGTCCACGAGCAGGTCTGCCGAAGAACTGGAGGCTCCGGAGGTGATGTTGGCCGCCATCAGGTTGGCCGTCACGTGTCCCGGCGCGATTCCGCCGAAGATGAGCTGCGTGACTTTCCCCATGGCTCCGGTGGGCGTGATGTTGGCCTCCCCGGTGATCCGGCAGACGACCAGCGCCAGGAAGAAGGAGATGACTACTGCAATGCAGCTCATCCAGTACGGAACGTCAAAGGTGACATGGGCCAGGTAGCCGAGGGCCGCCAGGGAGACGAGCTGCCCTGCCAGGAACCAGCTCATGGGCGTTTCTATTTTTTCCACGTCCGTCAGCTCACGCCTTTTGGTCAGGGAAAACATGGCGCCCAGGGAGGAGAAGGAGCGGGCGATGCTTTTCCATTGGAACAGGAAGGCCACGATGCTGGCGACGACCATGCAGGCGGTTCCTCCCCACAGGGTCCAGCCTACGCTATCCCGGTAGCCCGCTCCCGCGGGAAGCAGTCCCTGGCTTTCCAGCCACGGTACGTAAAGCGCCCAGCAGACCGTGCCCCCGATGAAGAGGCTGAGGGAAGTTTTCATGCCTACCAGCGCGCCCGCGCCCACGAACATGAGGTCCCATTTGAAGAAAATGGTGCGCTGGTACCAGTTGCCCAGGATTTGCTGCTGGGCGGCGCCCAGCCATTGTTCCCCTCCCGCCGCCATGGCGATGGCGTTGGCGGAGGCGAAGAGGGCGGAGTAAAGGAGCGCTTTGGCCTGTCCAGCCGCCTTTTTGCCTTCTGAATAGAGCACCTTGAGGGTTTCCGCCGTGGCGATGCTGTCCGGAAACCTGATTTGCTCAATGTTGATCATCTGGCGCTTCATCGGAATGGCCATCGTGACGCCCAGCACGGCAATGAAGAATATCCAGGCGAAGGTGACGCCCAGCGGCATGTGCTGCCCCGTCAGCAGGAGCAGGGCGGCCACGGCGGAGGTGAGCGTGCCTCCCGTGGAGTAGCCCGCGGAGCTGGCGGCGGACTGCATGCACGTGTTTTCCAGAATGGTCATGGGGGATTTGGAGATGCCCAGGCGCACGAAGGCGTTCCACAGGGCAAAGGAGATGATGCCCGCCGTCAGGGCCACCCCGAAGGACCATCCCATCTTAAGGTTGGCGTACAGGTTGGTGAGGGAGAGGATGGAGCCGAGGAGCATTCCTACGATGACGGCTCTCCAGGTAAGCTGCTTCATTCTGTCTCCGGAGCCCAGGTAGACACGGTCATACCATTGCTGTTCGATTTCATCCGGCGTGCCCCGGAAGCCGTCCAGGGGCAGCGGCTTTTCCAGGCAGGAGAGAGGAGCGGGGGAAGACTGGGATTCCGTTGGTGCCATACGGGCCGGAACATAGCATGTGCGGGCGCGGTGGAAAAGCCGTATCTGCCTTTTCCTTTCCTCCGGAACGCCCCCCGCTTGGGGCTTGCCTGCCCGTGGAGCCCGTGGTTTAATGAACGGCATGAGCCAATCTTTTACGGATAAACTTGCCGCCCGCATCAGAAAGACCGGTTCCGCCCTGTGCGTGGGGCTGGACCCGCGCCCCGTCATGGATGATTTGCAGTCGGTTCCCTCCCTGTTGAGGAAGGTCGTGGAAGAAACCGCTCCGTATGCGGCGGCGTTCAAGCCGAATATCGCGTATTTTGAGGCCATGGGCCTGCGCGGCCTGGAGATGCTTGAGGAATTGCTCCCGGATATGCCGGAGGATGTGCCCGTGGTGCTGGACGCCAAGCGCGGCGACATCGGGGAGACGCAGAAGTATTATGCGCAGGCGTATTTTGAACGCCTGGGCGTGGATGCCGTCACATTGAGTCCCTTCATGGGTTATGATACGCTGGAGCCTTTTCTGAATTATGAAGAGAAGGGCATTTATCTGCTGGCGGTCACTTCCAATCCCGGTTCCGCGGACGTGGAGAGGCAGGAGCTGGCCGACGGCCGCAGGGTTTATGAACTGGTGGGGGACATGGTGCGCCGTTCCATGCAGGAAGGGCGCAAAACTTCCGTAGGCATGGTGGTGGGGCTGACCAATGCGGATTCCTCCATTCTGGAGCGCATTCCGGACGCTCCCCTGCTGATTCCCGGCCTGGGAGCCCAGGGCGGCGATCTTTCCAGCCTGAGCGGTTCCGGCCATGCGGCCCCCCCCCTGATTAACGTGTCCCGCGGCATCATGTACCAGAATCCGGAGCTTGGCTTTGCGGAAAAGGCCGGCAGATTCGCCCAGAGCATCCGGGAGGCATTGGGTTATTGATGTCCATGCGTTTTTCCGGCAGATAACAAAATGATAACGGGCTGCTTATGGCGGTGCAGGCGCTTGTCAAAGGGAAGGGCGCTGGTATATTGAACGGGCACTGCCCTTCTCCCTGCCCGTTTTTTATGGATGAAAAGCCCGGAATTGTAAGATTCACGCCCCGTTCCACTTCCAAGTCCGCCATGCTGATTGCGGTGGCGGTGGCCGTGGGCGTTCAGGTGGCTTTGTGCGCCGTGCTGGTAGCCATTCATTTTCAGGAGCTGTGGCTGCCCGCCGTGCAGAACGGGGAGGTGGAAATGGAGTTTGTGCCTCCTTCCGAGGAGGTTCTTCAGGAGCTGGCGGAAGTTCAGCCCGTGCCCGTAGAGCCGGTCGCGGCCCCTTCCACGGTCAGCCCCGTTCCGGAAATTTCCGCGGATGAAGACCTGCTTGCGATGAAGCTGCCGGAGAATGAGGATTGTTCCGACATGAAGGATTTTCTTCCGGAGGAGACTCCCACGGAGTATTTGCCGGAGGAGCTTTCCAGCATGCGGATTTCCATGAGGGAGGTAAAGCCCAGGCGTCCCGTGAAGACTCCGGCGGTTTCCCTGCCGGGGCAGCCTAGCCCGGATGAGAACGTGACTCCTGATAAAAAGGTGCGTTATAAACATGCTCCGTCCTTGCCCAATTCCGTCAATTCTTCTAGAGTCGGGAAGGTGAATGCCGTGGTGAAAGTAGTGGTGGGGGTGAATCCCCGTGGCGAACCTTCATCCGTCAATCTCCTTCAATCAACGGGAAATGCGGAACTGGACCGTCTTTTCATGCGCTGGGTGAAAGAGAATTGGACTTTCTATCCGGCAGAAAAAGACGGCGCGCCCATTGCTTCCAAGGTGGTGGTGCCCGTCAGGTTGAATATAGATTAACCTGCGCAGGAGATAAGAGAGATGCTTCCGGAGAAAATAGAGAAAAGGCCCATTTACGTGATCGGCCACCAGAATCCGGATACGGATGCCATTTGTTCCGCCATAGGGAATGCGGAGTTTTTAAGAACCCATGGCGAACCTGACGCGGTTGCCGCCAGATGCGGGGAGATGACGCTGAGGACATCCTGGGTGCTGGAAAAAGCCGGGGTGCCGGAACCGGTGCTGATTCATGACGTGACGCCTACCGCGGGAACCATCTGCCGCCGTGACGTGATCAGCGTGAGTCCGGACGACACGTTCCTGACGGCTTACCGCCGGATGACGGAGAACTCCCTTCAAACCATTCCGGTGATTGACGCGGACCACAATCTTTACGGCCTGCTGCGTTATTTTGATTTGCTGAGCCTGCTGATGCCCCTGAACATGACGGAGATGAATGTGCGCTCCGTTTTTTCCAGCCTGAGCAACATTGCCACCACCATTGACGGCAAGTGCCTGACCGGGGAGACCCTGAGCGAGGAGGAAACGCAGAATATTCTTCTGGTGGGTGCTTCCAGCGAGCCGAGCGTCCGGACGAGGCTTGCCAATTACAAGAGAAAGGGCATCGTCCGCGATCTGATCGTTATCTGCGGGGACCGCCCGAATGTCCAGCTGTATGCCGTGGAGCACGGCGTGCGCGCTCTGGTGACCACGTCCGGGGCTTTCCCTTCCCTGGATATTATTGAGACGGCCCAGACGACGGGTACATGCATTTTAAGCACCCCGTGGGATACGGCCAGCGTGGGGCAGCTTATCCGCTGCTCCCGGAAGGTGAGGGAACAGGTCCACAAGGATTACACGGTTTTCCCGGAGAACATGCCGCTGCCCGAGTTGAGGCAGGCCGCCGTGAAGCGCAAGCAGGCGCTGTTCCCCGTGATGAGCATCAAGACGAACAAGATGATCGGCGTGCTGAGCAAGACGGATCTGGTGGATCCGCCCCGTACGCGCGTGGCCCTGGTGGACCACAATGAGTTTTCACAAGCCGTGAAGGGAGTGGAGGAAGCGGAAATCGTGGAGGTGATGGACCACCACCGCCTGGGCACCCAGCTTTCCACACGGGACCCGATCCGCTTCCTGAATGAACCCGTGGGCTCCACTTCCACCCTGGTGGCGCGCAGGTTTTACCACCGTGATGCGGAGCCTTCGCAGGCGGTGGCGATTTGCCTGTGCGCCGGGATTCTTTCAGATACGCTGAACCTGACGTCTCCCACGACGGCGCGGGCGGACCGGGAAATGCTGGAATGGCTGACCGGCATTGCCAGGATAGACGCCAAGAAGTTCACGGAGGAATTTTTTGCCACCGGTTCCCTGCTGCGTTCCAAAACGGCGCCCTCCGCGATTGTCCAGGCGGACAGGAAAACCTTTACCGAGTACGGGCACAAGATCAGCATTTCACAGATTGAGGAAATAGGCATGTTCGGCCTGAAGGAAGTTCAGGATGATCTGGTGAAGGAGCTTCAGAAGCTGGTGGAAGAGGAAGGATTGAAGCTGGCGTGCCTGTTGGTCACGGACATTGTCACGCATGATTCCATGCTGCTGGCCGTCGGGGATGAAGAGGTGCTGGAGCACATCGAGTACGAGCGGCTGGGCCCCAACTTGTTTTCCGCCGCCGATGTGGTCAGCCGCAAGAAGCAGCTTTTCCCGGCTATTTCCCGTGCGCTGAAAACCTTGTAGGTTTCCGGAGAAAATTCTTTCCCCATAAAGTAAAAGCGCCTCCGTTTGGGGAGGCGGATGGAAAAATTCCTTCTGCCGGAGCGGAATGGCGCGACCGTGTGGAAAGGGGAATCAGGGCATGGCAATGTCTGCCAGGATGGAGCGGCGGACGGTGTCCGGTATCAGCACGGTGGCGGCTCGCTCGGGTTTGAGCGGCGGCGTGCAGAAAACACGGTCCAGGCGCAGCAGCGGGAAGTTGACGGGTTGAGTGGCTCCGTATCCGGCTCCCTTCAGTTTGAAGCAATCCTGAAAATCGGCGCTGAGCTTGGCGAAAATAGGGGATTGGGGCGCGGCGCTGAAGTTTCCGGCCAGGATGATGGGCAGTTCACCGTGCTGGCTTCCTACCTCCCGCAGGGTGTCAAACAGGTATTGAAGCTGTTTGCGGTGAATGAACCGGAGCGTGTGGAAGTATTTCCAGCAGGCGGGGGAGTACAAGTCAAAGCGGTGTTCAAAAGGCTCCAGGCTGATGTTGATGAGCCGTATCGCCAGGGAAGAATTTTCCGGTATCCAGTCCACGATGAGTCCGGCTGTGTCCGTGATGCTTTGGGCCGGACCAATCTGCCCGTGCCGCACGATGATGGCACAGCTGCCTATCTGCTTGATGTAGGAAGTGCGTCCGAAAATGCTGTAGGCGAATTTGAGTGTCCGGTTGTGGTTGCTGCATCCCTGGATGAAGATGACGTCTGCGCGGAGTTTGGAGATTTGTTCAATGGGCGGATTTTCCACACAACCCCCGTACAGGGTGAGAACCCTGATTTGCCGGGCATCCGGAGCCGGCGGCATTTTGTAATACTCCATTCCCGTTCTGGAAATGGGAGGAAGAAAGTCCGTAATGACGATGCCGTACGCAAACCAGATAATGACGCCAAGCAGGCCTATCCGGGAACCGAAGACCAGCCATGCAATAAGCGCCGGGAAGGAGAAGATGAGGCAGCATGCCCAAGTGGGCAGTGACGTCATGAAGGCCATCGTGTCCGAACCGGTCCAGAAGATGGTGACGACGATGACCCACAGGCACAGAGAGACGCCGCCCAGCGCTATTCCCAGGTGGTTGACCCCGGATAACGCTGGCAGTGGTTCCGCCAGATGTTTGCGTCTTCTGAGCCGATGCACGGTGGTGGTAGGTTAAAAGCCCATGCCGGGAGGGAGGCCCATGCCGCCCGTCAGTTTTTTCATTTCCGCCGCCGCGGTTTCCTTGCCCTTGGCTATGGCGGCATTGATGGTTTGCAGGAGCAGGTCCTGGAGGAATTCTGAATCGGACGGGTCGATGATGGAGGGATCAATCACCAGCTCCGTGAGGTTTCCGTCACAGGTGGCGGTGACTTTCAGCTTGCCGCCCGCGCCTTCCGTGGCAACGGTCTGGGAGGCCAGCTTTTCCTGGGCGGCGGCAAGTCCGGCCTGCATTTGCTGGACCTGCTTCATCATTTTCATCATGTTCATGGCTGTCGTATTTGGAAGTATGGGTTGATGTTGTTTATTGGGAAATGATGCGGGCGCGGAATATCTCCATGGCGGCGTCAATCAGGGGGTCCGTATAGTAGGAATTATCTTCATCTTTCTCCCGGGCGGGTTCCTGAACGGCTGCGGCGGGTTTTTCCCGCGGCGCCTGGGGTTTGGGAGAAGGTGCGGAGGCCGCGGGGGGGGAGGCGCCGGCAGCGGGGCCAGTTCTTCCTGAACCGGCTCCGGCACGGAGGAATCCTGGCGGATGGAAATGGTGACGGGGACTCCGCCGCGTTGGGAAAGGTCCGCTTCCAGGGCCGCCCGCAGGGGGCCGGATCCGAGGCTGTCCATTCCCTGATGGTCGGAGGGATGAAAGGAGATGGCGACGAATGCGCCGTCATGGCCGGAGAAAACGCTGTTGGCCAGAAAGTCCGCCTGGAGGGGGAAGTTGGCGGCGGCACGTTCCAGCGCCGCTTTCCAGTCCTCCTCCGTGATGGTTCTTCCGGATTGCGGGGCAGGGGCTTCCGGTTCCTCTTTTACCATGGGAGCAGGGGTGCGGGAAGGAGCGCTTGCCGTGTCGAACAGGTTGTCAAAGAAGCTGCTGGTGCGCCTTTCCGGCGGGAGGTTTTCTTCAGGGTCCATGAAAGTGGGTTCCGGAGAATCCGGAGGAGCCACCGGGGCATCGGAGATGGCAGAGGCGGGACGTTGAGGCTCTTCCGGGGTGTCGGAAGTGGGCTCCGGCCGCGGTTCAGGTGCGGGACAGGAAGGCTCTTCCTGCGGAATGGCGGGGGAGGGGGATTTTGCAGCAGTTACGGGAGGTTCCGGCGCGGGATCAGTGGGCTGCGGTTCGGGTTCTTCTGCGGGAGCCGGGGCTGGTTGCGCACTGGCAGGTTCGCTCGCCTGTACCGCGGGAGCCGGGAATGGGTTGGCCGGGGAAAAGTCCGGAACCGGGTCCATCAGGTGTTCTTCCGGAGCGGGCTCCGGTTTTTCCGCAGGAAGGGGCGGCTGGGCGTTTGCCGGAGGCTCCGGCGCAGGGACCGGAGCGGCGGGCGCGGGCATCTCCTGTTCCTGGCGCGGAGCGGGCGCCGGAGAGGAGGATGGGACGGAGGATGCCAGGGGGGCGCCTTCCAGCGCCATGATAATATCGCTGATGCTGGCTTCCGCGAGAGCGTGAACGGCCTTGATCAGGCCCATTTCCAGATGCAGCCTTTTGTTGGTGGACCAGCGCATCTTGTCTTCCGTTTCCGCCAGCACTTCCACCAGGCGCAGGATTTTGTCCGTCTGGGTGCGTTTGACGAGTTCGGAAAGTTCCTCCTTGGAGGATTCCGGCAGGGAATCGAAGCTGGCCTCCGGGTCAACCTTGGAGACCAGGATTTCACGCACGGCGGAGATGATTTCAGAGAGGAACTGGCCCATGTCTCTTCCAGCTTCCGCCTGTTCATGCAGGAGGTGCAGGAGGGAGGGGAGCTCCTTGTTCAGAATCAGCGCCAGCGCATGGGCTACGGTTTCCCGGGACGTGATGCCGAAGATGTGAAGCACCTGCTGTTCTTCAATGTGGTCTCCGCAGAAGGAAACAAGCTGGTCCAGCATGGATTGCGCGTCCCGCATGCCTCCGTCCGCCACCTTGGCGACGGCAAAGGCCGCTTCCCGGCTCAGGCTCACTCCTTCCGCAGAGGCGATGTGAAGCAGGTGTTCCGCAATGATTTCAGAGGGAATGGGGCGCAGGTCGAAGCGCTGGCAGCGCGACAGGATGGTCGGCAGAATCTTGTGGGGTTCCGTAGTCGCAAAAATGAATTTGACGTGGGGGGGCGGCTCCTCCAGCGTTTTCAGCAGGGCGTTGAAGGACTCCTTGGTGAGCATGTGCACTTCATCTATATAGACGATGCGGAAATTGCCCCTGCTGGGAGCGAATCGCACGTTGTCCCTCAGGTCACGGATGTGGTCGATGCCGCGGTTGGATGCGCCGTCTATTTCCAGGACGTCCAGGCTGCGCCCTTCCGCTATTTCCTCGCAGATGTCTTCGTGCGGGTCAAAGTCCACCCTGGGACCGCCGCTGCAATTCAGGGCTTTTGCAAAAATTCTGGCGGTAGATGTTTTTCCCGTTCCGCGGGGGCCTACAAAAAGGTAGGCGTGGGCGAGGCGGTTGTGCTCAATGGCGTTTTTCAACGTCTGGACGACATGATCCTGTCCAAGGACGTCATCGAATGTCAGAGGACGGTATTTTCTGGCAAAGACCTGGTAACTCACGGTTCAGAAAGACTAGAAGATGAGTCCGTGTTTGAAAAGAAAATAGAGCGTAATTGTTTTAAAATGTTGATAAGAGAACTCTTGCGGTATCCTGTTACGGAGCTTCCCTGAAAAAAATATCAAGAAAACAGTGAGGATGACATTTTGATGTTGAAATCTGAAAATGTTCATGCCAATCTCACAAAAGTAACAGGAACCTTCTCATCTCTATTATTTCCTATGTGGGTCAAAGTATCAATAGCAGCCTTGGTCATTGCTCTTCTCGGCGGAGCCATGTATTATCTTGATAACGAGGAAGCTCTAACCAAGGAGCGTAAGGAATGCGTCTCCCGTTATAAGAACCTGAACGGTCTTCGCGGCGAGTTTACGGAAGAAAAGACAAAATATGTCGACTTCCTGGTGAAGAATGAGGCTTTGACGAACGATATCAACGCCCTGACCAAGCAGAAGGACGAGCTGGAAGCCAAGAACCAGGAGCTGGCCGCCGCCAATGAGGCCAAGAAGACGGACCTCCAGGCGCAACAAACAGCCTTGGCGGAACTTCAGTCCAAGAGCAAGGACATGGAAAGTATCCAGGCCATTGCGGACAAGATCAAGGGACTGGAAGAAGAATCCAAGCAGCTGGAAGTAGTCAAGCAGGCGGAGCAGGGCAAGCATGACGCCATCGTTGCTGAAACGGAACAGCTTGTCGTGAACAATGCGGCCCTTCGCCAGCTCAAGGCGGACCAGGATGCGCACCTTTCCCCGCCCAATCTGAAAACGCGGGTTTCCCAGGTGATTAATGATTTCAATGTAGTTGTGATTGACGGCGGTGCTGCCGACCTGGGCGTAGTGCCCGGCTCCAAGCTGGCCGTGATGAGGGACGGCAACAAAATTGCCGAACTTGACGTAAGCGCCGTTGAATCCCGTGTTTCCACGGCCACCATTCTCCCCAGCACGGTAACCGCCGGCGAACGTGTTGAAGCCGGAGACGTCGTTGTATCCGTTCGTCCCTAGTCCTTTCCCGGTTCAATACACACCATACACTCTCACATACATACACAATGAAAACTGTCTTAGTAGTTTTATTGATTCTTGCAGCAGGTGCGGGCGCCTGGTTCTCCGGTCTCAGCGGCCTCTTCGGCGTCAACGGCCAGTATCAGGACTTCAAGGAGATGATCACCTACCGCAAGGTTCTGGACAAGGAAATCCGGAATTGGACGGGATTGCGCAATGACATGATCAAGAACCGCGGTTTGGCTGCGGAGGAAAACCTGAGCCTGACCTCCAACAAGGCCTCCGTGACCCAGCAGCGTGACGAACAGCTCTCCAAGGAAACGGAGCTGAAGGAAGAAGAAGTCCAGCTGAATGCGGACCTGTCCAAGATCAACAAGCAGATGGATGAGCTCAAGGCCAAGCTGAACGACTTCGGCGTTTCCAGCGTGCAGGAAATCCAGGCGAAGATGGAATCCATGGAAGCCTCCAACAAGAAGCTTCAGGAAGACATTGACCAGATCAAGAGCGCTACGGAAGTGGCCGCCAAGAAGCGTGCCGAGCAGGCTACCGAGCTGGCCGGACGCCAGAAGGAACAGGCCGAATACCGCGCCGCCCTCGCCAAGAATGGAGATGAATATCCCGTTCTGTCCGTGGACCCGCAGTGGGGCTTTGTGGTGATTGGCGCCGGGCAGGGCAGCAACATTGATCCGAATACGGTTCTGCTCGTTACCCGTGACGGCCGCAGCATCGGCAAACTGAAGGTGACCTCCCTGGAAAAGAACCAGACGGTGGCTGACATCGTCAAGGACAGCGTGCCTGCCGGCATGAGCATCCAGCCCGGCGACATGGTGCAGCTTCTGCGTCCGTTGCAGTCCGCCAAATAAGGTTTCTGCCGCGTATTTTCCTTGAACCCCGCTGTGCCCTCCGGCATAGTGGGGTTCAACTTTTTAAAAGGAAATGATGAAACGATTCACAGCCTCCCTTTTGCTTACGTCTTTCTCCCTTCTTCTGGTCTCTTCCTGCTCCTGGCTGATGGAGCCGAAGGAACGGGAGCGTGTTCCGCAGCCGCCCCCCGGCCCGGAAAAGAGCGCTCTTCCCCATAACAAGACCCAGAGATTTGAAGCGGAAGCTACGCTGGGACCGCTGGCTTCGCCAAGACGTTAAAGGCGTTCAAATAACGGTTGGCGGTGATTCTGTTCTTTACAGCATCCCGCAAACCGGATACAAACGCTTCCGATTTCCAAGCGGAGAGATGGCTGAGCTGGTCTAAGGCACTCGACTCGAAATCGAACGTGGGCTTTAAAACCCACCGTGGGTTCGAATCCCACTCTCTCCGCCAGTTTTTTTTAAGAGAAAGCCCGTCGCAAGACGGGTTTTTTGTTTTTATCAGGCGTCGTTCCGGAAGGAAATTCGCGGGAACCGTTGTTTAATGATAGAGAGGGAGACCCTTGTCGGCTTCCCGGAGCCGGTCTCCGTTGGGATGATTGTAGCTGTAATAGTTTCTGTGAACGGTTTCGGTAGGTTTTCCGATGATCACGTGGTCCAGGAACCGGACGCCCAATAGCTTGGCGCATTCCCGCACGCGTTCGGTCAGGAGGTCGTCCATACGGCTGGGTGCCGGGTTCCCGCTGGGATGGTTGTGCGCCAGGACGAAGCCGTAGGCATTGTGGATGACGGCGGGACGCAGAATGTCGCGCGGATGGGCGATGGATTCGTTCAGGGTGCCGCTGGAAATTTCCACGGGTTTGATGAGACGGCTTTTGGTATCCAGCAGCAGGACGAGTACCGTCTCCTTGTCCTTCCAGCGCATGGCTGTTACCAGGTAGTCATAGACGTCTTCCGGCGTCTGGATAGGTTGCCGGGCCAGCGTTTCCCGGAGAGCCCGCGCTCCCAGTTCAAAGGCGGCGCTCAGCGTGGCCGCTTTCGCCATGCCTATTCCCTTGCAGATGTCCGCTATTTCTGCGGCCTCCATGTGGGCCAGGGCGTCCAGAGAGCCTGCCGACTGGATCAGGTCCGAGGACATGTCCAGCACGTTTTTTCCCTTGATGCCCATCCGCAGGAAGATGGCGAGCAGTTCCGCATTGCTGAGGCTGTGCCTTCCCTGGCGGAGCAGCTTTTCCCGCGGCAGGGATTGGAAGGGAAGATC
Organism: Akkermansia massiliensis; assembly: GCF_023516715.1. Classification (NCBI taxonomy): domain Bacteria; kingdom Pseudomonadati; phylum Verrucomicrobiota; class Verrucomicrobiia; order Verrucomicrobiales; family Akkermansiaceae; genus Akkermansia; species Akkermansia massiliensis. The sequence continues at coordinate 70,018 of NZ_JAMGSI010000002.1, read as the reverse complement.
CTGGAGTTTTCGGTAGGCCATTTTAGTAACAGAGACGTGAGGTGGAAAGAATGGCGGCGGGCAGATGGCGCAGCGTGTCTCCCGCCGTCAGTGTCTGCTGGGTGGAATCTCCGGCGGAGATGGCTATTTCAGAAGCTCGCCCGCAGAGATAGGTTCCCAGAACGGCGGAGACCAGCAGGGATTCCCCCTGGGCCATGAATCCGCCGCAGACGCCTGCCAGCACGTCTCCCTGGCCGGCGGTAGCCATGCCGGGGCCTCCGGTGATGTTGTAGAAGAGAGGTTTTCCCTGCTGGGTGACGATGGTGCGGGCCCCTTTGTAAATCAGGGCCGCTTCATGCTCCGCCAGGAAGCAGTCTGCGATGTCCGCCCGGATGGCGCAGTTGTCCGCGTCCGGCAGCAGACGGCGGATTTCCCCATGGTGGGGTGTCGCCAGAATATGTTCTCCCAGGCTCCATTGCATGGCGGCGGCCAGATTAAGGCCGTCCGCATCCAGGACGGTGGGAGTGCCGGTTTCCAGAATGAGGCGGATGGCTTCCGCGTCTTCCTCCGATACGGAGCCGATGCCGGGGCCAATGAGAAAGGCGCTGAACGTCCGGATGGAGACGTCCGCATAACTGTCCACGGGTTTGACCATGATTTCCGGCGGCATGGACGGCGCTATGAGGGGATAGACGTTCCGGTGGACGTGGAGCGTCACCAGTCCGGCTCCGGCCCGGAGGGCGGCTTCACAGCAGAGCCTGGCAGCGCCCAGCATTCCTTCCGATCCGGCAATGACGCCGATGTGCCCGCGTTTGTTCTTATAGTCCGTATAGGGTCTTGCAGAGAGGAATTTAGTGAGCCGGGAGGAGGTGATGAGTTCCGTGGCGGGAAGCGCCTGCACATAGAGGCCGGGAAGGTCGATGCAGGCCAGGCGCCCCGCATGCAGGGTGGCGTCGTCATCCAGCAGCCCCTGCTTGACCGCTCCTATGCACATCGTGAAATCCGCCTCTACGGCATTTTCCTGGGGCATCCCCGTATCCGGGTCAACTCCGGTGGGAAGGTCGATCGCCACCGTGCGCACAGCTCCGCAGCGGTCCCGCAGGTAGTTCATTTCCGCGCAGAGGGCGGAGATTTCCTTGCGGAGCAGCCCTTTTGCTCCAATGCCCAGCAGGCCGTCCAGCAGAATCATGGGCTTGCCCGTACGGGGCAGCGGCGCTTCCTGGTATTCCTGGGGCGGAGGAGATATTTCAGCGAGCTGCCGCACGGGCAGTTCCCCCCATTCCGCGCGCGGGTAGGCGGCGCGGAAACCTGTTTCCCAGCCATGCTGTTTCAGGATATTGAGGACGGTGAGGGCGTCTCCGCCGTTGTTGCCTTTCCCCACGTAGGCTATGCATAACCCGGGGACGGGAAAGAACTGCATGACGGCTTCCGCAATGCCGGCGGAAGCCAGCTTCATGAGGGTTCTGGCCGGAGTTCCGTTGATGATGAGCTCGCGTTCCGCGATCTGCATATTTTCCGTGGAGCAAACTTTCATGGCGCGCTGATGGGATCAGTGTGCACTGTACGTTAAAAAACCTTCTCCTGCAAGCCGGAGAAGGTTTTTCGCAAAAGGAGTGAATCCGGGGGCGGTTAACCGATGCGGAACGTGATGCGCGCCTTGGTCATGTCGTAGGGGGACATTTCCATGCGCACCTTGTCGCCCACAACGATTTTGATGAAGCGCTTGCGCATCTTGCCGGAAATGTGGGCCAGCACTTCGTGCCCGTTGGGCAGGCGCACCTTGAACATGGTGCCCGCCAGCACAGCGCAGATGGTGCCTTCCACTTCAATTTCGCTTTCGGAGTTTTCTTCCTTGGGGGCCGATTTGCTGAAATGCCTCCTGCCCTTGGTGTGGCGGCCCCCGCCTCCCTGCGGGCGCGGCCGGTTGGGCCCGCCTCCGGGGCGTGGTCCTCCGCCTGTTCTGGCGCCTCCCGGGCCAGCGGACTGTCCGGCCGGGCGTGCCGGGCCGGTGCCACTCCCGGCGGGCCGGGGCTGTCCGGGACGGCTGGCGTTGCCGGCCGGTCTTGTGCTGCTGCCTGCCGGCCTGGGGCCGGGGCGGGAATTCTGACCGCCGCTGGGGCGGTTGCTGGGTCTTGGATTCGGGCTGATAGGATTCTCCTTGTAAGGTTAAAATGAACGCGCGTGTACGAATTTTCGCGCAGGCGAATAATAGGCCATATTTCCACGAGGGCAAGTCCTGAATGTGGAAACGCCGCAATTAAGCCGCGATTCTGCGGAAGGGACGGAAAAAAGGCCGCAAAAGGGGAGTAAAAGAGAAAAAGTATTTGACATTTACGCGAATAATCATTAGGAATGCGCCCCCGAATTGGAAGATTACGGCAGGATGCCGAAAAACGAGAACGAAGAATTGAACCATGAAGACCTTCTCAGCCAAACCGCAAGAAGTAGAGCGCAAATGGTATGTTATAGACGCTGCCGACAAGGTGCTCGGCCGTGTTGCCGTTGAAGCGGCTAACATTTTGCGTGGCAAGAACAAGACAATTTTCACCCCCCACGTTGATTGTGGCGACTTTGTCATTATCGTGAACGCGGACAAGGTGGTGCTGACCGGCAACAAGGAAAACGCCAAGATTTACACCCGTTTCTCCGGATACGTCGGCGGCAAGCAGGTGGACACTCCGCGGAAAATCCGCGCCCGCCGCCCCGAACTTCTTCTGGAACTGGCCGTCAAGGGCATGGTGCCCCACACCCGCCTGGGCCGTCAGCAAATGACCAAGCTGAAGGTTTATGCCGGCGCCGGTCATCCTCATGAAGCCCAGCAGCCCACTGCCATCACTCTCTAATTGATTTCCCCAGACATGAGTCAGACAACCCCATACAACGCCACCGGCCGCCGCAAGACCGCCATTGCACACGCTTGGCTTACTGAAGGTGCCGGCCGCATCACGATCAATCGTCGCGGTTTTGAAGAATACCTTCCCACCGTCCAGTTGCAGAACGCCGTTCTCCAGCCCTTCCAGGTTACCAACACCATGAACAAATTCGACGTGAACGTCGTCACCAAGGGCGGCGGCATTCACGGCCAGGTGGGCGCCATCCGCATGGCGATTGCCCGCGCTCTGGTTCAGGTTGATGAAGCTTCCCGCGCCCAGCTGCGTGAATTCGGTCTTCTGACCCGTGATTCCCGCATGAAGGAACGTAAAAAGCCCGGTCGTCCCGGCGCCCGCAAGCGTTACCAGTTCTCCAAGCGCTAAGCTTGGCTGGCTGCGAAGGAACTGGCTTTACCATTTCTTTCTCGGAAAAGGAGTGCTCCCTGCGGAGTACTCCTTTTTCGTTGCAGGGGAAGCTGGTTGCTGTTACGATTAATTATTATGGAAGAAGGTCGGCAGCAGGACGGAATTCCGGATTCTTCTCCGGAAGAAGAAAAAACGGAAAGAAGCGTTTTCCCTATTGCTCCTTTACTGCTTGCTCCGCTTTTTCTGGTGATAGCCTCTTTTCTGAAACATTCCCATCGCATGGCGGGCAATGTCTCCGGCCTCAGGAAGGTGGAATACGGTCCCGCTTTCCCTTTGTTTCAATTTGCAGGCGTGGCCTTGTATTTCTATCTGGCTTACGTGGCCTTTAAGAAAGGCTTTCCCGGCTGGGGCTGGGTGTTTGGTTCCCTTGCGGTGGCGTTCAATCCTTTTCCGGCGTTTGCCACGGGAATTGCGGGCGACTCCATGGCATGGGGTGTGGCCGTGCTCGCGGCCGTTTCCGTGACGGTGAAAGCCTTGATGGACTCACCGCGGCAGCAAGGAAAGCTTTAGCCGTTTACCGGTGGTACGGCGTTCCCGCCAGAATGGTATGGCAGCGGTAAAGCTGTTCCAGCAGGACGACGAGCGCCAGCTCATGCTGGAGGGTGAATTTGCTCAGGGCCAGGATATGGCCGCACCGGGAACGCAGTTCTTCCGTGTGGCCGTCCGAGGCCCCGATGAGGAACGCGATGCGGCGCACGGAACGCATCTGCCAGTCCCGCGCCAGTTTGACCAGCTTCTCCGTGGTCCAGAGTTCTCCGCGTTCGTCCATGGCGATGCGCAGGCAGCCCTCGCTGGCGGCCAGCAGGCGTTCTGAAACGTCTTTGGAGCTTCCGTCTTTGACGAGTTTGAGTTCCGTCTTGCCGAAAGGCTTGAGGCGGTTGAGGTAGAGTTCCACGCCTTCCCGGGCATAGCCCAGGGCCGGCTTGCCTGCGGCCAGAATCAGGAATTGCATGAGAAGTCAGGAGTTGGAGGATGAATTGAGGTAGTTCAGCAGGTTGCGGGCCCAGGTTTCCGAAATGCCGCGGATGGCGGCGATGGAAGCCGGGTCCGCCCTTTTGATGGCGGCCACGGACTTGAATTTTTCCAGCAGCATGCTTTTTTTTGCCGCGCTCATGCCCGGGGCGTCGTCCAGGGCGCTTTCCCGCATGCGCTTCCGGTAAAGCAGTTCGTTATAGCCGTTGGCGAAGCGGTGGGCTTCGTCGCGGATGCGCTGCATGAGCTTGAGGGCTCCCGTGCTGTGCGGCAGGCAGAGGGGCTGTGGCTGGTGGGGGAAGAAGATTTCCTCCCGCTGCTTGGCGAGGCCGACGATGGGCATGTCACCCAGTCCGATGGCTTCCAGATCGGCCAGGGCGGAGGAGAGCTGGCCTTTGCCGCCGTCCACCACCACCAGGTCCGGAACCTTGATGGGGGCTTTTCCTTCTCCGCTGAGCTTCTTGAGCCACTGGTACAGGGTCATGTCTGCGGGCCGTGAGGCTACGGCGTCGCTCTCCGCCAGAATGCGGGAGTAGCGCCTCCGGATCACTTCAGACATGGAGGCGAAGTCGTTCTGCCCGTCCACCGTGCGGATGCGGTAGCGGCGGTAGGCCTTGTTGTCCGGTTTGCCGTTGGTGAAGCGCACCATGGAGGCCACGATGTGGTTGGAGGAGACGTTGGAAATATCAAAACATTCCATGATGGCTGGAGGCTCTTCCAGGCCCAGGGCCAGCCCCAGTTCCTTCATGTCTTCTTCCGGGCGCACGGTGCCGGGCAGGTTGGGCGTTCCCTTCTGGAACCGCCGCGCGGGCTCCAGAACCTTGACCAGGTTGTCCCGGATGTCCCGCAGGTACGCTGCGCGCTCGAAGTCCAGCTCGTCGGAGGCCTGCATCATTTCCCGGGTGAGCTCGTCCAGAGTGCTTTTTTTGCCGGTCCCCTCCAGCAGGCGCGCCGCCTGGTCGAAGTTCCGGTTATAGTCGCTCACGGAAATGCGCCCGATGCACGGGGCGGAGCAGTTGCGTATCACGTCCGCATGGCAGTGCTTGAACTCGTGGAGACCCGGATTTTTGGCCTTGCAGGTCCGCAGCCGGAAATGCCGGTTCAGCCATTCCTGCGTGGCGTAAAGCGCCTGGGAGTGGACAAAGGGGCCGAAGTAGCGCGCTCCGTCGTCCTTGCGCACCCGCGCCAGCTGGAAGCGCGGCAGTTTTTCCCCCTTGGGAATCTTCAGCAGGGGATAGCGCTTGTCATCCTTCATCTGGATGTTGTAATGCGGGCGGTACTGCTTGATGAGCTTGCTTTCCAGCAGAAAAGCCTCCTGGTCGTTCCTGGTTTCAAAGTAGTCGAATGACGCAATGGCATTGATGAGCGCCCTTGTCTTGTGGTTGGACAGGGTGGCCCCCGTGGGGGAAAAGTAGTTGCCCAGGCGGCGGTGGAGGTCCTTGGCCTTGCCCACGTAAATGGTATTCCCCAGGGCGTCTTTCATGATGTAAACGCCGGGTTTATGCGGAGTTTGCCTCCAGAGTTCCTTCAGAGATGGTTTCTCACGATCTGCCACGGGGATTATTATGCCATATGCGGCAAGAAATGAAACTGCGGAAACGTACTGCATTACGGCTACTTGGCTTGCCTAGGAAGACTTCTTCTGTATAATCCCCTACGTCTTTTGTATGAATCCTGTACCGTTTACCACGCTGGCTGCCGCCATGGACTTTGTGGTGGGAGATAGAAATTATCCCCTCTCCGAGCTGTTTATGAAAGGCGGCTTCATCATGTGGCCGCTGCTCCTGTTATCCATCGCCGGGGTGGTGGTGCTGGTCATGTGCTGTTTTTCCACCCGCGCCTCCGCCGTTCTGCCCACCAAGCTGGTGGAGCAGGCGGAATCCTTCATCCGCAAGAGGGATTATACGGGCCTTTCCATCCTTTGCAAGGATGGGGACTCCTGCTACGCGCGCGTAATGCTGACGGTGGCCAGTTTCATGCTGCGCAATCCTTCCGCCCAGTTTGAGGAGGTGAGGGAAATAGCCGCCGCGGAAGGCGGCCGCCAGGCGGGCTTCCTGAGCCGCCAGATTTCCTGGCTGTCGGACATCGGCGCCCTGGCTCCCATGCTGGGCCTGCTGGGAACCGTAGTCGGGATGATGAAGACCTTTTTTGAGATCGCCAACGGTGATTTCTCCGGCGGCAAGCAGCGCATCGACATGGCGGGCGGCGTGGCGGAAGCCCTGATTACGACCGCGGGCGGCCTGATGCTGGGGATCCCCGCCATCCTGGCCTATGTGTACTTCCGCAGCCGCGTTCACAAGCGCGTGGGGGACCTGGAAGCCGCCGTGACGCACAGCGTTTCCGTAGTAGCCACCCAGCTCCAGAAGCCGCGTGCCGGCGTAGCCGGAGCCTTCCATGAGGAAGAACTTCCCAGGGTTCCCGTTGACCCCACCTCCCTGCGCGACGTGCGCGGGCTTTAGCCGGAAGCGGCCATCCCCACCACACCGGAAGAACGTATGAAATTCCACTATAAAATGCCCAGCCCCATCGGGTTCCAGCTCGCGCCCATGCTGGACATCGTGTTTCTGCTGCTGGTGTTTTTCATCGTGACCCAGACGTTTGAGGATGACGAGCCGGACCTTTCCATCAACCTCCCCTCCGCGGAGACTCCCAAGCCCGGTGAAAACGTTTCCAATGAAATCATCGTGAATATCCGGAAGGACGGCACCGTGGTGATCAACCGCCAGGCGTATACCATGCCGCAGCTGGAGGACAAGCTTCTTTCCGTCGCCCGGCTGGATAAAACCATGCTCGTCCGCATCCGCGTGGATGAGAAGGCGGAATCCGGCGTGGTGGTGCATGTGATGGACGCCTGCCTGAAGGCCGGGCTGAACAATGTTTCCTTCTCCACGCGGCCTCCGGCTCCCTCTTCCGTCAATGTTCCCAACCCCCAGGCTTCATGAAAGCGTTACTTTTCATCAATGCAGGTTTAATGACTTTGGCGGCGTTCGCCGCCGCGCAGGAAAACATTCCGGACGCCGCTCCCATTGCGGACGGTCCGCTGGTCGCCAATCCGGAGCAGGATTCCCTGGACATGGCGGACATGCTGTACAAGCAGGCCCAGGAACCGGCGACGAAGGCAAACCGGCAGGAATATGGCCGCCTGCTTGATTTGAGCCTGCGCAAGTATCTTGAATTTGCCCAGCGTTTCCCCCAGTCCGCCCAGGCTCCCCTGGCGGAGTACCGCGCCGCCATGTGCCTGGAGGAGCTCGGCAGGAAGGAGGACGCGCACACCCTGTTCCGCAGGCTGACCCAGACGGGCGGCCCGGCTCTGGTTGCCGCTTCCGCCTACCGCCTGGCGACGGACGCCTCCGCTGCCGGGGAAACGGACAAGGCTATCCAGTATTACCAGCTCGTGGTCCGCAATGCGGAACAGAATGATTTGAAAGTGGACGCCCAGTACCGCCTGGGACGTCTGTTTCTTGCCAGCGGGAATCCGGACGCCGCCGCCACCATGTTCTGCGCGGTGATAGGCAATCCGGAAGCGGATGCGAAATTTGTTTTGGTGTCCCGGATGGGGTATGCCGCCCTGTGTGCGGATACGGGCCGTCTGGGTGAAGCCTATTCCGAATACCGCAAGGTGCTGGAAACGCCAGGCGTGGATGACAGGAACCGGGGCATCGCCACCCTTCAGGCCGCCATGCTGGCAACCAGGCTGAAAAAGACCGCGGAGGCCCAGAACCTCTATGAACGGCTTTTGAAGGACGAATCCCTGAAGGAAATGGCGCCGGAAGCCCGCATGGGGCTGCTGCTGGGGCTGTACAACATGGGCAAGTACAAGGAGATCCTTTCCCAGCACGAGCAGCAGAAGGACATGAAGATGCCGACCAAGGACGGCCAGGTGCGCCTGCTGATGCTTCTGGGCCAGTCTGCCTACAAGCTGAAGGAGTACCAGAAGGCGGCGGATTTCTTCCTGGAGGCGGAGAAGGCCGTTCCCTATACGCAGGAAGCCATGCAGGCCTCCTTTTACCGTCTGCTGTGCTATAATGAACTCAAGCAGAAGGACCTTCCCCAGCGGGCACAGAGCTTCCTGAACCATTACGCCAAGGCCTTTCCGACCAGCGAACTGCACGACATGGTGCGCCTGATGGCCGCGGAGAACCTGTTCAACACCAATCCGGCGGATGCCGCCCGGTTTTACGCCAGCATTGATTTTGACAAGGTGCCCCCCAGGATGCGCGCGGATATCCTGTACAAGAGCGCGTGGGCGATCGCCCAGGCCGGGAACCGGGGCGTGGCCGCCAAACTGCTGACGGATTTCATCAACGATTTCCCGCGGGACCCGCGCATTTGCGAGGCGCTGACCCTGCGCGGGGACATGTACGCCAAGACCAAGAAGGAAGCGGAGGCCCTGATGGATTTTGACCGGGTGATCGCTCGCTGGCCGAAGGCGGAATCCGCCGCCGCCGCGTGGCAGCGGGCCGCCCAGATTTATGCGGGCCGCCAGGATATGGTGAACATGGCCAAGTATTATGAAGGCCTGATTCAGAATTTCCCGAAGGCGTCCCCCGCCGCTCTGGCGGAAGCTCATTTCCTGCTGGGGCGTGCGGCGTTTGATCAGGGAGACTTCAAATCCTCCATCAGCCACATGGCGGAAGCCAAGACGCTGGACCCCCAGAAGTACGGGGAACAGGTCAATGTGCTTTCCGTTCTGTCCTATCACAAGCTCCAGGACGTGAATAAATTGAAGGAGGCCCTGGAAACCCTGCAAAAGGAAAACCCCTCCGCCGTGGCCCGCGTGCCGGACGTCATCCCCGCATGGCTGGGCCTTCAGGCCTATGGCATGAAGGACCTGGAAACGGCGGACAAGTACATGACCTGGGCTACGCAGAACGACCAGCTTCAAAATGTGAAGAAAGTGATCTGGCGCAACCTGGCGAAGGTGCGCCTGGCGCTCAAGAAGTATGACCGCGCCCTGGTGGCTTCCAACAACTTCCTGAAGGATGAGGACCAGCCCTACCGCCGTGCGGACGGCATGCTGGACAAGGCCTCCATCCTGCTGGGGCTGGGCAAGTACTCGGACGCCCGGAAGACGGCGGAGGAAGCGCTGGCCCTGGGAGTGGAAGGCCCCCTGATGGCCTCCCTGAAAATTGTTCTGGGGGACATTTCCTATGCGGAGAAAAAGTTTGATGAAGCAGCCAAGCATTACGGCGTCACGGCCGAGTTGTTCGTCAATGACGCCGAATTGAAACCCAAGGCCCTGTTCAAGGCGGCGGAAGCGCTGGACAAGGCTGGCCGCAAGTCGGAGGCTTCCCAGTACCGGGCGCGCCTGCAGAAGGAGTTCCCGGATTGGAAGCAGGATGACGAATCACTGCCCCCGGATGCCCGCTAGGCGTCCCCAAGGATCGGAACCGGAATGGAGAACAGGCGTAAAAGATGGTATGATCTGTTCGGATTGCTGCCGCGCAATCTGGGCCGTCTGCTGCTGTGGCTGGGCCTCATTCCTATTGCCTTCATCATCGTCCTGCTCGTTTACGCCTGGAGGGCGGACCAGTATGAACTGGACGAGGTGCTGGCCCCACTGGAAAATTGCGCCGCGTATGACCGCAACGGCCAGTGGATAGGCACCCTGACGGACCACGACCGGGTGTATGTGGCCCGCAATGAACTGCCTGACAACCTGGTGAATGCCTTCATTGCCCGGGAGGACGAAGCCTTTTTCGATCACGGAGGAATCGTGTATTCCTCCATCATCCGCTCCATTTGCCGGAACCTGACCACGCTGTCCTATGCGCAGGGGGCTTCCACCATCACGATGCAGCTGGCGCGGAATTGCTATGAACTGGGGGGGAAGACCCTGGACCGCAAGGTTCTGGAAATGGCCGTGGCGCGCCGCATAGAAGGCAAATACTCCAAGGATGAAATTCTGACGGCCTACCTGAACCGCATTTACTTCGGACAGCAGTGCTACGGCATTGCGCAGGCGGCGGATTTGTACTTCGGCAAAAAAGTAGCGGACCTGACGCTGGCGGAATGCGCCACGCTGGCCGGGCTGGTGCGCGGACCTTCCATTTACAACCCGGTTTACAGTCCGGAGGCGGCCGTCAAGGTGCGCAACGCGACGCTGGAAAGGATGTTTGAGTGCGAATTCATCACCCAGGAACAACTATGGCAGGCGTCCCGCGAACCGATGACGGTGGCGGGAGAACGGGAAGCGCGTCCCGGCTCCTATCCCATCCTGGTCATTTCCCGTGAGCTGAGTGACCTGGACTGCTGCGACGAGCAGGAGGGAACTTCCAGCATTTTTGTAATGACTACGCTGGATTTGGAATTCCAGCGGATGGTGGAGGAAATAAGCGAGCCTGCGCTGACCGCGCTGGAAGCTTCCCCCGTGTGGGCCGGACTGCCCAGGAGAGTGGACAACCAGTTGAAGAATTGCGTGCAGGCAGCCGTGCTGTGCGTGGATTCCCGCAAAGGGGACCTGCTGGCCGTGACGGGGGGGCGCTCTGCGCTGGACGGCGTGGACCGGTGGCAGACGATGGTGATGCCCGGCGACCTGTTTACCCCCGTCGTCAACCTGTGCGCCGTGGACCAGCGCAGGACTGTTATTCGCAGCAGTCCTGAAGTGACCGGGCGCGGGGTAGGGTTCAATACGGTGATAGAAACGGCGCAGAAGGCCGGGTACAAGGGGGACCTTCCCCGTTCCCCGGATTTGTATGCCGGCAGGTTCCGCGCGCCTCTCTCGCATGCCGTCAATGCGCTGTACCTCATCGGCAACGACGGGCGCAACGTGCAGATTTCCTCCGTCAGGCAGGTGGGCACCACCAAGAAAAACCTGGTGATGGTGAACGCTCCCTCTCCGGAAGAAAGCCGCCGGGAAATCCTGCCGCGTGAATCCGCCCACCTGGTAGCGGCCCTTCCTCCCTTCCGTTACGACGAACGCTCCAGGAAGACGTCCGTCAATGTCAGGCTGCCGGAAAACACGGGGCATTTCTCCGCCGTCATGGGGCGTTATTTCACGGTCTTTGTCTGGGTGGGCTTCGACGAGCCGGATGAAGCCGTCTATAAAAAGAAGGGCGTTGCCTCCGCACTGGCGAAGACCTCCGCCGCGCTGGCCGGGGAAGTGTATGACCGGGCGGAGGAAAACCGCCGCAAAGCCGTCCGGGAGCGCCGGGAGAAGGAAGCTCCTGCGGAGCAGGACACCTGATGGCATCCAATTTTCCATTAATAGAATATCATGAACCACTCACCTGAAATGACCGCGGCCATCCTGGCCGCCAAATCCGCCGGAGCCTTCCTGAAAAAGCATTTTTACGACCAGAAGAAGGTGGATGAAGCCAGCCAGAACGACATCAAGCTGGAGCTGGACAAGCTCTCCCAGAAACTGATTACGGAGGAAATCCTCTCCGTGTTCCCCACCCACGCCGTTTTGGGCGAGGAAGGGTATACCGGAGACCGCAACAGTGAATATGAATGGATTGTGGACCCTATTGACGGGACGGTGAATTACTTTTACACCATTCCCTGGTTCTGCGTCTCCATCGCCCTGCGCCGCCGCGGGGAAATAGTGCTGGGCGTGATTTACGATCCCATGATGGACGAATGCTGGCATGTGGAAAAGGGAGGCATTCCGTACATGAATGACCATCCCATGCATTGCAGCCGCCGGGAAAAGATGGCGGAGGCCGTGGTGTTCGTGGGACACGGCAAGACGGACGGTTCCAAGGAAAAGGGAATCGAACGCTTCGCAAAAATCGCCTGGCAGGTACGCAAGGTGCGCAACAACGGTTCCGCGGCCCTGGCTCTGGCGTATATTGCCTGCGGCAGGTTTGACGCCTATGTGGAAAGCGTCATTTCCATCTGGGACATCGCCGCCGGGGTTCTGCTGGTGGAAGCTGCGGGAGGGAAGGTTGTCCTGGAACCAAAGGAGGACAATCCGGAACAATTCGCCATCGTCGCCTGGAACGGCCGCATTCCGATCATGGAAGCGCTGGACGAATAACTTGAACGACATTGCCGCAGTATTGTATGAAAGACATGATTGCACTGACCGGGCTGGGATATGACATCCACCGTTTTGCGGAAGCTCCGCGTCCCCTGATGCTGGGCGGCGTGCACATTCCTTCCGCCCGCGGGCTGGACGGCCATTCCGATGCGGACGTTTTGTGCCACGCCATTGCAGACGCGCTGCTGGGTGCGGCCGGATTGCCGGACATCGGCTACTGGTTCCCGCCGGGAGACCCTGGCTGCAAGGATATTTCTTCCCTGGACATCGTGGCGAAGGCCGTTTCCCTGATTCGTGAGCGCGGCGGCCGCGTGGTGAACGTGGATTCCTCCCTGATTGCGGAAGCTCCGCGCATCTCTCCCTACCTGGAACAGATGAAGGGCGCCCTGGGAACCGCCCTGGGCATCTCTCCGGCGCGCGTGGGGGTGAAGGCCACCACCAATGAACAGCTCGGCGCGCTGGGCCGCCGGGAAGGCATCGCCGCCTTTGCCGTGGCGGCTATTCTGATGCCGGAAGATTTGACTGCGCCGTAAGAAGACGTCCGCCATATTTCCTTTTTTGGGCTCTTTTTTCAGAAGGGGTGCGGGGGCGGCTGTGCCGCAGGCTGGGGTTCAGGCTTTAGAGCGGCAGACGGATTTGGAATCCGGAGTCAAGCCTACAAAACTGAAAGAAAAACGTTTTCAGGGGATTGAACTTGCCAATATCCTGGGAATTGCCATAGGGAGTTCGTGATGTGACGGGCTTTCTTTTCGTTCCGGCAATCATTAATAACCGTCTTTACACTTCGGCGGCGGTAGCCATCAGAGCCGGGTGCCCTGTCTCCCGGACGGTATGCGGCTGTGAAAGGGAACGGTGGAATATTGATGGAGGGCGGTTTTGCGGTTGCGGCGCCTGGGAACGGAAGGCTCCCTCCTTTCGTTGTTGAAACTCTTTCTGTAGCGCAGCGGAAGCTTCTTATCCAATAGCCCCCGGGCCTCTCCACAGGCGGTCCATCAGGACCGGGATGCCCTGTCTCCCGGGGCGATATGCGGCTGTGAAAAGGAGATGGGAGAAATATTGGCGGAGCGTCAATTTGGACCGTTTTGGAGCATAGCGAAGGGCAGTATTTCCGGCTATGGAATCCATACCGGATTCCAAATTCGCTAAGTTGATTCTGGTGGGTGTTTGGCATTTTCTGCCGGGCCGCTCCAATTAGCTACACAAAGAATATATGACGAGGAAAACCGGGCTTCTCCGAATGGAGGAGTCCGGTTTTTTTGAGGGGGCTGCCGTATGGAAATTTCCCTTTTCTTCCAGCGCTTGTCATGGAGGGATTTTCTTTCCATCATCCGCCCCAATAAAAAAGTGCGGCCGTGTGAACAGCCGCACTTGCAGGGAAGAGAGAGTAAAGGCGCGCCCCTACTTCTTGGGCGTTATGTTGCGCATGTTGCGGCCCTTGGCCTTGCGCTGCTGTTCCTCCAGGGCCACGCGCTGCTGGTCCATCATCCTCTGGAAGAAGCCGGGCTTCTTCTTTTTGGCGGCGGAGAGCACGGGCATGGGCAGGCGGCGGATGAGGGCCGTCTGGCCGATGGAAATCAGGTTCTGCGTGGTCCAGTACAGGGCCAGGGCGGAAGCGAAGTTATAACAGAACAGGAAGAACATCAGGGGCATCAGGTTCATGATGATGCGCTGGGAGCGTTCGCCCGCCTGCGGGGTCATCCGCATCTGGACAATCATGGTCACGGCCATGATGAGGGGCAGGATGTTGATCGGGATGCCGAACAGGTGGCCTACGGTGTCGGGCAGGGACAGGTCCGTCATCCACAGGCAGAAGGGCTGGCCCCTCAGCTCCGCGGAATACTGGAGCACGCGGTAGAAGGCGAAGAAGATGGGGATCTGGATGAGCATGGGCACGCAGCCGCTGGCAGGGTTGATGCCGTATTTCTGGTACAGCTTCATCATCTCCATGTTCACCTTCTGGGGGTCGTCCGGATATTTTTCCTTAAGCTTGGCCATCTCCGGCTGAACCAGGGACATGCGCTTCATGGCCATGTAGGATTTCTTGTGCAGCGGCCAGATGAGCGCGCGGACGACGATGGTCATGCAGATGATGGCCACGCCCCAGTTTCCGAACCATCCGTGGAAGAGGTTGAGCAGCCAGTTCATCGGCACGCTCAGGAAGACGAGCCAGCCGTACGCCATGATGTCGCTGATGGCGGGGTAGGTGAGGTTCAGGTCGCGCAGGTAGGCGTTGAATTTGGGACCGGTGTAGATGTCGTAGGTGAGCGTCTTTATTTCGTTGGGCGCCATGGTCAGGTTGGGGATGCCCATGGCTACGGTGACGCCGGGCACCAGCGTGTTGTTTTCATGCGCCAGCGGGAATTCCTGGCGGGTGGCGTACACGGTGGAGCCCTTGGATTCGTTCTGGGGAAGAAGAATGGTGGCGTAGTACTGGCTCATCACGCCGGCATAGGTCAGGTCCTGCAAGGGGCCTTCCAGGACGCGTGCCTTTGCGGTGCTGAAAAAGCCGCCCGTGAAGTAGGAGGGCACTTCCTGTTCCAGGGAACCGTCCGCATGGTAGAAGAAGTGGGTGTAGGTGTCCTTCGGTTCACTCTTGGCGATGGGGTAGGCGCTGCCGCCGAAGATGCCCATGTAGCGCAGATCCTGGACGTTGGGGGATTTGTTGAGCAGGGAGACGGTCAGACGGATGAGGTACTTGCTGCCGGGCAGTACTTTTCCTTCCAGATTCTTGACGGGGTGCAGGGTGTAGGTCTTGGAGATGAAGAGCTGCCGTGCGGGATCATAGCCCTCCAGGGTGACGGAGTCCGCCGTGCGGCTGACTTCCTTGTACACGGTGTTGTCATAGGACGGGTCCTGGGTGGCGTCCATGTTGAAGACGAGCTCGCCAATGCCCCTCTGCTGGGCTTCGTTGATGGTGATGTTGTGGTCCGCGACTTTTTGGGAGTCCACAATGTCGTTGTGGAGGGTAACGGCGCCGATGGAGCCGCCGATGCGGTTGAAGGTGTACGTGATGAAGGGTTCCTGCTTGCCGTCCGCTTCCTGCGTGGCCGTCAGCGTGATCGGGCTGGTCTTGTCTTCTTCAAGGGCCTTGTTGACGGAAGGCTGTTCCGGGGCGCTGGGAGCGGCGGGCGCCTGTGCTCCGGGAGCCGGGGCGCTTGCCGGGGCGGCGGCCGTCTGCTGGGCGGGGGCGGGGGCGGCGGGGACGGGCTCTTCCTTTTTATTGTTGCCCATGTAAATGTTCAGGCCCAGAAGGGCGGCGCAAACGCCTATGACGATCCATGCTGTGCGATCCATAATGTGATATAGCTTGATTGAAGTTGGTTGGGAGGGAGGGGAGAGAAAGGTAATTTAATGCGGCGTGCGGGCCGGAGGCACGGGATCATACCCTGAACCGCCCCACGGGTTGCATCTTAAAATGCGCCATGAGCCAAGAAGAAAGCCGCGCCAGGCTCCATGGACCCGGACGGCCTGGATGAAGTACTGGGAACAGGAGGGAGTATAGCGGCAGCCGCTGCCGGGGCCCCCCAGCGCATGCAGGGGGGCGCTGATGAAGGTTTGGTAGCCCCGTACCAGGGCAATGAGCAGCCATTTCATCATGCTTTGTCTTGTTCCCGGGAAAGAAGTTGAAGTTTGAGCTTGCGGGCGGCTTTCTGCCAGTCCCGCTCCAGGTCTGCATAGCTGGCTTCCACGGCCCGCCAGCGGAGGACGCACACCAGGTGCACGCCGTGTTCAAAGGGGGCTCCGTGCGCCCTCAGGATTTCCCGTACGCGTCTCCGCAGCTTGTTGCGGACGACGGCGCAGCCGATTTTTTTCGTGCAGATGATGCCGAATTTGGAGGGTTCCTCCGGATGTTCCAGCGGGGCTGCACTTAAAACAATAAGCCGACCTGCTACGGATGGTCCCTCGTTGCGCACCCGGGCAAATTGGAATGCCCTGGTCATGCTTTGTTGACGAGTAAGACGCATCTCCCGCGGGTCGGCCCGTGAAAAAGTTCCAAGGAGGCGTTAACCAAGTCCTGGCGGCTGAATTAACGGCCGTGCTGGATGGTATGGCGCTTGTACTGGATTTCGGCTCCCTTGGGAAGCAGGCGCTTGCGGCCTTTGGCGCGGCGGCGGCGAATGATGTCTGCTCCGTTCTTGGTAGCCATGCGTGCACGGAATCCGAACTGACGCTTGCGGCAACGCTTGGATGGTTGATAAGTCCTCTTGCTCATGATGTTGAAAGATGCTTCTTGTGAATTACTAGATTCAGTGCCGTCCGTCTAAGCGGCCTATGCACAACCGGACGGAAAGGATAACTATTTTGGCTGTTTTGTCAATCCGTCAGGCGATTAATTTGCCCTTTTTCTTGGGGAAGGTACTGGAATAAGTGATGTTTATGGTTGATAGCCAGTTATTTTCTGTTCCGGAGGGAGCCCTTTGTTTTACAGAAAGAGCAGTTCCGCATAGGTGGGAACGGGCCACAGGTCTGCGTCCGTCAGGCTTTCCAGCATGTCGATGGTGCTTCTCAGATTGTCCATGCCCGTCTGGATGACCTTCGTCTCGGCTTTGTCCACGGCGCGGCGGAGTTCCTGCACCTGGGTGGGGAGAAGGTCCAGCAGCGTGCCGATCTGGTTGGCGCGGTCCGCGGTGGCTTTCATGCCCGCCTTGATTCCGGCGGCTTTCATCTGGGCTATGGCGGTGGTGAGCTGCGTGAGCTGTTCCGTCACGGCGGGGATGTAGAGGGTTTCCACCATCAGAAGGGCGGTTTCCGCTTCAATGCTGATTTCCTTGTGGAATATTTCCGTCTGGATTTCATGGCGGGCGTGGAGCTCCACGGGGCTGACCACCTTGTATTTTTCAAAGAGGGTCTTGGCCTTGGGCGTTTCCAGCGCGGCCAGGGCTTCAATGGTGCCGGGAACGTTGGGCAGTTTGCGGCGTTCCGCTTCTTCAATCCAGGCTTCCCCGTAGCCGTCTCCGCTGAAAAGGATGCGCTTGTGCTTCTTGATGATGTTCTGAAGCAG
This sequence comes from Akkermansia massiliensis, assembly GCF_023516715.1. NCBI lineage: Bacteria > Pseudomonadati > Verrucomicrobiota > Verrucomicrobiia > Verrucomicrobiales > Akkermansiaceae > Akkermansia > Akkermansia massiliensis. Next base: position 52,785 of record NZ_JAMGSI010000002.1, on the reverse strand, counting down.
CTTGTTCAGCGTGGCATGGAATTCCTCCGGCTTGTCCTTGACGGGTTCCAGGATGGTGCAGATTTCATCCAGGCTTTCCGCCACGATGGTGTTGAGCACCGTCATGGGCCAGGCGCAGGTCTGGGAGGAGCCTACGGCGCGGAATTCGAATTTATTGCCCGTGAAGGCGAAGGGGCTGGTGCGGTTCCTGTCGGAGGCGTCCAGGGGGAACATCGGCAGGGTATCCACGCCGATGTTGATGGTTTTCTGGGTGCACGCCTTTTTGGTGCCGCCCTTTTCAATCTGCTCAATGATTTCATCCAGCAGATCCCCCAGAAAGATGGAGATGATGGCCGGAGGCGCTTCATGGGCACCCAGGCGGTGTTCGTTTCCGGATTTGGCGACGGAGGCGCGCAGCAGGTCCGCGTGTTCGTCCACGGCCTTGATCGTGGCGCAGAGCAGGGTGAGGAAGATGGCGTTTTCCTGCGGGCTGGAACCCGGGTTGAGCAGGCTGCCGTAACCGGGCGCGGAGAGGGACCAGTTGTTGTGCTTGCCGGAGCCGTTCATGCCGGAGAAGGGCTTTTCATGCAGCAGGCAGACCATGTCATGCTTGTTGGCGGTCTTGCGGAGCACTTCCATGACCAGCATGTTGTGGTCCACGGCCAGGTTCTGGCTTTCAAAGATGGGCGCAATTTCAAACTGGCCGGGCGCAACTTCATTGTGGCGCGTTTTGGCCGGAATGCCAAGTTTCCAGAGGGCTTCGTCCACGTCCACCATGAATTCCAGCACGCGGTCCTTGATGGAGCCGAAGTAGTGGTCTTCCATCTGCTGGTGCTTGGGGGGGACGTTGCCGAAGAGGGTGCGGCCGCACATCATCAGGTCCGGGCGCAGGGCGTAAAGCTGCTTGTCCACCAGGAAGTATTCCTGCTCCGCGCCCAGATCGGCGCTGACGTGGATGTTGGACGGGCCGCCGAAGCAGGACAGCAGGCGCCTGGCCTGGCGGGTGACGGCGGTCATGGAGCGGAGAAGGGGAGTCTTTTTGTCCAGCGCCTGTCCCTTATAGGAGCAGAAGGCGGTGGGGATGCAGAGGGTTGCGCCGTTTTCCGTCCGCTTGATGAAGGCGGGGCTGGTGGGATCCCAGGCAGTGTAGCCGCGGGCTTCAAAGGTGGCGCGGAGGCCGCCGGAGGGGAAGCTGGAGGCGTCCGGCTCGCCCTGAACCAGGCTCTTTCCTGAGAATTTGAGTTCCAGGTTTCCTTCCGGGTCCACGTCCACGAAGGAGTCATGCTTTTCCGCCGTGCTTCCGTTGAGGGGCTGGAACCAGTGGGTGTAATGGCTGGCGCCCTTTTCCAGAGCCCACGTCATCATGGCCTGGGCCACTTCATTGGCAATGTCCGGGTCCAGCTTTTCGTCCTTGCGGATGGTAGCCAGCAGTTTCTTGTAGACGGGACGGGGCAGGTAGTTGCGCATGGTCTCCATGTTGAAGACATCCTGACCGTAAATTTCCGCAATGAAGGTTGCGGCGTTGCCAACATCGGAAGGTGGGTTTGTATGCATCTTGGTAGGGAACGCGCCAAAAGGCTCGGAATCTACCAAACCTTAAAAGGGGGGTTTTTGCAAGCCGAATCCTGCCGGAGAGCTCCACGGAGGGATGATTCAGGGAACAAAAGTTCCGGGGGAGTCCAATTTCACCTTTTGAAGGGGAGGACGGAAAGGCTGCCGTTCTTCATGCTCCCCTGTCCGGAAGCGGTACGGAACGGCCTGGGAGGTCATTCCCCGCGCATGGGGTTTCCTGCCAGCCGTCCGTTCATCCGGAGGCGGAAGGGAGGGGGAATGCCTGCTATTCCAGCGGTCCCACCGTGATTTTCTGGCACAGGGTGTGGGATTGTCCGGAGGCGAGGGGAATGCAACGGGAATCGGCATTGCCCATTTCCACGCACAGGAATTTGTTCCAGGATTCCGCGCCCAGATCCGCCATGTTTCCGGCTCCCTGCTGTCCCGGGTTCCAGATGATGACGGAAGAGGCGTGGTCCCGCTCCACGGTGATGGCGCGGTTCAGCACGAAGTCTTCCAGCACGATTTTCCCGGAACAGGCCGGGCAGTCGTAAACGCGGTCCAGGCACCCCAGGGGGGCCAGCGGGCGTTCTCCGTGCTTCATGGGCTGGGCCGCTTCTTCCCGGAACGGTACGTCGTCCAGCCCGTGTACGCGGCATTTGGTCAGGTTGCCGACGGCAAAGTAGTTGTGAAAGGCTTCCGTGAGCTTGCAGGGCTGCATGCGGGCGGTGGTTTCCAGCTTCATGGCCAGCGTGCGGCCCAGCGCCAGGCGCAGGATGGCGGCGGGGTAGGATTCGTCTTCCGGATAGAAGGCCAGGGAAAGCAGGGCGTTCCCCCGCTTGTCCGTCTCCTGGTGATGGAGGCGCCATTCCGAGGTGCGCGCCACGCCGTGGGACGGTTCGCCCTTCCGCGGACCGAACCAGGGCCAGCAGACGGGAATGCCGCCGCGGATGGCTTTGCCGGGCGCAAAGACCGCATTGGGGGAAAGGAAGAGGCATTCTTCCTGCCCCTCCGGCTTCCATGACGTGAGGTGCGCCCCTTGCAGGCACAGGGTGGCTGTACAGAGCGGTGTTTCCACGTCCAGGAAAGTGACTCCCTGGTCTGTTGCTCGCCGGGTAATCATGGCTGGAGGCGTTCGATCGTCCAGGAACCGTTTTCCTGGAGCTTGTACATGAAACGGTCGTGAACGCGGCCGGGACCGCCCTGCCAGAATTCAAAGGTGTCCGGAATGATCCGGTAGCCGCCCCAGAAGGAGGGCAGGGGGATTTCTCCCTTGGAGAATTTGTTTTTCAGCTCCATCAGCTTCATTTCCAGCAGTTTTCTTCCGGAGATGACGGAGCTTTGCTGAGAGACCCACGCGCCAAGCTGGGATTCCTTGGGACGGGTGAGGAAGTATTTCAGGGATTCCGCGCGGGAAACCTTGACGGCCTTCCCGTAAATGATGACCTGGCGTTCCAGCATCACCCATGGCAGCATCATGCAGACCTGCGGGTTTTCTTCAATGTCATGGGCCTTGTGGCTGCCGTAGTTGGTGAAAAAGACGAAGCCTGTCTGGTCAAAGTATTTGAGCAGCACCGTACGCAGGGAGGGCCTGCCGTGGGCGTTCACCGTAGCCAGGGAAAAGGCGTTGGGTTCCGGAATGTCCGCTTTCAGGGCCTGTTCAAACCAGGTCTGGAATTGTTCAAAGGGGTTTTCCGCCAGGTCTTTTCTGTGAAGCTGGCCCTTGAGGTATTCTTCTCTGAAATTGGACAGGTCCATGATAGGGTGAAAGGTAAGTGTTATTCCACGCTGAAATCCAGCCCCAGGTCCAGGGAGGGGGCGGAGTGGGTGACGTAGCCCACGGAAACGAAGTCCACGCCGGATTCCGCAATGGCGGCCACCGTGTCCAGGTTGACGCCCCCGCTGGCTTCTATCAGGGGTGTGGCGCGGTCGCCGCGCATGGCGACGGCCTGCTTCAGCATCTCCGGCGTCATGTTGTCCAGAAGAATGTGGTCCACTCCTTCCAGCTTGAGGAAGGCTTCCACCTGTTCCAGAGTGTCCGCTTCCAGCTGGATTTCCACGCCGGGCTTTTCCGCGCGCAGCCTGTTGATGCACTGCTGGAGGTGTTCCGTGTTGCCGTCCGTCATCAGGTGGTTGTCCTTCACCATGGCGCGGTCATAAAGGCCCATGCGGTGGTTGGTGCCTCCGCCGTGGGCCACGGCTGCCTTTTCCAGCAGGCGGTAGCCGGGAGTGGTCTTGCGGGTGTCCAGGATGCGGGCGCTGGTGTGGGAAACGGCCTTCACGTATTTCCTGGTGAGCGTGGCTACGCCGGAAAGGCGCTGGATGAAGTTGAGCGCAGTGCGTTCCGCTCCCAGGATGGAGCGGGCGGAGCCTTCAATGAGCATCACCACGGCGCCGGGCGCCACGGCCTCCCCGTCATGCAGGTAGACTTCCACCTTCAGGGAGGGGTCCACCTTGCGGAAGACTTCCGCCGCCACGTTGACGCCGGAAAGAACGCCCTTTTTCCGGGGCGTCAGAATGGCTCTGGCGGTCAGGTGTTCCGGGACGAAGTATGTGGAAGTCACATCCCCGGGGCCGAAGTCTTCGGCCAGCGCCAGATTGATCAGGGTTTCCACGTTGTCGGATACGGTTTCTGCGGGCATGAAAGAAAATGCGGCTTAATATTCGCGGTTGAGGAGATAGTTGGCCAGTTCCACCAGGCGGGTGCGGCGTTCTTCCGGGAAGATCATCAGGGCGTCCAGGGCCGCCTGGGTGCGGCATTTCGCTTCGGAACGGGCTCCGTCCATGCCTATCAGGGCCGGGCAGGTGGATTTCTGGGCGTTCACGTCCTTGCCGGCGGTCTTGCCGAGCTTTTCCGTGGAGGCGGTCAGGTCCAGAATGTCATCAATTACCTGGAAGGCGAGGCCAAGGTTGTAGCCGAAGTCCGTGACGGCTTCCAACTGGGCTTCCGTGGCGTTCGCGGACATGGCGCCGAAGCGGAGGGCCGTGGTCAGCAGGGCCGCCGTCTTCCCTTCGTACACGGCGCGCACTTCCGGTTCGGAGAGCTGCTTGTGCTCCCCTTCCAGGTCCAGAATCTGGCCGCCGATGAGCATCGTGCTGCCGCCGGTAGCCGCCAGTTCCCGGACATAATCCCGGACAGTGTAGCGTTCCGTGTCGTCCACCTGGGCGATCACGGCAAAGGCTTCCGTCAGCAGGGCGTCTCCCGCCAGAATGGCTACCCCTTCCCCGAAGGCCTTGTGGCTGGTGGGCTTGCCGCGGCGCAGGTCGTCATTGTCCATGGCCGGCAGGTCGTCATGAATAAGGGAATACGTGTGCATCATTTCCACGGCGCAGGCGGGCACCAGGGCATTCACCGCCAGACCGCCGCAGGCTTCCGCGGCCGCCAGGCAGAGCACGGGGCGCATTCTCTTGCCGCCCGCGAACATGCTGTAGCGCATGGCCTTGTGGATGGTTTCAGGGCTTTCGTCCTCTGCGGGCAGAAGCCTGTCCAGCGCGGCGTCAATCAAGGCGCACTGTTCTGTAATGTAGTCGTTCAGGGATTGTTCTTCACACATGACGTTAAGGAATGGGTGCGGGGATAGTAGATATAGTTCAGCGGCCGACCAGAAGTTCCGCAATCTGTACGGCGTTCAGGGCTGCCCCTTTCCGGACCTGGTCGCCCACGACCCAGAGGGTCAGGGCATTGTCGATCGCCATGTCCATGCGCATGCGCCCCACGTAGCAGGTGTCCCCGTTGGTGCTGTCCAGCGGGGTGGGCCACACGCCTTCCGAGGGATTGTCCATCACGGCGACGCCGGGTTTTCCGTCATAGGCGCGGCGAGCCGTTTCCACATCCACAGGCTGCTCAAACTGGGCAGTCACGGAAATGGAATGGGAGCGGTACACGGGCACGCGCACGCAGGTGCACGTCACCTTGAGGTCGGGAAGGGAAAGGATTTTGCGGCCTTCATTGAGCATTTTAAGCTCTTCCTTCGTGTAGCCGCTTTCCGTGAAGGAGTCGATCTGGGGAAGAAGGTTGAAGGCGATCTGGTGCGGATAAACGTTTTTCACCACGGGATGGCCGTCCACCACGGCGCGCACCTGGGATTCCAGTTCCGCAATGCCGTGCTGCCCGCTTCCGGAAACCGCCTGGTAGCTGGAGGCGATGACGGTTTTCAGCCCGAAGCGCTGGTGCAGGGGGAAGAGGGCCATCAGCGTAATGATGGTGGTGCAGTTCGGGTTGGCGATGATGTTGCGGGGGTGGTTGAGGGCCGCTTCCGGGTTGATTTCCGGCACCACAAGGGGCACGTCCGGGTCCTGGCGGAAGGCGGAGGAATTGTCGATGACCACGCAGCCCGCGGCCGCGGCAATGGGGGCGAACTTCAGGGAAATGCCGCCGCCTGCGCTGAACAGGGCGATGTCCACGCCGTCAAAGGATTTTTCCGTCAATTCTTCCACAGTCAGCATTTCTCCCCGGAAGGCGACCTGTTTTCCGGCGGACCGGGCGGAGGCCAGAAGCTTCAGGGAGCCTACGGGAAAGTTGCGTGTTTCCAGGCAGGACAGGATCTCAACGCCCACCGCTCCGGTGGCGCCGACGATGGCAACATGGGGTGCTTGGTTCATGGTTGTGTCAGAAAATGGCGGAATTCGGTCCGCATGGGTATGATGATAAAGGTTTTTTCCCGGAAAGGCAATACGGGATCGGCAGCAGATGAACAGCGCAGGTCAATATGCAAGGTATAAACAATATTAACTATTCACTGTTAACTATTACATGCCTATTTAACCCATTTGCCCACGCCTTCCGGCAGCCTGCCGTCGGAGACAGGGCCGTAGCGGGTGGATTCCGTGTTGCCCCAGAGGGGAACGCCCACGATGCGCTTCCACCAGCCGGACATGCTGGCCCCCGTGTAGCAGCCGAAGCTCCAGCAGTCGGACCGCGGGGTGAAAATGTCCCGGCGGATGCGGTTCAGGTCTGTTTCGTGAATCCATTCCGTGGAGACGGCCATGATGTTGTTGCCGTAGTCCAGCATCCACGCAAAACAGTTGGAATGGCCGAAGTAGTAGAAGGATTCCACGAAGTCTCCGCGGAAGCGCGGGGAGGAATTCAGCGCCCGGATGGCCTGGTCCGCGCTGTCCACCCAGACGAGCTTGATCTTGTACTTGGAAGCCAGGTCGGCAATCCAGCGGGTATAGGGCTTGCCGTCCTCCCTGCCCCGTGTCGCATAGCCCGGACGGTAAACGATCCAGGTGATTCTGGCGGAGGGGTCCTTCTGCTGGATCTGGGCGATGCGGATGGTGGAGGCCCTTACAAAGTTGGCCCACCAGTTGTCATGCCTGTCAGGCTGTATTCTCAGTCCTTCCCATTGTCTGAGGGCGGGACCGCCGCACATGACGACGTGGACGGCATGGGACAGTCCCGTGCCGCCCGCCAGCAGGGCCAGAGCGAGAAAAAGGCGTGAAAACATGCCCGCACCCTACCTTTGCTCCCCGTGTCTGTCAACCCGCCGGAGTGTTTTTTACCGGAACAGACGCACATGGAATCCCATGGGATGATTTCCGTTTCCCTTTAGCAATTCACCACGTTCACGGCCAGGCCGCCCTGGGCGGTTTCCTTGTATTTGGACTGCATGTCCCTTCCGGTATCCAGCATGGTGCGGATGACTTTGTCCAGAGGGACGAAGTGGGCGCCCGTGCCGCCCAGGGCAATGCGGGCGGCGTTGATGGCCTTGATGGCGGCGATGGCGTTGCGTTCAATGCAGGGTATCTGGACGAGCCCAGCGATCGGGTCGCAGGTGAGGCCCAGATTGTGTTCCATGCCTATTTCCGCGGCGTTTTCCACCTGGTGGGGCGTTCCTCCCAGGTACTCCGCAAGCGCGGCCGCGGCCATGGAGCAGGCCACGCCCACCTCCCCCTGGCAGCCGACGTCCGCGCCGGAGATGGAGGCGTTTTTCTTGTACAGGATGGCGATGCCACCCGCGGTGAGCAGGAAGCGATGCACGGCGTCCGGATACGGTGAAACGCAGAATTTGGTGGCGTAGTTGAGAACCGCCGGAACAATCCCCGCCGCTCCGTTGGTGGGGGCGGTGACGATGCGGCCGCCGGCCGCGTTTTCCTCACTCACGGCAATGGCGTACAGGTTGATCCAGTCCATGATGGAGAGAGGGTCTTTCAGGGCCGATTCTCCATGCACCAGAAGGGATTTGCGGAGCGTCTTGGCGCGGCGGGGCACTTGCAGGACGCCCGGCAGGTTGCCGCGCGCGCTCATGCCGCTGGAAATGGACTGCTTCATGGTGGCCCAGATCAGGTTCAACTTTTCACGGACTTCCCGTTCCGGAAGCAGGGCGCATTCATTGGCCATGACGATGGAGGAGAGGGGGCATTCCCGTTCATCCGCCATGCGCAGCAGTTCTTCCGCGGATTCATAGGGGAGGGGGAACGGCTCCCGGTCCGGTTCCTCCGGATGCAGAAGCTCCTGCTCGGAAGCGACGAAGCCGCCCCCCGTGGAATAAAACACGGCGTCTTCCACCGGTTCTCCCTCCTGGTTGACTGCGGTGAACAGCATCCCGTTCGGGTGCAGGCGCAGAGGCTGGTAGTGGGAAAGGTCCAGGTCGCGGGTGGGGGAGAAACGGACGGTTTTTTCCTCCGTGACAGGGAGCGTTTCCTGCTGGTGCAGGCGGGCGATTTTTCCGGGAATGCTGCGCGGCTCCACCGTGTGGGGCTCTTCCCCCAGCAGGCCCAGCATGATGGCCGTGTCCGTGCCGTGCCCGTGGCCGGTGGCCGCCAGGGAGCCGTAGCATTCACAGCGGATGCCCGTGATTTCCGGCAGCCGGGGGGAATGGCGTATCTGTTCCAGAAAACGGTGCGCCGCCCGCATGGGGCCTACGGTATGGGAGGAGGATGGTCCTATCCCGATGCTGAAAAGCTCAAAAATGCTGTAATGGTGCATGTCCGTTTTCCTGTAGCGGGGCGGGGCGGAATTTCCCGCGGAAACTCCGCCCCGTTCCGGAAGATGGGCTTACAGCCCCAGCAGGTAGCGTTCCGCTTCAATGGCGGCGCCGCAGCCCATGCCGGCGGAGGAAATGGCCTGGCGGTAGTGAGGGTCCGCCACGTCTCCGGCGGCGAACAGGCCCGGCGTCTTGGTCGCCATCAGGCCGGGTTCCCGGATGATGTAGCCGGCGTCGTCCCGGTCTACCAGATCCCCCAGGAAAGACGTATTCGGCGTGTGGCCGATCGCCATGAAGACGCACTTGACGGGCAGTTCCGTTACATCCCCTTCCACCAGGTCCTTCAGCATGACGGCCTCCAGTTCTCCCTTGTCGTCCGTCTTGTAGCTCACGATGGTGGAATTCCACATGGGGAAAATCTTTTCATTGGACAGCGTGCGCTCCGCCATGATTTTGGAGGCGCGGAGCGTGTCCCGGCGGTGGATCAGGTACACCCTGGAGGCGAAGCGCGTCAGGAACATGGCTTCTTCACAGGCGCTGTCTCCTCCGCCCACCACGCACACGGGCACGTCCCGGTAAAAGGCTCCGTCACAGGTAGCGCAGGCGGTGAGGCCGTGGCCTACCAGCCCTTCCTCCCCGGGTATGCCCAGGTAGCGGGCGGAAGCTCCCGTAGCCACGATGATGCTGCGGGCTTCGTAATTCTGGCCGCTGGTCTTCACGGTGAACAGCCCGGTGGCTTCATCCCTGATGACGCTCTTGACGTCTTCATACGCAAACCGGGTGCCGAACTTTTCCGCCTGCTGCTGCATCAGGAACATCAGGTCCGGCCCCATCACGCCGTCCGGAAAGCCCGGGAAATTTTCCACCTCCGTGGTGGTGGTCAGCTGGCCGCCGATCTGGGAGCCCGTAATGAGAAGCGGAGAGAGATTGGCGCGGGCGGTGTAAATGGCCGCCGTGTAGCCTGCGCAGCCTGCGCCGATGATAATGACTTGTTCGCTCATAATATGTGTAAGTGATCGCCGCAAGGTTAAAGGAACGGCGCCCGTTTTGCGAGTAGATTTTGCGCTATGCGGCAGCAGAGCGGCGGCCTATGGCCCTGCGGCTCCGGGGCGGTTTCCGGCAGAAGAGGAAAAGAGCTGTTTGCACGTATCCCTGGCGACGGTTTGCAGTATTTTGGCCCTGTCTGCGGGAAGGCTGCACAGCCGCACTCCTTTCAGGGACAGTTTGGCCGGGAGGCCCAGCGGAGACTTTCCGAACAGGGTGCAGTACATCACGCAGGCCGCCAGGTAGCTTCCCGCCTCCGTTGGGTGCTGGCCGTCCGCCTGGTACAGGGCAATTCCGGGATGGCGTTTGAGGCAGTTTTCCCAGGCAATTCCCACAGGGGCCACGGCGGCTTTTTCCTTCCGGGCGAGATTCAAATACGTGGCGAGGAGGGCTTTTTGCTCCTGCGGGTCCGGAACGCCGGAGGCGTCCTTTCTTCCCCACGTCAGCATCAGGACGGGCGTTCCCTGGGCGGCGCGTACCTGGGAGCACCATTTGCCGCCGAATTCCATGGTCCGCTCCGGGGCCACGACGGGAGTGGCGCTCTGGTCCTGGAGAATGACGAAGTCCCAGGCCGTTCCTTCCAGCTTTTCACGGGCGCGCCCGTCATTCCAGTGGGACTGGAAGGAGGCTGCCGGAGCCGCGTGCATGTGCACGTCCGGCCGCAGTCCTTTGGTGTCAGCCATGGCCTTGACCATGGCGGGCATGCGGTTGAAAAACGTATAGCTGTTTCCCAGGAAAAGAATATGGCTCCCGGAACGTGCAGGGGCACAGCGCGGCCAGGGGCTTTCCCCTTGCGGTTTTTCCTGCGCCTGGAGGGTGCATGGAAAAGCTGCCCAGGTGAAAAACAGCAGCGGGAAAATTTTCATGGGCGGCATCATGGCTTTAGCTGAATTCTAATGTTTCCGGAATGAAACTTCAAATGGATTTCATGAAGCACGCCACTTCTCTTTATGCATCAGGTAAAACGTGAATTGAATGGAGATGAAGGGGAAGCGTTCAATCCTTCCGTTTCGGCAAACCCTTGTACAGGTACCGGGCTTCAGGAATCCTGCCGACGGTTCTGTCAAGCAGGGCGGGGATATCCTTGTCGCCGTAGCCGGCCATGCGGAGGTATTTTTTGACTTCCACCGCTTTGGTCGGGAAGCACTGCATTAATTCGCGGACGAATATTCTTTCCCTTCTGGGTATGATGTTCTTAAGTTTATTGTTTCTTGCCTCGTTGGTCGCGAGCCTGTTGGCGAATTCGCCGGCTGCTTCCCGGTCGCCGGTGAGCTGGGGGGCATGGTCCAGAAGCATTTCCGAACAGATCCAGGTGGCCTCAAAGGCGTGATCGAAACTGCTCCGGAATTGCTGGAGAACCAGTGCTCTCGCTGTTAGAAAAAACCGCAGCGCTTCCTCCTTTTCCGGCAAGGTGGAATGCTTGTCCGTTAAGGCGGCTAGCGGCATGCTCCGGGACATGAAATCTTTAACTTTATAGTCCAGGTTAGTGTGGTTCATCAGCCACATGACGTTGCTGTGCCGGTTAACGTCGATGAATGGCGCGGTCGCAATCAGGCGGCACAGGAAGAGGCCGTCGGTCAATTCCTGTGGAGTGACATTTTTTTTCTGTAAAGGCTGGCCTCCTTCAGCATTTTGTCGGCTTCCTGGTAGAAGGGAATGATGCTGTCCTCGTCGAGCAGTCTTTTAAGTTGGAGCAGTTTCGTGTTCTGCTTGTTAAGGTTCCTGGTGGCTGAGGGAATGGGCAGGCGGATATCGGAGAAAGCGGGAGAATGGAACAAAAGGAGGGCCGTCCAAGCCAGGAGAATAGGTACATAAACAGGGTTCATGGAATGATATGGAAAAGGATTATTTATGAGTTGGTATGAAGCACTTTGCCTGTCGTACTGCGTGTCACGGTGCGGCGGAATTTGGAGACGGTTACTTTGACGTTTTGTAATCCTTTGGTTGGAGAATTCTCATCGGTTTCTTCTCCGTCATAAGTGAAATTAAAATCCTGGGGATAGGGTTTGCCATGAATCAGAAGGCAGCCCTTGTCACCGGAACGGACATGCCAGCCGCATGCCCATGAAAAGGGCTTGGGAAGATTGGAAGCCTGCAATTGGGGCAATCGAATTCCGGGTTTAAACTTCCATCCGATATAGTCACTGGGAATTGCCTTGTTTTTGGCGTTGGGGCGGAACAAAACGGCGCCGGGATCATGTTCCGGTTTGAATCCTTCCGGATCATTCGCCCGTTCAATGAAGGCGATATTACTGAAACTCACTTTTAATGGATGCAGGGTTAAATCCAGGACGGTGGATGCTCCCGCATGGTCTTTTTCTCCATCTGCTGCACACTTGGGCATTCGTTTCCCCGTATGTACTGCCATGATTTCAGATGGAATAAAAATATGAAGAATCAGAGGTTTTCTCTCCGGCAGTTCTTCGTCGAGATTTGTTTTGACTCGGATTGTAAGAATCTTGTTTTCAGTAATATCCTTGTTGAAGGTTAGAATTGCCTGATTATCTCCATCCTCCGATTTTTCAACGGTGGCCAGATTATCCGGTTCCATGGTCCATTCTATGGAATCCAAATCCACCTCTTTTAACCGCTTCCCGGTCACGGTCAGTTCAACTTCTTCTCCAATACCCACATCAGTCCGTTTTTTGTCGTCCTCCTGGTTTCCTCCGTCAATCATGCATTGGGCGGACGCCACATCCGTCTTTGATTCAATATACAGGGAGCAGTCGTCCATGTCTGGAGTTTCTTCCGCATGAAGAACCGTATTGGCGCCTCCCGGAAATATCAGGAACAGCAGAAGAAATAAAAGGCGGAGAATCGGTGTAAACATGGAGGATGGATGAACTATTTCTGCACTCTTATCACTCTATCTTCTTATTTTATTTATTGTCAACGGTTTATATAATATGTTAGAAAAGTGGTGAATCGTCTGGAAGGTGAATGGGTTAAGTCTGGCCACGTTGTTGCATGACTGGGGAAGTTTTTCCGGGAGCCTTGCCGAAGGAAGACGGGTGTGGTTGGATATGGGGCATGAAGCCTGAATCGCTGACCAAGCACCGTGCGACGGGAGTGGATGATCCTCTATTCCTGGATTCCCTGGATATTTACCGGACAAGTTTTCCGGTGCACGAACAGCGGCGCGTCCAGGATTTTCCGCTGGCGTTTCAAGACCCGGGCTTTTGTTATGAGGTATTTTTAAACGGGGCAGGCCGGGTGGTTGCCATGCTGGTGAGCTGGCAGCGTGAGGCATTCGTGTATCTGGAATATTTCGCCGTGGATGCCTCCCTGCGCGGACAGGGCGCCGGCCAAAGGATTCTGGAAGAATTGAGGGACGCTTTTCCCCACAAGGTTATTCTGGAGATTGATCCTCCGGAGGACGGGATTTCACGCCGCCGCCTGGGGTTTTACCAGCGGCACGGCTTTGTGCCCAATCCCCAGTTTGATTACATTCATGCCCCTTATACGGATGAAGGGAAGCCTTTCCCCCTCCTGCTGATGACGCATGAAACCTTGCTGGACGAGGAAACGTACCGGAGCTTTGTTGATTTCCACCACAATCACGTGGTGGCGAGGTAGGCGCATTTCCGGGAAAAGGGCCCGCCAGAAAAAGAGCTGTTGAATCCGGCGTCTTCTTCCTTTCCGTTTTAGCGTATTGGTTTTTATTTCCTGATCCTGTCACATCGTTTCCGTGCGTTCAAAATGCCGGGAGGATTGAGTATGATGGGGAATGATTTGCCAACGGATAACAAATCCGGTGTCAAGCGTGTATTTTTGATAAGTAAAGATTTATATTTCTCTTTTAATAGAGCGGCGGCCTTCCTTAAAAACGCTTCTTTAAGAAAAAGAACAGGCGGTTCCTTGTTCTATTTCAATTTATTTCATCATTTACTGCTTGTTTTTTTCAAATACCGGATTTGTTATCCGTTTCAGTGGACGCATGTTCAATCCCCATGGCCATTTAACTTTCAAGGGAACGGCAGTGGCGGCAGCCTTATGCCTCATTTCCGGCGTACAGGCTTCTTCCCTGTTGTACGGACTGGATTTCAACCAGCTTGGGAGCAATCAGAATTTCATCAATCTGGGAAGCGGTTCCACTGCCATTTCAAAAACGACCGGGTACATCAATTGGAGTAATAGTATTACACCCATGACGGACGGCGGTTATTCCCACTGTCCCAACGGTGGAACGTTCAACATCACCAGCACCAATGGCATTGACGGCCTGAATTTTGCCACCGGTTTCAGCGTGGGCATCCACATGTATTACAGTTCTTCCAGTGCTGACTGGAAGGATGCTTTTTCCATGACGATAGCGGGCACGACGATCAGGGTGGAGATGACGGCCGCCAATAAATGGGTGATTTACAACGGGGGGAATATCGGAATTCCGGACGGAACCGAGTTGTTTGCTGCTTCTGATGATACATGGAACTACCTTGGACTGACGTTCAAGGGAAATGAGATGCAGGTTTACCACGATGGCGAGCTTGTCAAAACGGTCACGACGAGTCTTTCCGGTGATTCCAAGGTTACCAGCATCAAGGGGAGCGGGGATCACAATCCTGGGGCCAACGGCCTTTTCGTCGATAACCTGGCTGTGTACGACAGCGTGTTGAACGGAAACGATTTTGCCTACCTGGATACGCACGGCATGCCCTTGTCCATCCCGGAACCGGCCACCGCTACGCTGGGGCTTCTCGGGCTGACGGCGCTCCTGGTGCGCCGCAAACGTGCCTGAGCTTGGTTTTTCTGAACATTAAAAGAGCCGTTCCTCATTTCCGTGGAACGGCTCTTTTAATTTATAAACGAAGTGGGCCTTGGTCCGCAGGGCGCGGAGAATCAGCTCCATGCCCGGTCAACGGCTTCCTGTTCTTCCGGTCCAAGGCGCCTGGAAAGCCGTTCCCTCATGCGCAGCCGGTATTCGGGAATGCTCCAGGAATGGAGCGGCTGAACGGCGGAGTTGGTGAATTGCCAGGAGGGGATGGGCACCACCACATCCAGGACTTCTCCGGCCCTGGACGGCATTCCGGCCAGTACCGCTGCAATGGCGGAGGAAAGCTCCGGACGTTCGTCCAGAACATCCAGCAGCCATCCGCAGCCCAGGTCCGTGGGAATGGCTTCCGTTCCGGCCAGCAGGTCCGCGAGGCGTTCGGAAGGAAGTTTTTTGGAGATGGAGGCCAGATAAGGGGCAAACCGCATGTCGCCCAGGCTCATCAGGGCGTCCAGCGCTGGGGCCATGCTCGCTTGGCCGGGTAGCGGATTCGCACAGATGATGTCTGCCAGCCCGGCGATTCCGGGAAAGCGTTCCTCCGGTTTGGGGGAGGCCAGCGTGTAAATCAGGAAGGAGGCCTGACGGCGGATGTCCGGGGCCTCATCCGTCATGGAGAAGGGCAGGAGGGCCCGCCATCCGTCCCCCTTGCGCTGGCGGATGAAGGTGGCCAGTTGCAGCGCGCATTTGCGCCGCGCGTCCGGTGCGCAGCAGGACTGGAAGATGTTGTAAATGGTGACGCCTTCTTCTTCCCTGCCCATTTCATTGCAGGTGACCAGCCCATAGGCGATCATGGCCAGGGGCCACTGGTCCGGACCGATTTCATCCCTGCGCGAGGGATCCATGACGAGGGCGGCAAGCCGCTTGATTTCCGACAGAGAACTGGTTTGATCCTGAAAAAGGCCCATGCCCGCATGATAGCCGGCGGCAGGAGCCTGCCAAGGAAAAAAGCCGCTGTTTCCTGCCACCCGCGTTCCGGCAGGGCGTTGCGCCTTCCGGCGGCTAGCGGGCGGAGATTCTCTCCATATTGTCCGCAACCAGGGCGGCCAGTTCTTCCTCTTTCATGGAGAGGGCTTGCGCGGCGTTCCGGTAAAGCTCCGGCAAGGCCTCCGGGTGTTCGTCCGATTCCAGCGCCAGCCGATGGAGCGGGATGGAGGAAAGGAGGCCCGGGCGATCCATTTCACGAGGCCCCACGGAGAGAAGCCAGTTGCCGGAAGGGAGCTGCGCGCCGGGGTTCAGGGCACCCGTCCAGCCGTGCAGCACGGCTTTCAGCCGGGGATATTCCTTCAGCATTCCTGCCAGCGTGCCCCACGCGCGGCAGCAGTGCAGGGCGGCGGGGCGGTTCAGGCGCGCGGCCAGCTCCAGGTGCTGTTTCAGCGCTTCCCGCTGTAGGGGCAGCCCCGGAATGCCGCGGCGGCACTTGTCCAGCCCCGTTTCCCCAATGCCCGCACGGGGGAATTTTTTCAGGAAGGATTCCAGCAGGCGCATTTCCTCCTTCCATGCAGCCGGGTTCAGGCGCCAGGGATGAATGCCGAAGAAAGGCGTGACGTTTTTATCCCGTTCCGCCAGAAGGGCCACCTGCTCCCAGTCCGCCGGGGAGGTGCCGCAGATGAAGCGCGGCGCCGTGCCGGGTGCGGCAG
Source organism: Akkermansia massiliensis (assembly GCF_023516715.1). Lineage (NCBI taxonomy): Bacteria > Pseudomonadati > Verrucomicrobiota > Verrucomicrobiia > Verrucomicrobiales > Akkermansiaceae > Akkermansia > Akkermansia massiliensis. The sequence continues at coordinate 36,877 of NZ_JAMGSI010000002.1, read as the reverse complement.
GAGCGGGGTGGGTGTGGGCGTCCGGAAGATTCGTCATTGTTTAATGGGACAGCGTGGGCGCGTCTGCGGGTTCAATAATATCAAAGCTCAGCTTTGCCAGGCGCACCGCGGCGGCGCCCGTTTCCATTTCATCATGGATGACGTTGGCGATGCCCGCATGATGCAGGGAAGCCACTTCCGAACGGAATTTGGCGCGGGCTATCACCGTGATGTTCGCGTTGGCGCCCTTGATCTGCATGTAGGTGGACAGGGCCGGGGCGGGGTCCGGGAACGTGAAGGCGATCAGCCGTGCGGTGCGGATTCCCGCCAGGTCCATGGTGATCTGGTGCTGGATGTCCCCCAGGAAGGCCAGATGGCCGTCATTGAGCAGGGTCTTGACGGTGTCCGCGTTCAGGTCGATGATGATGCAGGGGATGCCGTACTGGGACAGGCTTTCATGCAGCCTCCTGCCTACGGGACCGTAGCCGCAGATGATGGCGTGGTTCTTGATTCCCTCCACGCGCGTGATCATGGTTTCCACGCTGAGGCGTTCCCTTTTTGTCTTCAGGCCCGGAATGCGCACCAGCAGGGGGGTGAGCTTCCGCGCCGCCTTCATCAGCAGGGGCGTCATGCCCATGGAGACGGCTGCAATGGCGTACACATTGGTGGTCACCAGCGCCGGAATGGGGGTGATTTCCTGCATGAAGGGAATGAGCACCAGGGAGAATTCCCCCACGTTGGTCAGCGCGGTGGAGGCCATGATGCCCATGCGACCGGGGATTTTCAGGAAGCTTGCGGCCACGATGCAGGCCACGAATTTGATCGCGAGGACAAAGGCGGCGAAGGTCGCCACATGGCCGATGTGCTCCCACAGGTCGTCAATGTCAATCAGCAGCCCGGCGGAAACGAAGAAGATGGTCAGGAAAAGGTCCTTGAAGGGGAGCACTTCACTGAGGACGCGGTGGCTGTAGTAGGAGCTGCTGACGAAAAGCCCGGCGGTGAAGGCCCCCAGCGCAATGCTCAGGCCCAGCAGGCTGGCGAGCATGGCGATGCCGGAACAGATGGCGAAGACCATCAGGGTGAAGAGCTCCCGGCTCTTGGTCCGGGCCACGGCCAGCATGATGCGCGGGAGCAGGTAGTGGCCGATCAGCCATGCGGCCCCCAGGAAGACGAGCCCCCGCAGGACGGCCATGCCGATGTTGAGAGCGGTTTCCCAGGAGTCGGGCGTGGCGGCGAAGATCTGCGGCATGATCGCTACCAGCATGATGGCGGCAATGTCCTGGAACAGGGCGATGCCTACCGCCATTTTTGCCCCGGAGGTGCCGCTCAGGCCGAATTCCTGGAAGGATTTCAGCGCCACCGCCGTGGAGGAAAGGCCCATGATGGCCCCGACTGTCAGGGAATGGCTCATATCCATGCCCGTGGCGTAATGGAGCCCCAGGCCGAAGGCGGCGGTGCAGATGAACATCTGAATGCCGCCGCCGACCAGGGCCGTTTTCCGCAGGTGCTTGAGCTCGTCAATGGAAAATTCCAGGCCCAGCGTGAACATGAGCAGGATGATGCCCACCTCGGAAAGGGCCTGGATGCTGACGTCGGAATTGGGGATGTGGTCCAGGATGCCGCAGTTGGCCAGAATCACCCCGCAGATGAAGTAGCCCGCCAGCAGGGACTGCCGGAAATGGGCCAGAATGAGGGCAATCGCAATGATGCCCATGAAGACGACGGTGAGCAGGGTGAAGAAGGGAGGCGCGGCGTTGGGGCCTCCGGAAGCCAGCAGAGAGAGAACCATGGCGGTCGGGAAAAGGGGCTACGGAATGGTGATGAGGTTGATTTCCGGCGGGCAGTTGAAGCGTCCCGGCCCTATGTAGCCTATGCCGCGGGTGACGAAGACCTGCTTGTCTTCATAAGGATGGAAGCCGGAGTACATCGTTTCCCCCTCTGACGTCAGCAGGGGGGTGGAAAAGAAGGGCAGTTTGATCTGGCCGCCGTGCGTATGGCCGGAGAGCATCAGGTTCCAGTGATAGCCGCCCAGCAATTCCCTCCCCTTGGGGTTGTGGCTCAGGACGATGGTGGGCATCACGGATTCTTCCCCCAATTCCCGCGGACTCATGCACCGGTCCGGAAAGAAGTCCCCCTCGCGCAGGTCTCCCAGTCCCACCAGCTTGAACTCCGCGTTCCCCAGCCTGGGGATGGTGACGAAGGCTGCGGAATTCCTCAGCAGGGTGAAACCGCCTTCCTTCAGGATGCGCTCCACGTTGTCCACCAGGGCCATGTCATGGTTGCCCAGGCACGCGTAGGCCGGGGCGATGGAAGAGAGCCGTTTCATCTGCGTGATGTAGTCTCCTGCGTGGGTGGCCCGCAGAAAATCCGTGTACAGGTCTCCCAGGAACACGATCATGTCCGGCCTGGCCTGTTCCGCCATGGCCGCCGCTTTTTCCAGCAGGGGAAGATTGGTGTGGACGTCTGACAGCACCAGGATGCGCAGTCCGGAAAGTCCCGGAACGCAGCCCGCTGGAGCGGTGTTTTCACTGAATTCCAGATGGTTGGCCTCCCAGTTCATGTAGGAGGCCAGCAGGGAACCCAGCAGAATGACTGCCGCGGCTGCGTACAGGAGTTTGCGGAGCAGGGAGCGTTTTTTGGAGGGGGTGGAGTCCGTAGTCATGATTGGGCGGGATTGAGAATAGCCAGTTCCGGCATGGTGAACAAGCCGTTGCGGCGCACCAGGACGCCGTCCAGGTAAATATCGCCTCCGCCGGCTGCTGCCGTCTGGATGCATACCATGTCCCAGTGGATGCGGGACTGGTTGCCGTTGTCCGCCACGTGGTAGGCCTGTCCCGGCGTCAGGTGGAAGGAGCCGGAGATTTTCTCGTCAAACAGGATGTTGCGCATGGGGCGGGTGATGGCCGGATTGACGCCAAAGGCGAATTCCCCCAGCCGCCGCGCGCCGGGGTCCGTATCCAGAATGGAGTTGAGCTCCGCGGTCTTGTCCCCCGCCTCCGCATGCACCACCAGGCCGTTTTCCAGCGTCAGGCTGATGTTGTCAAAGGGAATACCCTGGAACAGGCTCGGGGTGTTGAAGGAAATGCGGCCGTTGGCGCTGTCAATGACGGGTGCGGTGAACACCTCCCCGTCCGGCAGGTTGCATTCCCCCGCGCACGGGATGGCGGGCAGCCCCTTGATGGAAAAGGAAATGTCCGTTCCCGGTCCGGTGATGCGCACGTGTTCCGCCGCCTCCATCATGGCGGCCAGCTTCTGCATGGCGGGGCGCAGGGCGCCGTAATCCATCAGGCAGGTGCGGAAATAGAAATCCTCAAACTCTTCCGTGCTCATGGCGGCCTGCTGGGCCATTCCCTCTGACGGCCAGCGCAGCCCGCACCAGCGCGTGTGGCGGATGCGCCTCTGGGAGACGGGGTTCAGGGCCTTCATGGCAACGGCCATATTCTTCTGGGGAACGGCGGACAGCTCAAAGGCGTTCCCGCCGCCGCGTATTTCTATATAGGCGTCCATCTCCTCCATTTCCGCCAGGCGGTGGCGGCCGATGATGCCGTATTGCTCCTCCGTGGCTCCGGAGAGCATTTCCCGGTTCAGCCGGGACTGGTTCAGGCGAAGGAAGGGCATTGCGCCTGCGGCGCGCACCTCCCGGATAAGGGCTATTCCCATTTCCTCCGGAATATCCGTTAATTCCAGCAAAACCCGGTCTCCGGGACGCAGGGTGGTGGAATACCCTGCAAGCTGGGCCGCCAGGGCCTGAAAACGGGTGTCTCTCATGCCTTTATTAGGCGAATACCGGGGCCTTTTTGTCAAGCCGGAGACTTGCCACGGGCAAAAAACTGTGGTTTCATCCCCCGGATGTCCAAGTTGCCCAAATTAGGAATACTCGGTTCCGGTTCCGGTTCCAACTGCCAGTCCATTTATGACGCCATCCGGTCCGGCTCCCTCCGGGCGGAAATTGCCGTGGTGATGTCTGACAATCCGGACGCCTACATTCTGGAACGCGCCCGTTCCTGGGGCATCCCGGCGGAGGTGATCGACTGCGGGGGATTTAAAACCAAATTCCCGGAGGCGTCCCAGGCCGCCGTCGCCGCGCGCCTGAAGGAATACGGCGTGGACTGCGTTTGCCTGGCCGGATTCATGCGCCTGGTGAAGCATCCGTTGCTGAAGGAATTCCCTTCCCGCATTCTGAACATTCATCCTTCCCTCCTTCCTTCCTTCCCCGGCCTTCATGCCTGGGAGCAGGCCGTGAAGGCCGGTGCGGCGGAAAGCGGCTGCACCGTTCACTACGTGGATGACGGCATGGACACGGGCCCCATCCTGGGGCAGGCGCGCGTGCCCGTGCTGCCGGGGGATACGCCGGAAAGCCTGCACGCCCGCATTCAGGTGCAGGAGCATGCCCTTTATCCCGCCATGATCGCCCGCGTTCTGGAAACGCTCGCATAACCCGCTGCGTCTTTTGACCGGAGGACGTTCCGCCGCTCCTGGAGGAACGGATGACAGGATGACTGATTCTCTTGTCTTGTTCTGTGAACGGAATCCGTTAAAAAGGAGTCCTCTTTTCAAACAAAGGATAAAAAACAACCATGAAGATGAACCCTTCCATCGCCCTGTTTGCCGTTTCCGCCCTTCTGGCGGGTGTGGCGGGCGCGCAAGAAAAGGCTGCCGAAGCTCCGGCGGCCGACCAACCCAAACAAGAGAAAGAAATTACTGTGTCTCCCGAACAGATGAAAAAGGACCTGGGCTATTTTCTGGGTTTCCAGAGCGGACAGCAGCTCGGCTCCATTCCCACCCTTACCTTTGACGACCTGGACCAGGAATCCTTCCTTCAGGGCATCAAGGACGGCATGGTCCGCAAGCCCGCCAAGGACCAGGAACAGCTGAAACCCGCCCTGGACGCGTTCCAGAAGCAGATTGACGAACGCATCTCCGCCAAGGCCAAGTCCAATCTGGAAGCCAGCAAGAAGTTCATGGAGGAAAACGGCAAGAAGGCAGGCGTGACCACCACGAAATCCGGCCTCCAGTACAAGGTGGTGAACAAGGGCGGCGAAGAAAAATTTGACGAGAAGAAGTTCAAGAACCCCATGTTCAAGGTGAAGTACAAGGGCACGCTGCTGGACGGCACCGTGTTTGACGACACCAAGGGCAAATCCGTGGAACTTCCCCTCCAGGTCATCCCCGGCTTTGCCGAGGCGCTGACCACCATGCCCGTCGGCTCCAAGTGGATCGTGTACATCCCTTCCGAGCTGGCCTACGGTGAAAACACCCCCGGCGCTCCGATCGAGCCCAATTCCCCGCTCATCTTTGATCTGGAACTGGACGGCATTTCGGAAGCCCCGGCTCCCCAGGGCGGTCCCATGAGCATTTCCCCGGAACAGCTCCAGGAGATGCTCAAGCAGAGCGGCGCCCAGCAGCAATAAGGTAAGATTTCCAAGCCAGGGCCGTTCCCGTGAGGGGACGGCCTTTTTGTTTTTGCAGGTACCGCCTTCATCAGGAGGGTGAACGGTCAATCTGGGAATTTATAATCCTTCTTCTTCTTTAAACTTCCATATCTTGCTTGTATTAAAAGTATTGCATTAATAATTTTTGAAATGGATGGAGAGATAGTTTAAAGAAGCCTGTTTTATTCCCCTTCATGATTTGCTTAAGAAGAGTCATTAACGAAAATAGGCTTGCCAACGGATTATAAATCCGGGTATTACTGGTCATAATATCATTGATACAATATGAGACTTCATCTCCCCCCTTCTTTGCGTTCCGCCCTTCTTGCATCCCTGGTTTCCTTCTCCGGTTTTTACTCTTACTCCCATGCCGCCACATCGGCGGATTTCTGGCAGGCTCCCGCGTTTGGCGGTCCTGATTTTACGTGGACGGGGGCAGGGGGAGGCGATGCCGTAGATACGGCGGGCAACTGGGAAGGGGACGCCGCCCCCTCCCGCCAGGAGAATAAGGGCCCGCATTTGATTTTTAATGATGTAGACGTTACGGTTACGGGCACTCCTCCCAACACTTCGGATGGCGGCGGCATCTCCGTGACGGGGAACAGCAATGTGTCCGTTAGCCTGGGACAATGGGGCGGCAGTGTTTACGTAGGCGCCGGATCCACTCTTTCCACCACCTTCAGCAACCAGATCAAGAGCATGGAGGCAGAGGGGCACGCTAATATTTATGTGGACGGCACGCTGAACCTGACCACTCCGGGAGGCAATCTCAACTTTGACAACGGTACCGGTTCCGGCAGCCACTACTGGCACATCGGGCTTGACGGGATGATCAACCTGTCAAATACCACTACAGTGACCAAGAATGACCGGACGTGGAATGTAGAGGTAGTGGTTGCGGGCGCCATGGAAGCGCTGACGGTTACCAACCGCGAGCTGGTGGACGATGCCCTGCTGACCCGCTATTTCATGTCCACCGGGGCTGATCTGGGGGCTTCCCTGGATTCCCTTCTTATTTGGAAGCAAACCGGGGAGGACACCTATGAGGCATTGACGAGAGTCGATTCCGCCGACCAGCTGGGAGCCGGCAATTTCGTGCTTGTCTCCAACGGTTCCGGCATGTCCGTGCAGTATCAGGGAACAGGCTACAATATGGAAACGCTTGTCTGGAATTCCACTACCGGTACCTGGAGCAACACTGGAACGGGCTGGTACAAGAGTGGAGATGGAGGCAAGACGGATACTTCCTTCCTGAACAATGACTCCGTTATTTTCACGGCTGCGGAAGGGGTTAAAACCATTGCGTTGACCGGCAACATTATCGCCGGTACCGTAACGTTCCAGGACGGGACGAACTACACCTTGAACATGGGAGCCGGGGATTCCCTTCAGGCGGAAGCCCTTTCCCTCGGCAGCCAGGCGACGCTTACGCTTGGGGACGCCGCCATTACGGGGGGAACCTTCACGCTCGGCAATAATGCGGGCCTCCTCGTTTCCGAAGGGAAGACCGCAGCGATCGCTTCTTCCATCACCTTCGGCACGGGCAATACCTTCACGCTGGGGAACAACGCTTCCCTGACGCTGGGAGACGCCACGCATCTCATGGAGTCCTTCTCCTCCACCGTCATGGGCGGGACGAACTCCTCCCTTTCCGTCTGGCTCGGCAATACGGACGGGAGCGTCACCCTTTCTCCTGGATCCACGCTGAAGGACATCACCGTATATGGCAATTACGCCGCCAATACGGCCAGCCAGCCTGCGGCGGACACGCTCAACGGAGCAACCCTGCATATCGGCAACGGCGCCAATTTCATCATTCGCCCCGGAGCGGGAACGATTCGTCCTTCGGACCGCATCGTCGTTGAAGGCGGCATGTACGTCCTGATGAACCACAATGCCGCGGATACGGTCACGATCGCCTCCGACATCGTAGGAGGAGCGGGCGTCACCCAGGATAGTTCAATCACCTTCCGCCGCAGTGAAAACCTCAACCTGAATATCTCCGGCAACGTTGACTATGCAGGAACCATGCAGCTGGACCAGGCTTCCGGCGGTTACGGTCCCCGTGTAACCTTCCTGAACAATACGGTTAACCTGGGCGGCTTGGCCGTCAATTACTGCATCGGGGGCTTCACCCTCACCAATTCGCAGGCCACCATCGGAACCCTCAGCATGTCGAGCAACTGGGCGAGCAGTTCCATTCAGGTCAACTCCGGTTCCGTCGTCAACGCTACGAACGTGCGGCTCCTCAAGAACGGGACCCTTTCCATCAACACCGGCGCCGAGTTGAATGTCACGGGCACCAACAGCGACCACGGAACCGGCCGCAGCTTTATCGTGGACAACGGCAGCACCCTTACTCTTAACGGGGGGCTTCTTACCGGCTCCGCTGCGCTGAACCTCGGGTACAGCGGAACGGGGACCTTCCTTGCTTCCAGCGGCACGGCCAACCTGGGCGGCCTGGACTTCTGGGCCAATGGCAATGGAGTATTCCGCGGGAGATTCCAGTTGGGAAGCGCAACGGCCGGAACGGCCCGCGTCAACTTTGGCGGCAACATCGTTAACTTTGCCAGCGGCAGTGAAATTACGCTCGGCATGGGAACGCTGGGAGCCACGGCCAACTGGTCCGTGACCTACAATAACGAGTTCACTCCCTCCTATATCACGCTGGCGGCTTCCAACGGAAGTTATGTGGATACCCTGGACGCCGGGGACAAGACAACCGGAAGAACCATTACCTTTAATACCGGCCTGACCGGCAGCGGCAAGCTCACGAAGATCGGCGCCGGCACCCTGGTGCTCAATGGAGCTGCCAAGGTGCCGGTTCCCGCGGAAGGTGAAACCGCCGCCGTTCCTGGTTTCACCGGCACGGTGGAATTGAGGGAAGGCGCGCTGACCGTGAAGGACTCCAGCGTCATCGGGCAGGGGACCCTTCTTATCAACGGCGGCCTGACCGTAGCCGTGACTTCCGCAGACGGTTATTCCCTGGATGCCGGCTCTACGCTGGGAACCATCAATCTTGACGGGGGCACCGCTACTTTGGCGGCTGCTCTGACCCTGAACGGAGGCTCCCTGAGCTTTGGAGCCCTGAGTACGGATACCGCGGCATTAACCGTCAATTCAGTGGCGGGCACCGGCGCTACGGCTCTCCAGATAGGCCTTTCCTCCGTCACCGCCAATACGGAATATGCCCTCCTGCACGGAACGGGCATGACGGATACGTCCATGTTCACGCTCGGCGGCTCCGCGGCTGAACTTTACAAGGCTACATTCACCGTCAGCGATGATACGCTGTACGTCTCCCTGTCCGACAAGGACGGCTTGCTGAGATGGAAGAGCGGCAACTGGAACACGGACACCTCCAATACCGCCTGGGACCTTGACGGCACTCCCACGGCTTACGCCGATGGACAGACCGTGTACTTCTCCGATGGTGCGGACGTGAACAAGACTGTAACGATCGTCGGGAATGTTGCTCCGGGTAAAATTAATGTTTCCGGCACGGATTTCATTTTTGCTGGTGACGGCTCCATTACCGGGGATACGACGCTGAATCTGCTGGACGGAGCTTCCCTGACCATCAACAATGCCAACTCCTATAGCGGAAACACCGTATTGTATAACGGCAGCAAGCTCGTCGTCGGCAATGCCGGCGCGCTGGGCACAAGCACGGTTCTCCTCCAGGGCAATTCCATTCTGGAGCTGACCACGGGCACGTGGAACGGCTTGGGCACGCGCCTGAATGCCAATTCCACGGGTACGCTGAAGCTGAGCGGGAATGCCTCCGGCACGACGACGGCCGCGCTGACTGGCGTCAAATATGATGTGGGCGCGGGAACTACCCTGACGCTTTCCGCCGGAACTTACGGAAACACGATCACCGGCGCCGGTTCTCTGATATCTGCTGCCGGCACAACGGTTTTACAGGGTGATGTCAATATAACGGGAAGCTATACTTTGATGGCGGGTGCGAATGCGGCTGCTTCCTGGACGCTGGATTCCGGCGCTTCCCTGACGGCTGGAAGTTTCATCGGCCGTAATGAATACAACGGGACGACGACGCTCACTGTCAAGAAGGATGCTTTCATGAACATTACCGGCACCCTGCGGATTTCCCGTGACGGGAAGGGGGTCATGAACATTGAACAAGGCGGCATGGTCCTGGCTCAGACGCTGGATCTGGGGCAGAATTGGGCCGGAGCCGCCGCCAAGGGCGCCACCATTAATCTGAATGGCGGTTCCCTGCTTCTCGGAGCGGGAGGCATGACTGCGTCCGGCAATACCAATACGATTGTCCTGAACATGAATTCCGGGACCCTGGGAACGACGGCGGCGGAAGGCTGGTCCTCCGCCTATAACATGAATCTTGCCGGCAACGTGACGGTTGATACCCGCCAATACGATGCGGGAACCAAATCATACAATGACCAGTCTTCCACCAACATCACCCTCGGGGGCGTCCTTTCCGGCGCCGGCGGTTTGACGAAAGTCGGTTCCGGCACGCTGACCCTCTCCGGACAGAATACCTACACGGGCTTGACGAACGTCCAGGCCGGCACGCTGGCATTCACGAATGCGAACGCCATGACCCTGGGCAGCATCTCCATGGGCGCGGGCGCCAAAATGACCACGGCCTCCGCCCTGACGCTGAACAGCGGCGCTACGCTGACCTTTGACATGACTGGAGTCGTGGCAAACGGCCCGATCATCAATATCCAGGCAGGGGCCCTGGCTCTGACGGATGCCAACTGCACGCTGACCATCAACAACTATGGTGAACTGGAAGCATCCGACTACGTCCTGGCCCAGTGGGCTGCGGCGGGCAGCCTGACCACGGATTCCTTCACCTGGACGCCGGACATCACCCGGGAAGGCTTTGAATACTCCGTCGTGGTGGAAAACAACCAGCTCGTGCTGAAAGTCGTGGACGTCAGCGGAGACAACGGTTTTGTCTGGGACGGCGGAACGGACCGCAAGTGGATCAACACCAGCATTGACGGCTGGACCACCAAGCTGACGGGCGTGGACACGCTGAACGACCAGGAAATCTATTTCTCCGCTGCGGAAGCGGGTGAAGTGAAGGTCTCCGGTACCGTGACTCCCAAGAGCGTCGTCTTCAACAGCGGTACTTACACGCTGGTCAGTGATCCGGACAACGCGGGTTATATTGCGGACTCCGTTGCCCCCACTACGCTCACCGTGAACGGCACGGCCAACGTCACCCTGAACCTGGCGAATACCTACACCGGTGGCACAGTGCTCAACGGAGGCACTCTTACCATCGGAGCGGACGACGCGCTGGGTACGGCGGGTGACATTACCTTTAACGGCGGTACGCTGGCTTATGCGGACTCCGCCGCCGGTAGGGACGTGACGGGATATGACGTTTCCAGCCGCGTCAAGGTTGGAGACGGAGGCGCCCTGAACGTTTCCGTAATCGGGGCAGGGGACACTGTCTCCTGGGCCGGACTGACGGCTGACGTCATGGGCGCGGGCACCACGCTGACCAAGACGGGGGACGGCACGCTGGCGCTGGGATACTCCGGGAATACCCTGGCCCACCTCACCGTGGAAGAGGGAACGCTTGCCTTCACGGGCGGAGCGACCATCGGCGTGAACCCCAATAACGCCACCATCGTCCGCGTAAGTGAAGGCGCCTCTCTGGCCCTCTCCGGCGGAACCGTCAACCTGCACGCCCAGCTTAACGGCGCGGGCACCATCACCATTGGGACGGCGGATGCCGCGGGACAGGTCAACATCTCCAATACGGGCAATACCAATTTCACCGGCCGTCTGGAACTGCTCGGAAACGGGGAAAATATGAGTACCAATGCCAACTGGGCGGCTTTCGGCGCGGGGAATACGCTGGGAGGCGGCACCATTTTCATCGACGGCAAGGGCTTCCATTTCTCCGCGGGCACGACGGCGGCCAACTTTGAAATCGGCGCAACCCACGGCACGGTGCAGAACGGTTCTTCCGGCGCCACGTACACCTTCTCCGGTAATCTTTCCGGTTCAGGCGCATGGGGCATGTCCACGAACGTGCGGATGACCAATATCCTCACGGGCTCCCTCAAGGACTTCACGGGAACCCTGTCCACCGATGAAACCTCCGCCAACAACAGCCGCCAGGTCTGGAACTTCGGCAACGGCGGCGCGAGCGTCACGGGTGCGGGGAATGCCATCTTTGGAGACGGCGCCATCCTGGCGGGCAACACGGGGTCTGCGGACGCCGGGCTGGCCGCACAATACAACGTCAATTACAATAACGCGGAACTGGTGCTGAATGCGCTGGTGCAGGGCAACTCCAACCTGACGCATGCAGGCACGGGCACCCTGATCCTGGATCAGGCCAATACCGCTACGGGAGCCCTCGGCATCACGAATGCCGACGCCGTGGTCCAGCTTGGCACGGCGGACAAGGCCGGCCAGTGGGCCGGCACCGTGCTGAACGGAGCGGGAACGCTGAAAATCGTTAACGGATCACTGACCTCCGCCATGACGCGGGGAGAAGGCGCCACCGCGGGCATCGTGGTGGACTCCGCCGCCGCCATCAACCTGGGGGGCACCAATGGCGACATGCTGAAAGGCATCACCCTGGCTGCCGGAGGCAAGCTCACCAACGTCTCCGGAGACATTACGGTGGGTGCGGGAGCTACGGAAACGCTGAACCTTACCCTGGGCGCGGACAACGTCAACCAGGGAGCGGCCGGTACGGCCATCATTGACCAGGGAGACGGCAAGCTTGTCATCAATGATTCCGCCACGGTCAATCTGGATATTGACGCCATTGTGAACACCCTCGTCGCCCACAAGGACGCCGGGGTGGAAAGCTGGCTGACGCTCACGACCGGAACGCTGGAATGCGCCAATCTGGGCGACATCCAGTTCAGCAAGATCCTTTCCAACTACGGCATCCGCGTCACGGGCACTGACGGCGGCAGCCTGGTCCTCAGCGGACAGGTCAGCGGCCTTTACATGGTGGACGGCACCGCCTCCTCCGATCCCGATACGGTTACGAACTACGGCACGCTGGGCATGTACGCCGGCGTGGTGATCGCCCAGGACAAGACGCTCACCGTCCAGTTGGCGGGAGCTCCCGGAGATACCGACGGCGACGGCGCGGTCATCAACAACCTGCTGGGCGCAACGGGAAGCACGCTGAAGGTGGAAAACACCAATGCGGACGGAGGCAACGCCGTTGTCATCCTCAACAACGAACGCCTGGAAACGGGGCTGCCCGCACCGGACGATTATGCCGGGGCGGACTCCATCATGGGCGGCAGCATCGTTGGGGAAAACGGGGTCACCTTCATCAAGCAGAACGCGGGCAAGCTCACGGTCAACGGCTCCTTTGTGACGGACACCCTCCGCATGGAAGGCGGCACGCTCACCCTGAACGGTGATGGCAGCAGCTTCAACCATGTGGTGCTGGCAGGCACGGCGGAAGGCGTGGTTCTGGATGTCAACCGTAATACCGTCATGGGAGACCTGACGGACAGCGGCGAAGGCGCGGACCTGAACATCGGCAGCGGAGCCACCCTCACCATTAACGATGCCAGCAGCCTTTCCGCCAGCACCATCCAGGGCAGCGGCACGCTTGCCCTTCATGATACGCTTGCCCTTTCCGGAACGGCTTCCCTCCAGGGCGGCGTACTGCTGGACCTGGTAAAGAACGGCGATTCCACGGGAACGCTTGACCTTGGTTCAACCACCGGCAACACCGTTGCCGGAATCAGCGGCCAGGGAACCTTGAAGAGCAATGGCGGCGCTCTGGCCGTCAATACCGGCAATTCGGGCAGCGGTTCCGTCTTCAGCGGCACGCTGGAAGGCCGTGGGCAGCTCAACATCTCCGGCAATGCGGGGCAGACGCTTGAAAACGTCATCACCGCCGCCGGCAGCAACTGGGCCATCAACAACACGGGACGCCTCAATATCAAGATGGGCGGCACGGTAGAAGACCCGAGAGCCAATACGGCTCTTACCCTCAGCAGCCTGACGCTGGGCGACGGGTCCAGCACGAACCTCACCTTCAACACGGACTACGCCGGACCCATCATCAGCGTGACCGGGAATATCAGCATCAGCCAGGGAGCGGAAATAACCCTCAGCTCTACCGGCAAGAATGAACTGACGCTGGGCGCGGACGGCAGCTACACGCTCATGCATGCTGATGGAACCATCGACCTGGGTGGAAGCGACAGGCTGGCTATCCTGCTGGATCCCTCCTCCTCCGCCTTCAAGAAATTTGAAAACGATGCGTACCTGGTGATGGAAAACGGCAACCTCGTTCTGGTGGCTACGGCATCCAAGGACAATAAATACGCCCGTCTTGCGGATACGGTCAATTCCAGGGCCGGTGCGGAACTTCTCTGGAACCTGCCCGGGGACCTGGCCGCAGACTCCATCCTCAAGAAGGTGGATGACGCCGTAGGAGCCCTGACGTCTTCCAACCCCTCGGAAGCGAAGCGGGTGATGGCAGCCGTAGCGGGCAGCACGGTCAACGCGCTGGGAACGGCCCAGAAGGACGCCCTGCGCGACCAGATGGGATGGATCAGGAACCGCACCACCCTCATGGGCGTCAACCCCGCCTACGTCAACGAAGACCTCCCCTACTTCCACATGTGGATGGAAGGCACGGGCTCCTATGCCAAGCTGGACACCAGGGGGGATGAAAGCGGCTACCAGCTCACCACCTGGGGCGGCACCGTGGGCATGGACGTGGACCTCAGCGACCATTTTACCATGGGAGCGGCCTTCACGGCCAACTACGGCGACCTGACGGCCAGCGCGGCGGACTCTGCGGACGGCCACCTGGACAGCTACTACGCCAACCTCTTCGGGCGCTACCAGAGCAAGCGCTGGGCGCACACATTGATCCTGACGGGAGGGTGGAACGACGCGAAGCTCAACCGCACGGTCAACTACGGGGAAGGCAGCTACAGGACGCAGGGCAACACCAGCGGGTGGGGCTTTGGAGCGATGTATGAACTGACCTACGACGTGTACCTCAATGAAGACAAGAGCAGCATCCTGCAGCCCCTGGCCAACGCCTCGGTAGTAACCACGAGAATGGACGGCTACACGGAAACGGGAGCGGGGAACGCGGGCCTGAACGTAGGCAAGCAGGAATGGACGACGGGAACGGTTGCGCTGGGCGGCCGGTGGATGGGGCTCATTGGCAGCAACATCTTCGGTCGAGAAGCGCTGGCTGAGTTCCGGGTGAACGCGGCCCAGGACATGGGCGACCGCCGCGGAGAAACCAATGTGGCGCTGCTGGGCAACCCCGGCTTCACGCAGAGAGTCAGAGGAGCGAAGGTGGGAATGACGGCTCTGCAAATCGGAGCGGGGCTGAGCGTGCCGGTGGGAACGCAGGGAACGGTCTTCATCAACGGGAACGCGGACTTCCGTGACGGAGCCAACTCGGTGAACGGGAGCGTGGGCTACCGGTATGACTTCTAAGGAGAGTTGAAGTTTGAGAGTTGAGAGTGGAGCGGAGACGCTCTGCTCTCCAAACCAGCAGGGTCGTTCCGGCATTGTCCGGGGCGGCCCTGCTTGTGTAAGGAAATAGCGTCCTCCGGAGTAATAGGCCGTGTGGGCTGAAAGGACAGAATGGAAAAAAGAAAATGGTGTCCATCCTGTCCATCAAGTCCATTTTGTCCACTACTCTCCCCGTGCCGCTCGCCGCCCTCCACACGGCACGCCCCTTCCGATTCTATAAAACGGCGCAGAATACTCCTGCGCGCCCTCGTCCGCTGTCTGATGTCAGAAAAATCCGGAAGGCGTGGAATAGGGCCTTTTTTATGCGATTGCGGCGGCTTTTCGCGGGGGTTGCCCCTACGCGCGCGCACGCGTTTTCTAACATTAGTCTTGCAAAAAATTAAGATAAGCGTAGTATATTTCAGTTATGTCCGAAGATACCAACGAGGTTGTTGAAACCACCGTTTCCACGACGGCGCAGCATGAATACGGCGCCGCGCAGATTGACAAACTGGAGGGCCTGGAGGCCGTGCGGAAGCGCCCCGGCATGTACATCGGGGACCCTGACGAAAGAGGCTTGCACCACTGCGTATTTGAAGTGCTGGACAACTCCATTGACGAGCATCTGGCCGGCTATTGCAGCAAGATTGACATTGTGATCCATGTGGACGGCTCCATTTCCGTTGTGGACAACGGGCGCGGCATTCCGGTGGATATCCACCCGAAGTTCGGCATCCCCGCCGTGGAACTGGTGCTGACCAATCTGCACGCGGGCGGCAAGTTCGGCCAGGGCGCCTACAAGTACTCCGGCGGTTTGCACGGGGTGGGCGCCAAGTGCGTGAATGCCCTGTCCGACTGGTTCAGGGCGGAAGTGCGCCGCGACGGCAAGCGCTACCAGATCAAGTTTGAACGCGGCAAGACGATCGAGCCCCTCCGCGCGGTGGGCGCCTGCGCCTGTGAAATCACGGGCACCACGATCACTTTTTTCCCGGACTCCACCATTTTCACGGATACCACGGAGTTCAAATTTGACCGCCTGACGACGCGCCTGCGCGAACTGGCTTTCCTGAACCCCGGCCTGGTCATCGAGCTGATTGACGAGCGGGAGGCCCCGGTGCGCCGGGAAACCTTCTTCTATAAGGAAGGCATTGTGGAATTCGTGCGCCAGCTGGGCCGGAACAAGGAATTGATCAATGAGGAACCCATCTCCATTTCCGGCGTCCGGAAGGTGGAAGTGGAGTACGACGGCAAGAAGATGGAGGATGACGTCCTGGTGGACGTGGTGTTCCAGTACAACAATACGTATGAAACGAACATCCTCTGCTTTGCCAACTCCATTTACAACGGGGACGGCGGAACGCACCTTTCCGGTTTCCGCGGCGCCCTGACGCGCGTCATCAACGGCTACGCGAAGGCGAACGGCCTGCTGAAGGAAAAGGACCCCTCCCTGAGCGGGGAGGACGTGCGCGAAGGCTTGGTGGCGGTCATCTCCGTCAAGATGCCCAACCCGCGCTTCTCCTCCCAGACGAAGGACAAGCTGGTGAACACGGAGATTGAAGGCGTGGTGGGCAACGTCGTGTACGAGGAAATCAAGACGTACTTTGAGGAAAACCCGGCGATGGCCAAGAAGATCATCGAAAAGAGCATCACGGCCGCCCGGGCCCGTGAAGCCGCCCGCAAGGCGCGCGAAACGGTCCGCAAGAGCGCCCTCTCCATCGGCGGCCTTCCCGGCAAGCTGGCGGACTGCTCCGACCGGGACCCCGCCAAGTGCGAACTGTTCATTGTGGAAGGTGACTCCGCCGGCGGCTCCGCCAAGATGGGGCGCGACCGCCGCACGCAGGCCATCCTGCCCCTGCGCGGGAAGGTGCTGAACGTGGAAAAGGCCCGCCTGGACAAAGCGCTGGGGAGCAAGGAAATTCAGAACATGATCACGGCCATCGGCGCCGGGATCGGGGAAGGGGACGATGAAGCCTCCTTCAAGCTGGACCGCGTGCGCTACCACAAGATCATCATCATGACTGACGCCGACGTGGACGGCGCCCACATCCGCACCCTGCTTCTCACCTTCTTCTGCCGCCACATGCCGCAGCTTGTCCGCGCCGGGTACCTGTACATCGCGCAGGCGCCCCTGTACCGCATCATCCGCAGGAAAAAGGAGGAATACGTGCAGGATGACGTAGCCCTGAACCGCAAACTGATTGAACTGGCCGTCAATGACGTGACCCTCCGCTTTGCGGACGGTTCCCGTTCCTTTACGCCGGACGAGCTCTCTGCCATTCTGGAAACGCTGGTCAACCTCCAGCGCTACACGGAATCCATGCAGGCGCAGGGCGGCTCCCTGGAAGACCTGCTCAGCCACCGGGAGGCTAACGGCGATTTCCCCGAATTCCTGGTGAAGGTGCGCAGCGGCAACGAAGAGGAAATCCTCTTCTTCCATGACATGGAAGCCCTCACTGCCTTTTCCGAGGAAAACAGGGACCTCTTCATCTTCGGCATGCCCACGGAAGAGGAACTGCTGGAAAACCCCCTCCCGGACCGGGAAGGGCCCAGCCGCCGCTCCATCACCCATGAACTGCATGAGGCCAAGGCTATTGCGCGCGCCCTGACGCGCCTGGCTGAACTCGGCATCCCCGGGAACATGCTCGTATCCATGGATACGCCCCTGTTTGAACTGGTGGAAGGGGAAGGAGACAAGGAACGGACCACGGCCCTCTTCTCCGTAATGGACATTCTGGAATCCGTCATCTCCATCGGCAAGCGCGGCGTGGAAATCACGCGATTCAAGGGTCTGGGTGAAATGGACGCCAAGGACCTGTTCAAGACGACGATGGACCCGGAACGGCGGGAGCTGCTCCGCGTCATCCTGAATGACGACAACGCCGTCAGGGCTGATGAAATGTTCACCATCCTGATGGGGGACGTGGTGGAGCCCCGCAAGAACTACATCGTGGACCACGCGCTCAACGTCCGCAACCTTGACGTTTAATTCCTACACTTTCTCCCAGAACCATGGAAAACAATAGAATCAAACCGGTGGACGTAGCCAGTGAGCTCTCCACTTCTTTCCTGGACTACTCCATGTCCGTCATCATCTCCCGCGCCCTGCCGGACGTGAGAGACGGCCTCAAGCCCTCCCAGAGGCGTATCCTGTACGCCATGAAGGAACTGAACCTGTCCCCCGGCGGGAAGACCCGCAAATGCTCCAAAATCGTGGGTGACACCATGGGTAACTACCACCCGCACGGGGACGCCGCCATTTACGGCACCCTGGTGAACATGGCGCAGGACTGGTCCATGCGGGACATCCTCGTCATCGGGCAGGGCAACTTCGGCACGCCGGACGGGGACCCCCCCGCCGCCGCCCGATACACGGAAGCCAAGCTCTCCGGCATGGGCGTGGCCCTGATGGCGGACCTGGACAAGGACACCGTGGACTTTGTTCCCACGTACGACAACGAGCACACGGAACCCACCGTGTTTCCCTCCGCCTTCCCGAACCTGTTGGTCAACGGCGGCACGGGCATTGCCGTGGGGATGGCAACCAACATGCCCCCGCACAACCTGGGGGAAGTGGTGGACGGCATCTGCGCCGTGATTGACAACCCGCTCATGACGGTGGATGAACTGCGCCAGTACATCAAGGGACCGGACTTCCCCACCGGGGGCGACGTGCTGGGCTTTTCCGGCATTGACAACTACTTCCGCACCGGGCGCGGCTCCGTGCGCATCCGCGGGAAGATAGACATGGAAATGACGGACTCCGGCAAGGACCTCCTCATCATCCGTGAAGTGCCGTACGGCGTGAACCGCGCCGCCCTCCAGGAACGCATCGCGGAACTGTACAAGGACAAGATCCTGACGGACATTTCCGGCATCCGCGACCTTTCCGACGAGAAAACCTGCATTGAAATCGAACTCAAGCGGGACGCCCGCCCGCAGGTGGTCATGAACCAGCTTTACAAGCTCACCTCCATGGAAACCTCCTTTGCGGTGAACATGCTGGCGATTCACGACAACCGCCCCAAGACGCTCGCGATGCTGGACGCCATCAACTTCTACATCGAGCACCGCCGCGAGGTGGTCGTGCGCCGCACGCGCTACCTGCTGGGGGATGCGGAAAAGGACGCCGAACGCCTGGAAGCCTTCCTGCTGGCCCTTCACCACATGGATGACTTCATCACCATCATCCGCGACTCCAAGAACAGGGAGGAAGCCCGCGAACGCCTCCAGAACTACACCTTCTCCACGCAGACGGCGGAAAGCCTGGGCATCCTGATCCGTTCCCAGGCCTCCGTGCAGGGGGACCGCTACATCTTTACGGAACGCCAGGTAAACTCCATCCTGGACCTGCGCCTGTACCAGCTCACCGCTCTGGAAAACGACAAGATTTCCGGGGAATACGCGGAACTGCTGGTCCGCATCAAGGACTATCTGGACATCCTGGCGAACGAATCCCGCGTGCTGGGAATCGTGAAGGATGAACTCATGGCCATCAAGGACAAGTACGCCACGCCGCGCGTCACGCGCATCATTCCCTTCTCCGGGGACATGGCCATTGAAGACCTGATCCCGAACGACACGATGATCGTCACCATCACGCACAGCGGCTACATCAAGCGCACCAACTCCGCGGAATACCGCGTGCAGGCCCGTGGGGGCAAGGGCGTGAAGGCCGCCACCACCAAGGGGGCCAGAAAGGATGCGGAGGCGGACTTCATCGAGCACCTCTTCGCCGCCCAGAACCACGACTACCTGATGTTCTTCACGAACACCGGGCGCGTGTACGTGGACCGCGTGTATGAAATTGACGAGGCCGCGCGCAGCGCGCAGGGCCGCAACATCAAGAACCTGCTGGACCTCCAGCCGGAGGAAGCCATCGCCGCCATCCTGCGCCTGGAACGCCGGGTGGATGAAAAGGGCAATGACATCACCTTTGCGGAAGGCAGCGGCAACGTGGTCTTCGCGACGAAGGACGGCACGGTGAAGAAAACCAGCCTGAACGACTTTGTCAACTACCGCAAGGCCGGCATCATCGCCATCAACCTGGAGGAAGGCAACACCCTGGTGAACGCGGAACTCACCACCGGAGAAAATGAAATCGTGCTCGTCACGCATGACGGCATGAGCATCCGCTTCCCGGAGGAAGCCCTCCGCACCCAGGGCCGCAACACCATCGGCGTGCGCGGCATCCGTCCGCGCGAGGGAGACTACGTGGTGGCCCTTGCCATTGTGGACCCGCAGAAAACCCTGCTGGTGGCCTCTGAAAACGGCCTTGGCAAGCGCACCTCCTTTGACGAATACCGCACGCAGGGCCGCGGCGGCACCGGCATCAAGACCATGAACTGCACGGACAAGACCGGGAAGGTGGTATCCGCCACGGTCGTTTCCGAGGAGGATGAACTGATGCTCATGACCACGGCGGGGCAGTCCGTCCGCATCAAGGTAGCCACCGTGCGCGAAACGGGCCGCGCCACCCAGGGCGTGAAGCTCATGACGCTGAACGACGGCGAAGCCATCCAGGACATCTCCATCGTCATTCCGGATGATGAAGACGAGGAAGGTGCGGAGGGAGCGGAAGACGCGGAGGCCGGGGAAGATTCCGGTGAAGCGGAAGCCCCTGCGGAAGAATAAAACTACATGGAACCCCGCTCCGGAATCAGCCGGAGCGGGGTTCTTCATCCGCCGTTTTTATGGAAGAAACCCTTTCCCTGCAAAAGTGCGCCGAACGCCTGGAACGGCGCGGATTCAGATGCTTTGTAGTTCCGGGCCTGAAGGAAGCCGCAGGCGTGATGCGCGGCCTGGTGCGGGAGTTCAACCCGGCGTCCGCCTCCTACGGAGACTCCATGACCTTGAAGGCCACGGGAATTCTTGACGACCTGCGGGCCAATCCGGACATTCAATTTTACGACGGCTTTCTTCCGGACATGGACCGGGAGGAAAAATGGGAAATCCGCCGCCGCGGCATGACGGCGGACCTGTTCCTGACCGGAATCAACGCCGTCAGCATGAAGGCAACCCTGCACTGGGTGGACATGGTGGGCAACCGCGTGGCTCCCGTAGCGTTCGGCCCACGGCACGTCATTCTGCTGGCCGGAGCCAACAAGCTGGTGGCCACGCCGGAGGAGGCGCGGGAACGCATCCGCCGCATCGCCCCGCTGAACGCCAAACGCCATGAAGACTTCAAGACGCCCTGCATGTACACGGGAACCTGTGCGGACTGCAACTCCCCGGACCGCCTGTGCAACATCCATATGTCCATTGTCAAATGCTTCCCCAAGGGAAGGATCACTGTCATCCTGACGGAGGAATCCGGAGGACTCTGAGCCGTTCTGCCATGCCCGTTCAATCCCGGATAGAAATCATGGCCCCGGCGGGGTCGTTTGAATCCCTGGCCGCTGCGTTGCAGGGCGGGGCGGACTCCGTCTACTTCGGCGTGGGGAAGCTGAACATGCGTTCCCGCGCCACGGCCAACTTTTCAGAGGAAGACCTGCCGGAAATCGTGGCCCGCTGCCATGAGGCGGGAGCTAAGGCCTACCTGACGCTGAACATCATCGTGTATGATGAAGAGCTGGAGGCGGTGCATGCCCTGTGCGGCTCCGCCCGGAAGGCCGGAGTGGACGCCGTCATCGCCTCCGACCTGGCGGTGATCGCCCATGCCCGCTCCATCGGGCTGGAAGTCCACATGTCCGTGCAGGCCAACGTCTGCAACATGGCCTCCGTCAGGTTCTACGCGCAGTACGCGGATGTGGTGGTGCTGGCACGGGAACTCACTCTGGCGCAAATCCGGCACATCATTGAATCCATCCGGAAGGAGGACGTGAGGGCCCCCTCCGGGGAACTGCTCCGGGTGGAAATCTTTGCCCACGGGGCGCTGTGCGTGGCCGTGTCCGGCAAATGCCACATGAGCCTGGCCGCTTACAACTCTTCCGCCAACCGGGGCGCCTGCTTCCAGAACTGCCGCCGCGCCTACCGCGTGACGGATGAGGAAACGGGCAATGAACTGGTGATAGACAACAAATACGTGATGTCTCCCCGGGACCTGTGCACCGTTCCGGTGCTGGACCAGCTTCTGGACGCGGGCGTCTCCGTGCTGAAGCTGGAGGGGCGCGGCCGCTCCTCGGATTACGTCAGAACGGTCACCTCCGTGTACCGGGAGGCCGCCCAGGCATGCCTGGACGGAACCTTTTCCGCAGCCAGGGCGGAAGCGTGGATGAAACGGCTGGAATCTGTCTTCAACCGCGGATTCTGGCAGGGCGGATATTACCTGGGCGTGAAATGGGGGGAATGGAGCGGTTCCGCCAACAGCCGCGCCGCCCTGCTGAAAATCCACATTGCCAAGGTGGAAAACTTTTATAAAAAGAACGGGGTGGCGGCCCTTTACCTGGAAGCCGGCGGCTTGTCCGCGGGGCAGACCATCCTCATTGCAGGCCCCACCACGGGAGCCGTCCGCGTGGAAGTGGAATCCATGCGGCGGGAGACGGCGGCGGGCATGGAACCCGTGGACGCCGCGCAAAAAGGGGAAACCGTCTACCTGGCGGTTCCGGAACAGGTGCGCCGCCGGGACAAGGTGTACCTGCTGCGCCCCCGCACGCTGGAAGACTCCTGAACTTCCTATTCCGCAGGAATGTAACAACAAGGCCGCCGGAAGAAAGGCAAACGGCTGTTCCCTCTTTCTCCGGCGCTTGTTTTTCCCGGATGCCGGGGATGAACGGAGAAATGCCGCTGCTCATTCTCCCGTTCCCTGTCCGGGAAGACGTTAATTCCCGTCGTCAGGCAGTTGGAGCAATGGGAGAATGAATTCAGGCCTGCCATGAAAAAAATCCTGGGCATGGAGGACGGGCGGTAGGATTCCCCATGCCGCTTTCTGCCGGAGCCGTTTTTCTACAACTTCCTTCCCTTAAAATCAGATATTGAATTCCGGAATTGAGAGTCCGGACGGATTTAATGATGGACTCACCCTCTGCTGATTAGGCAGAAAATTAATCGGTACGGAAATTCCCGTTGAATGAAAAAGAATTTCTCCTGCGTACTAGTGTAAAACTGTACGCCATGTTTGACTCATGTTCCATCCTGCGCCTTCTCTCCTGCGGCTGTGCCGTACTGGGAGCCGGAATACTCCACGCTTCCGGACTGCAGCCCTGGCTGCGGGAATTGTCCGGAATTCCGCTCGCGGCCTCCGCAGAGGGAAGAAACCAATGGATGCAGCAATTATGGGCGCGGACGGCGGAGCATGTATCTTCCCTTTCCGATCCGTCTGCCGCGGATGACTGCGGGGATGCGATGGCGCTGCTGGCTCCCGTGTTCCAGGCATGGCCGGACGGGCAGAAAGCCGGGGCCGCGCTGGCGGAAATCCTTTCCGTTCCGGCGGAGCGGGTGGGAGCCGTTTCTTCCTGGGACGGCCTGATGAAGCATCAGGAAGCCATTCTGGAAAAAGTCCGCTTCCTCCGGCTGAAGAAACTGACGGCTTATTATGATGCGGCCGCCATCCGCCGCGCGGTGAAACGCAACCGGGAAAAATACGGGGAACGGTACCCTGATGCTGAGGTTTTCCTGGCCCGGCTGGATGAGTGGGAGAAGAAGCTGGGGCCGCTGGACCGGTGGGTGGACCGGGCAGGGCCGGAGCAGGCGGACCAACTGCGTGAACTGGTGGAACTGCGGAAAAAGGCCCTTATTGAATCCCTGCCGGAACAGGACTCCCTGCGGGAATGGGTGAGCGTGCGGCGTTTCAACCCGTCCGGAAAAAGCTCCTTCAATCATGACCGCCCGGCCAACTGGCAGGGAATCTCCAGCATGCCGGGTCCGGGCCGCACGTACCGCAGCGGCATCGTGAAATTTAACGGCATCTCCTCTTCCTCCCCCGCGGCGCAGCTGCTGGGGGACGACCGCTGGATGGGGCATCTGGAAGTGGACTTTTCCGGGGAAAGGCTCATGTTCACCGGAAACCGCTTCGGCAAGAAGGAAAACAGGCCCTGGGACGTCTTTGAACTGGACCTGAAAACCGGGAAAACGGAAGCCCTCACCGCCCACATGCCGGCGGATACGGACAGCTACAACTCCTGCTACCTGCCGGACGGCCGCGTCATCTTCGTCAACACCTCCGGCATGCAGGGCGTGCCCTGCGTAACCGGGGTGGACTACGTGGGGAACATCCACCTTTACGACCGGGAGAGGAAGACGACCCGGCGGCTCACCTTTGACCAGGACAACAACTGGTTCCCCGCCATGCTGCCGGACGGCCGCGTGATGTTCCTGCGCTGGGAATACACGGAGAGCGCCCACTACTTCAGCCGCGTGCTGATGCACATGAATCCGGACGGCAGCGACCAGAAGGAATACTACGGTTCCAACTCCTACTGGCCCAACAGCCTGTTCAACGCCCGCCCGCTTCCCGGCAGGCCGGGCATGTTCGCGGGCATTGTGAGCGGGCACCATGGTGTCAAGCGGCTTGGGGAACTGGTCATCTTTGACGTGAACCGGGGCCGTACCGCCACGGAGGGCGCCATGCAGAAAATCCCGGGCTACGGAAAACCCGTGGAAAACGTCACCAGGGACCAGTTGGTGGATGGATTGAAAACTCCCTATTTTGCGGAACCGTATCCGCTGAATGAGGAGACCTTCCTGGCCGTCTCCTCCCCCTCCGGAGACAAGGGCGTCACTAATGTGGTCTGGTGCGACATGTACGACAACATTGTCCCTCTGACCGCTTCATCCTATTTCATTTATGCGGACCCCGCGCCGCTGCGCCCGCGCACAAAGCCGCCCGTGCTCCATGACCGCGTGAAGCCGGAAAGCAAGACGGCCACGGTCTATATCTCCGACGTGTACCGGGGCCGCTCCATGGCCGGAGTGCCGAAGGGGGAGGCAAAATTCTTGCGCGTGTTCATGTCCGAGTACAGCCCCCGCAACACCGGAAGCCACTATGCCATGGGCATGGAAAGCAACTGGGACTTGAAGGTGCTGTACGGCACCGTTCCCGTGAATCCGGACGGCTCCGCCATCTTTACGGCTCCGGCCAACCAGCCGCTGACCCTCCAGGTGCTGGACGGGGAGGGACGCGCCCTGGCGCTGATGCGGAGCTGGTTTTCCGCCATGCCGGGGGAAACGTTAAGCTGCATCGGCTGCCATGAACGGCAGAACTACGCGCCGCCCGCCAAGGCGGTCATGGCCTCCCGGCAGAAGCCTGCCGCCATCACCCCGTGGTACGGTCCGGCGCGCACCTTCTCCTTCATGAATGAAGTGCAGCCCGTGCTGGACCGCCACTGCGTCCGCTGCCACACCGCGGAAGACAAGGCCCGCGCGGGAGTCCCGGACTTCATGACATTGGAGGCCGTCAAGGGTGCTCCCGCTCCCGGGTCCGTCGCGTACTGGAACCTGCACCCCTACGTGCGCCGCAACGGTCCGGAGGGGAACTACCTGGGGCTGGCCCCCACGGAGTTCTTCGCGGATACGTCGGAACTCTACCAGCTCCTTAAAAAGGGGCACCACGGCGTGGAGATGCCGCAGGAGGACTGGAACCGCCTGGTCACGTGGATGGACATGAACGCCCCCTACCTGGGCGAATGGCCGGGAGAGCGCAATGAAGGATTGCTGAAACGCCGCTATGACCTGCACAGGCAATTCTCCGGAGCGGAACGGAATTACGTGACGATGAAGGATTCCCTGTTCCGGAGAAACGCCAGCGGACCTGTTTTCAACGGGGAAAGGCCCGTTCCGGGAGCCAGTGAAAAAAGCGTGCCCGTCCCGGAACCGCGGAATGAAACGCTGTCCGTGGATTTGGGGGGTAGCGTAAGCATGACGTTCCGCCGCATTCCCGCGGGAAAATTCAGGATGGGAAGTGAACGGGAAACCCCGGCGGAAAAACCCGCCTCCCCGGTGGAGATTGAACAACCGTTCTGGATGGGAGAGGCGGAAGTGACGCTGGAGCAATACCGCCGCTTTGACCCGGAATACCTCAATGGATGGTACGACATGCACTACAAGGACCAGGTGAGGCCCGGCTACGACATGGATGCCGATCCGCGTTTTCCGGCCGTCCGGGTGCCGTGGACCAGGGCCATGGAATTCTGCCGCTGGCTTTCCGGGAAAACCGGGAAAAAGGTGACGCTGCCCACGGAAGCGCAGTGGGAATACGCGGCCAGGGGCGGAGCGGATACGGACTTCTTCTTCGGGGAACGGGATGCGGACTTCTCCTCATACGCCAACCTGGGGGATGTGACGCTGAAGGAGCTTGCCGTCTCCGGCGTGGACCCCAAGCCGATTAAAAATCCCAACCGTTTCTGGGACTTCGTGCCGCGGGATGAAAAATATAATGACGGGAAGCTTCATCTGGCCCCCGTCAAGAGCTACAAGCCGAATGCCTACGGACTGTACGACATGATCGGAAACGCCGCGGAATGGACCCGTTCCGAATACAGGCCCTACCCGTGGAAGGAAGGGGACGGGCGCAATGAAAGCCTGGACTCCCGCGTTCCCCGTGCCGTGCGCGGCGGTTCCTGGTATGACCGCCCCCGGCGGGCCACGTCCTCCTGGCGCTGGGGGTATCCCAGCTGGCGGCCCGTGTACAACGTGGGGTTCCGCGTGATGATAGAAGACTGAATCTGAAATGGCCATGAAACTGACAAAAACGCTCTGCGCCTCCGCGGCTGCCCTCTGCTGCCTGCTGGCTTTCGCCTCATGCAGGCAGGGACCGGATTCCGTTGCCGGTCCTGCCGCTCCGGTGGATGTGAAGGTTTTTAATCATCTGGTTGCCGTGCTGGGGCATGAAAGCCGGACTCTGGAACTGGTGGACCCCGCTTCCGGAGAAAAGGTGAAAAGCATCCGGCTGGGCCAGCCGCCCAACGGCATGGCGCTTGACGGTGCCACCGCCTATGTGGCGGAAGGCGGACCGCGCGGCGTGGTGGAGGTGGTGGACCTGGAAAGCGGGGCGCTGAAAGGTTCCTTTCCGGCGGGCCATACGCCCATGGCTCCCGTGCTGCGCGGAGGTAAGTTGTATGTGGCGTGCCGGTTTGACTCCCAAATTCTGGAAATGGACGCCGCCACCGGGAACGTGCTGAATTCCTGGAACGTTCCCCGTGAACCGGTGGCGCTGGCCGTCTCTCCGGACGGCAGGAAAATATGGGCCGCCGGCCATTTGCCCGCCGGGAAGGCGGACGGGGATTTCACGGCGGCTGCGCTGACCCTGGTGGAAGACGGGAAGGCGGCTCATTTCCCGCTCTCCAACGGGACGCAGGGCGTGCGCGGCATGGCGATGAGCCCGGATGGCCGTTATCTGGCCGTGGCGCACGTGCTGAGCCGCTACCAGGTGCCCACCACGCAGCTGGACCGCGGCTGGATGAACACGAACGCCGTGACGGTTATTGATACGGAACAGCCGGACAAGCCGCACCCCGTCCTGCTGGACGACCCGGATGCGGGGGCGGCCAACCCCTGGGGCGTCGCCTTTTCCGGGGATGGCGGAAAGCTGTTTGTGACGCACGCGGGAACGCATGAGTTATCCGTGATTGATTTTCCCGGCCTGCTGGACCGCATGAAGCGGGAAAACCGGGAAAACGAACCCGTTTCCGAAAGGCTGGGCTTCCTGCACGGCCTCCGCACCCGCATTCCGCTGCCCCTGAACGGTCCGCGCGCCCTGGCTTCTGACGGGAAAAACGTTTATGTGGCCGGATACTTCTCGGACACGCTGGCGCAAGTCCCTCTCCAGGGGGAAGCGCAACCCCGGAAAATCGCGCTGAATGAAGGATTCCAGCCCTCGCGGGAAAAGCTGGGGGAACAATACTTCAATGATGCCTCCCATTGCTTCCAGGGCTGGCAGAGCTGCGCCACCTGCCACCCGGACGGACGCGTGGACGGCCTGAACTGGGACCTGCTGAATGACGGCATGGGCAACCCGAAAAACACGCGCACCATGTTCCTCTCCCACCGGACAAGCCCGGTGATGACGCTGGGCGTCCGCGCCTCTGCGGAGGTGGCCGTGACGGCGGGCTTCGTGCACATCCAGTTTCTGGAACCTTCCGGGGAACTGGCGGAATGCGTGAATGAATACCTGAAAAACATGAAGGAGGTTCCCAGCCCGTACCTGATGGCGCATATTCCCTCCAGGCAGCAGACGCGGGAGGCTGCCTGTGCCCAGTGCCATGCTCCCGGAGTGGAGCGGGGCTCCTTGTCCGAATCCGCGCGGAGGGGGAAGGAAGTCTTTAAAACGGCCGGGTGCGTGCAGTGCCACCCGCACCCGTACTTCACTACCAAGGAACTGGTGGCTACGGGGACGGCCACGGGGCTGGATGAAGGGAAAAGCATTCTGGTGCCCTCCCTGGTGGAAGTGTGGCGGACCGCCCCTTACCTGCACGACGGCCGGGCGAAGACAATCCGGGAAGCCGTCACGATGCACAACCCGGGGGACATCCGCGGGAAGACAAGTTCTTTAAATGACCGTGAACTGGAGGACCTGGTCAATTACGTACAGTCCCTGTAAAGGAGGACACCATGGCGGCGGATTTACCTGAAAAAACGGAATGGCGCGGAAAAAGCGGCGCGCAGGAACATTTCTTCTGCATGACGGCGGAACCGGGCGCGAGCTTTGAGGCGGAACTGCGTTCCCTGATGGACAGGTACCGTGAACTGGGCGGCGGCGGGGAAGATGAATTCCTGCTGCGCTTCCACGTCAGCGATCCGGTGCGCCAGTCGGAAACGCTGCGCCGGATGGCGGGGGAGCGGAACTCCTACGTCTCCGTGGTGGGGCAGCCCCCGGCGAACGGGGCCCGCGTGGCCCTGGAAGCATGGCACATCGGCGGAATGCTGGAAAAAAGACGGAAAGAGGACCAGTGGGGAACGGTGGTGACGGCCCGGCGTCCGCATTACCGGTTGTTTCTGGCGGGCAGGAAGGAAACCTCCGCTCCGGACAGCCACGGCCAGATGCGGGAGGAATTCCGCTGGCTGGACCGCGCGGCTGCCGCGCAGGGAGGAACCGTGCCGGAGCTGGTTCACCGCACGTGGATTTACTGCCGGGACATTGACAACAACTACCGCGGATTGGTGGAAGGCCGCAATGAATGCTTTGGCCGTTACGGACTGACCCCGGAGAGCCATTTCATCGCCAGCACGGGCATTGAAGGCTGTACGGAAACGCCGGGGCGCCTGCTGCACATGGACAGCCTGGGAATCGTCGGGCTGAAGCCGGGGCAGGTCCGTTACATGGAGGCTCCGGATTACCTGTCCCCCACGCACCTGTACCGGGTGGCCTTTGAACGCGGCGCCCGCATCGTGTACGGGGACCGCTCCCACTACTTCCTTTCCGGCACGGCCAGCATTGACGCGCAGGGAAACATTGTCCATCCGGGAGACGTGGCGCGGCAGACGGACCGCACCCTGGAAAACATGAACGCCCTGATGGAAAGGAGCGGCGGAAGCCTGTGCGACCTGAAGCAGGCTGTGGTGTACCTGCGCGACTGGGCGGACCGGGAAACGGTCAGCCGCCGCCTGATGGAATCCCCGCTGGCCGCCGTCCCCCATCTGCTGTTGAAAGCCCCCGTCTGCCGCCCCGGCTGGCTGGTGGAAATAGACGGAATCGCCGTCAATGGCGCCGGAGACGGTGCATTTGCTCCCCTGTAAAGGAACCGTTCCCGGAACAGCCGGGAGCGGCCGATTTCACTTGTTATCCCATGCACGGAAATGGTACCTTACCCCCGCATGACCTATCGCCTTAATACGGACCGCCTGGTGTTCTTTTCCGTGCTGTTGTGGGCGCTGCTGCCGCCGGGCGTTTTTGCCTGGGAAGGTAATCCCCCCAGTCCGGATAATGTGCGTTGGCTGGAACAATTCTGTTCCAGTTATATTCAGTTCCTCACCATGGGCGGGGTGTTGTGCGTGGTCATCGGCTTTGTATGCGCGGCCTTCATCTGGCTGGTGAACCGCCAGGACTGGGCGCGGAGCCTTAAAATCGGAATCCTGTTTATCGTTTCCGCCCTGTGCCTGGTTTTGTACGGCGGCTCCCTGTCCTTTGCCGTGTTCTACCTCCCCCTGGCCCTGATCAACCCCGCCGTGTACTGCTTCAGCGTGAGCAAGGCGGAATAATCGGGGGAATAATCGGCGGAAAATACGCGGTTTATTTCTCTTTTCCGTGGCGGATGTCCGTGGCTTCCTTCAGGAAGACGACGGTGGCGGCGATGGTTTTGGCAATGTCTCCGATGCGCTCCAGGGAGCGGATGATGAAGAGCAGGTTGACGTTGAGGGAGGGCGTGTTTTCCCTTTCCGGGGATACCAGCAGGGCCAGCGCCTTGCGGTGGGCCTTGTCCAGCTTTTTGTCCCGCAGGCGTATTTCCCGTGCGGCGTCCGCGTCCTGCGTTTCCAGGCACCGTGCGGCGTCCCGGAATTCGGAGACGGCCATGTCCAGCAGGGGGAGCACTATATCCGTGCATAGGGACTCCCGGCGCCTGATGGATGCCTTGGCGTGCCTGGCGATGCCCGTGACTTCCTCCATGCATTCCTGGAGCTTGTCCCCGCAGCGGGAAAAGGTGAGCACAAGCCGCAGGTCGGACCCCAGGGGATGGAACTGGGTGAGCACGGCGGCGCAGAGGGAGAGAACCTGGCGGGTTTCTTCGCTGAGCGGTTCCCCGTCCGCAATGATGCCGTTGGCCCCGTCGCTGTCCGGGCCGGAGATGACCCGTTCCAGGACGTCCATGTGTTTCAGCAGGCTGCCGCAGACGGCGTTGACGCGGGTGCGGATGGCGTTCAGGGCCGCGTCATAGTGGGGGAGGATGTGGTTGCCGGGAGGTGTCATGAGGTGAATGGCTTGGAAGTTGGGCTTTTTAGCTGAAACGGCCCGTGATGTAGGCTTCCGTTTCTTTTTCCGCGGGGTTGGTGAAGATTTGAGACGTTTCCCCGTATTCCACCAGGCGGCCCATGTACATGAAGGCGGTGCGGTCCGCAATGCGCGTGGCCTGCTGCATGTTGTGGGTGACGATGACGATGGTGAGGTCTTTTTTCAGGTCTTCCATCAGGTCTTCTATTTTCAGCGTGGCGATGGGGTCCAGGGCGGCGCAGGGCTCGTCCATCAGCAGGATCTGGGGGCGGTTGGCGATGGCGCGGGCGATGCACAGCCGCTGCTGCTGGCCTCCGGAAAGGCCGTAGGCGCTTTCGTGCAGCTTGTCCTTCACTTCGTCCCACAGGGCGGCGCCTTTCAGGCTGCGTTCCACGGTTTCATCCAGTTCCGCGCGCCTGCTGCGTCCCGCCACGCGGAGGGGGAAGACGATGTTTTCATAAATGCTTTTAGGGAAAGGGTTGTATTTCTGGAAGACCATGCCCACGCGCTTGCGCAGGGAGATGACTTCCACGCGCGGATCGTACAGGCTGGTGCCGTCAATGCGGATGTCCCCCTGGTGGCGGACGTCCGGAACCAGGTCGTTCATGCGGTTGATGTTGCGGAGCAGGGTGGATTTTCCGCAGCCGGAGGGCCCGATGAGGGCCGTCACGCGGTTGGTTTCAAAGGTCATGCCGATGTTGAAGAGAACCTGTTTGCTTCCGTAAAAGAAGGAGAAATCTTCCACTTCAATGATGGGATCGTCGTCTGGGGCGGCTGGTTCAGTCATGGGATGGTGAAGGAGAACGGGGTTAGAAGCTGGAGGCCGCGTATTTTTTGCGCAGGCGGTTGCGGATGAGGATGGCCGTGAGGTTCATGACCACCACCAGCAGGATGAGCAGCAGAGTGGTGGCGAAGACCATGGGCTGGGCGGCGTCCGAGTCCGGCGACTGGAACCCCACGTCATAGATGTGGAAGCCCAGGTGCATGAATTTGCGCTCCAGGTGGATGAAGGGGCCTTCCCCGTCAATGGGCAGGGAAGGGGCCAGCTTCACCACGCCCGTGACCATGAGTGGGGCCACTTCCCCCGCGCCGCGGGCCATGGCCAGAATGAGGCCGGTCATGACGCCCGGCAGGGCGCTGGGAAGGATGATGCGCTTGATCATCTGCCATTTGGAGGCTCCGCAGGCCAGGGCCGCCTCCCGCAGCCCGCGGGGGACGGCGGAGAGGGCTTCCTCCGTGGAGACGATGACGACGGGCAGCGTCATCAGGGCCAGCGTGAGGGAGGCCCACAGGATGCCGGAGGTGCCGAAGGTGGGCGTGTTGTCCACGGCCAGCTTTTTCCAGTAGAAGAGTTCGTCAATCGTTCCGCCCAGGTAGTAGACGAAGAAGCCGAGGCCGAAGACGCCGAAGACGATGGAAGGCACGCCCGCCAGGTTGTTCACGCAGATGCGCACGGCCTGCACCAGGGCTCCCTGCCGGGCGTATTCCCGCAGGTAGATGGCGCCGATGACCCCCACGGGCGTGACCAGCGCGCTCATGAGCAGGGTCATGATGAAGGTGCCGAAGATGGCGGGGAAGATGCCGCCTTCCGTGTTGGCCTCCCGCGGGTCATCCATGATGAAGTGGTACAGGTTGTGGAGGAAGACGCCGCATTTGCCGAAGAAGCCCAGGTCGTTCGGCTGGTAGCCGTAAACGATTTTGTCCATGCCGGTTTCCTTCTTCTCCCCGTCTCCCAGGGCATACACGAGCGTGTCCCGGCCCTGCTGTTCCCTCAGCCTGCCCGCTTCTGCGGTGTACCGGGCGTATTCCGCGTTGAGCTGCTCCACCCTGGCGCGGAGCCGGTCCAGTTCCCCCGCCGGGTCATCCATGCCTGTGAGGATGGGGTTTTCCCTGGGCGTGGCCGTGCGCCGTCCGTTTTCCTCCCGGATGTCATAGGAGCGTTCAATGGCCTTGATGTCCAGCTTGGCGTCCGCCAGCCGGGTGTTGACGGCGCCGATGTCTTTGGCGTCAATGGCCTTGATGTCGTCCCGCAACTCCGCTTCCCGGTCCAGCGCGCGGCGGAAGGCCGTCATGAATTCCGGGGAGGAGGCCGGGACGGTTTCTCCGGAGGCCAGCTTGAGCTCCAGCGGTTTGACCAGGGCTTTTCCTCCCTCCATGCGTTCCAGGCACAGGAGCCCTTTTGGGGTGGAGGAGGCGGTGACGTTGTGCGCGTCCACGTAGCGGTAGGATTGCCCGTAGGCTTCCTTGCTTCCGGTGAAGAGCTGGTATTCCCGCACGTCCTTCGCCATGGAGCCGGGGAGGGCGGGGTCCGCGGGCATGTGGCGCGTCTGGTCCTTCGTGATGCCGGCGTACAGGACAAGGGGTTTTTCCCCCTGTGAAGCGGGGGCGATCGTCAGTTCATGGACGGTTTTGGGCCAGAAGGCCTCCAGGCCGTTGAAGACGATGATGCCCAGCAGGCCGAAGATCATGATGAGGCCCAGGGAGAGCCCGATGGAGGTGAGCCAGATGTTGACTTCCCCCAGGGGGCGTTTGGGAGCGGGCGGAAGGCTGAAGTCCTGTTTCATGGAAGATGGAGAGGAAGTCTCAAATGACGTTGAAGCGTTTGCGGAGCCGCTGGCGCACGATTTCCGCCAGAGTGTTCAGAATGAAAGTCATGGAGAAGAGAATGAGGCCGCCCAGGAAGAGGACGCGGTAGTGGGTGGAGTCCTGCGCCGCCTCCGGCAGTTCCGTGGCGATGTTGGCGGAGAGGGTGCGCATGCCGTTGAAGATGTTCCAGTCCATGATAGGGGTGTTCCCCGTGGCCATCAGCACGATCATGGTTTCCCCCACGGCTCTGCCCAGACCTATCATCAGGGCGGAGAAAATGCCCGCGGAAGCCACCGGAAGGACCACGGTGCGGACCATCTGCCAGCGGCTGGCCCCCAGCGCCTCCGAGGCGGCGATAAGGGAAGGGGG
This sequence comes from Akkermansia massiliensis, assembly GCF_023516715.1. Classification (NCBI taxonomy): domain Bacteria; kingdom Pseudomonadati; phylum Verrucomicrobiota; class Verrucomicrobiia; order Verrucomicrobiales; family Akkermansiaceae; genus Akkermansia; species Akkermansia massiliensis. The sequence continues at coordinate 3,235 of NZ_JAMGSI010000002.1, read as the reverse complement.
GACGTTGCTCAGGGCATCCTCGGAAATGGTGAAGATGACGGGGATGACGGCAAAGCCCATGATGAACCCCACCACCAGGGAGTTGCGCTGTTCATAGGGCATGCCGAAGCCGTTGCGCCACAGGTCCGCGAAGCTGGCGGCCTGGAAGTCCCCCACGCCCCACAGTCCCATGACGCCGCGGCAGAGGCTGATGAGGGGCTGTTCCAGCCAGTAGCCCAGGTATTCCCAGCAGAACCAGGCGCAGAGCAGGATGACGGGAGTCATGACGATGTATTCCACGCCGCGGCTGAATTTGTTGCGCCAGGCCGCGGGCCGCGTGGTCCAGAACCACGCGATCAGGGCCGCCAGGCCGGGAATGAGGACGGCCATGCAGAGCAGGGCGGGCACCTTGTCCTCCATTCTGGGGGCCAGGTAGAGCGCGCCGAAGAAGCCCAGCACCACGGAGGGCAGGGACGCCATGATTTCCATGACGGGTTTTACCACCCGCTTGACGGAGGGGGCCATGAAGTGGGCCGTGTAAATGGCGGCCATGACCGCTACCGGAACGGCGAAGACGAGGGCGTACAGGGTGCCTTTCAGCGTGCCGAAGACCAGGGGCATCAGGGAGAGCTTGGATTCGTAGTCGTCCGTGCCGCCCACGGATTGCCAGAGCCATTTGGGGGAGTCATACCCTTCATACCAGATTTTCCCGGCCAGGGCTTTGGACCCTGCTTCCGGGTGCCTGTCTTCCATGGAGAAGAAGTGGACCTTTCCCCCGGCGTCCACGGCAATGGCGGAGTTGAATTCCGTGCTGGCCGCCAGCTGGACGGGGGTGAATTCCAGCGGGTCGCTGCTCCAGCGGACGTCAGCCGTGGTTCCGTAGCAGAGCCTGAGCTCACGCGGGGTGGAGACCAGGAAGGAACGGTTGATGCCGGAGGCGGCGTAATGCTGCACCGGGCCGTCCAGGGGGGGGAACTGCCTGGTCTGCCCGAAGAGGCGCACGGCGGGGCCGTCCGGGCGGGGGTGGGGATACAGGCTGAAAATTTTAAGGCTTCCCTTGTCGCCGCCTATCACCAGGGACATGTCTCCGAAGAGCCAGTTGACGGAGGTCATTTTTTCTCCGCTTCCCAGGGGGGACGGAATGGTTTGCCGCTTGACCCACGTTTCCCGGTCTTCATCATAGGAGAAGTAGAGGAGTTTGTCCGTGTCCGTAGCGATGACGAGGCTGTCTCCGGAGGCGCCGGGCAGCAGGGCGGCGGGGCGGCCTTCAAGCTGGTCCGTCAGATCATGGAAGCCGGAGGGGGCCAGCTCCCCTTCATGGAGCAGGGAGCGGGATTCCTCCAGCGTCATCAGCAGGAGGCGCGGACCCTGTTCCGTCTCCGCGGTCGCGGTGAAGATTTTCCGTTCCCCCGCGTCCGCGTAGGCTATGCGGGATATTCTGCCGGGAACGGAGCCGCTTTCCGTCAAGGGGTAGAGCGGGCTGGTTTCCGTTCCGGCCTTGTCCGGGCCGTGCGCGTTCGCCTGGCCGTGGATGTTGAGTCCGGAATGGACGGAGATAAGGCCTGCCTTGCCGGATTCCGTGGCGATGGCGTAGGCCGCCAGGGATGAATCATAGGAATGGGCGCAGACGGTTTCCCCGTCCGGCAGGGATACGGGAGCGGGGTTGAGGTTCCCGGTTGCCTTGTCCAGAAAGAAGACGTTTTTGCCGTTGTCATAGACGAAGGGGAACGTGCCGGAAGGGTCCAGGCCCCAGGTCCCCTGGACCGGGGCGGACGGGGAAAGGTGCTGCCGTTCTTCCACGTCCGCGCCCTGGAAGAGGGGAATGGTGACGGCCAGCAGGAAAAAGAGGATGCCGAAAACGGCTACAATGACGGTAAAGCCCCCGCCGATGATGGTTTTAGTCATGATGCGGTCAAACCACAGCGTGGTTTTTGCCACCTGGAAGCGTTCCGGAACGGGCTTGGGCTTCTTGGGGGGCGCGGGAGAAGGGACTTTGGCGCTCATGACGGCAGGCGGTGGAGAGGGGAGTTGGGGGCAGGACTCCGGCGGGAAGGCCGCAGTCCTGCCCCGGCATGTGTTGATGGCGTATGGAAGGGGTGTTTATTCAATGCTCTTGAGGACATCCGCGCTGACCTTGGCGGGAATCGGGTAATAGCCGTCCTTGGTCACGATTTCCTGGCCGTCCTTGGAGACGATGAACTTGATGAATTCCCTGGTCAGGGTGTCCAGGGGTTCGCCGGGCTTCTTGTTGACGTAAATCAGCAGGTAGCGGGAGAGCGGGTATTTGCCGCTGATGCAGTTGTCATAGGAGGGCTGCACGGCCACCTGGCCGCCTTTTTCCGCCAGGGAGAGGGTTTTCACGCCGGAGGTGACGTATCCGATGCCGGAATAGCCGATCCCCTGTTCGTCGGAGCTGATGCCCTGCACGACGGCGGAGGAGCCGGGCTGTTCCTTCACGGAGTTTTTGTAGTCCCCCTTCTTCAGGGCGATTTCCTTCACGAAGCCGTTCGTGCCGGAGGCGCTGTTACGGCCGTAGATGGAGATGGCTTTTCCCTTCATGGAGGGGACGCCCGCATCGCCCCAGTCGGAGATGTTGGAGCCCCCGCGCTTGAAGGTGGAGGAGAAGATGGAGTCAATCTGCGACAGGGAAAGGGCCTGGATGGGATTGTTCTTGTTGACGAAGAAGGCCACGGCGTCCAGGGCCACCTTGATTTCCGTCGGCTTGTAGCCGTATTTGGCTTCAAAGGCCGCTATTTCCTCCCGCTTCATCTGGCGGCTCATGGGGGCGAGCTGGGCCGTCCCTGCCGTGAGGGCGGGGGGAGCCGTGGAAGAACCTTTGCCTTCAACGCCTATTTTGACGCTGGGGTACTTCTTGCTGAATCCTTCCGCCCAAAGGGTCATCAGGTTGTTCAGCGTATCGGAACCGACGGCGCTCAGGTTGCCGGAAACGCCGCTGGTGGGCGCATACGGCTTGATGCTGCTGTCAACGGTTACTTTCTCGGCGGCCATGCTCAGGGAGCTGAGAGCGGCTGCGATGGTCAGGATTTTGGCGACAAATTTCATGGCGTCTTTTCTGTTGTGTTGCGTCTTCCGTTTCCCGGACGGTAGCGCCGTTCATGCCGGAAGACGGGGAAGTGATACCCTCCCGCCCCCATGGTGAGGAAGAGAAACCTGGTTAAGAAATCGTCACAAACTGCAAGGATGTGGTTGTGGGGGCTGTCTTTGGGGGAGATAGGGGAGATAGGGGAGATAGGGG